>NZ_BAAALS010000038.1:0-36931 GCF_039528415.1 Luedemannella helvata
CATGAACACATCCTCTCAGTCGAGAGAACCCGTCCAAGATCCTTGATACACCTCAACCACCGCCAGCCGAATCGACCCGGCCCCGGCACCAGGCAGGCGAGCGGGCCAGCAACGCTACGTGGTGCCCATGCCACGCCCCATCCGTCCGGCTTCCCATGGCGACCGACACATGGGCTGAGCGCGGGCAGCCGGACAGGTTCCGGGATCCATCCGGGATCTACAGCTTCGGTTTAGAACGTAACGGCCTGACACGGGACTGTGGCAGCACCCGACACTGCCCGACAGCCGGCAACAAAGACCAACATCCGGCGGTGCCGCCTGCCCAGATGCGGTACGCCCGCCCGGTTACTGCCCAGCTTCGCCAGCTGGGCGGATGACGGGCGTGCAGCCGACCTGGGACAACGCAAGTGATCTGAACGGCGCCCATAGATATGCTTGCCCGCCCACCGCGCTACGACTAGACCGATCGAGGCCTGATCGTCCGAATTTTCGTAAGTATTTGTCGCATTTATGAGCCCGGCGGGATACTGATTGGAGATCCAACCTGGGTGCGTGCTAAGGTTTCTGCCGTTGCCAACGAGCGCCGCTAGCTCAACTGGCAGAGCAGCGGACTCTTAATCCGCGGGTTCGGGGTTCGAGTCCCTGGCGGCGCACAATTGATCAAGCCTCTGACCTGGGAAGACGTCCCGGATCGGAGGCTTTCTCATTTCCATAGTGGACGCTAGGTCGCTCGAAGGTGCCTCCTATGTTGGAGCGGGGTCGTTTCCGGTGGCGTCCGGCGATTCCGTCGGCCAACGGTCAGTCCGGATCATGGCGACGGCGCACCCAGTGGCCTTGTAGGTCAACGGCAGAGCTGCGGACTTTAATCGCCAGGGTTGTGACGCCGCATTCCTACTCATCCTCATCAGATAGGACTGCTTGAGTATCGGCAGGCCACGGCGTTCTCGCCCTGCTTCGATGGCTGGATCTCGGCGTCGAGCACTACTGGTTATCAGCGGGACGCACCAGGAAGCAGACGTCGGAGCAGCAACGGAGCAGCATGATATCGCGTCGCTGACCTGCTTGGGTGCGCTCCCGATGGTGGTGAGCTGACCGGGTCACTGTCTTCGCCCAGCAGCGCGCTCGCGGCTTACCGGATCGAGTAGCTTCACGGCCGCATCGACCTGCTCACCTTTTCCTGCGCGTCTCTCTGTGATCGCCCGGATGCGCGACAGCGCAGCGCCGGGGATCCCGATGCGATCGAGGCGGCCCAGCCGCTGGCCATTACGTCGCCGGACCACCCCAGGACGCGATTTGCCGGGAAGACCTGGGGTCCTCGGACCTCCCACAGAAGCGAGGCAGCTCACTGGACTGAGGTGCAGGTATTGTCGGCCTATCCGTCGAGGGCCGCTTGGAGGAAGGTGACCATGGGGGGTGCGCTTCCTCGGTGTCATGGGTGTGGGGCCGGCGTCGGCGAGCAGCATGACCGAGTCTGCGATGTCGCCCGCTGTCGTGCTACCGGTTTGCAGTGGAGTATGTGCGATCACACCCAATCTGCGCCTGTTCCTCACGAACGTGACTCCTGGACCGGCCGATGGCCCGGCCAGGAGGATTGCGAACGCCTTGGCTGGTACGCCCGGTTGGAACCTGGCCGGGGGTGGGTCGCATGCGCTCCGTCGGATCCGGATGCCCAGCCTGATCTTAATCGGCTCTACAGTGACGGCGTTTGGGATCCTCTGGTCGGTCGGTGGGAGGCGCGGTCGACGTCCGGTTGATCATCTGCATGAGCCATACCGGCGATTCCGACCTCGGGTGCGGCGTTTCTCGCGAAGGGCTGGACGTCTGCTGGGCCGCGAAAGGAAGCGGTCGACGTGCAGGGTGCAGCGTCCCATGACGCGAATGAGTAGGTTGATCGTCGTGCTTGGTCGACACCCGGAATAGGCACCGATTCTCCGGTATCACTTGCTCAGCTCGGTGGGGCCGTGGCCGTTGCATCCTCGGAGCCGGGTTCGGCGGTCTCCTGCTCATCCGGCAACGCCGTGCGGCGAAACTGTGGATGGTCAAGGTCCATCTGCTTGGCGGCGTGGAGCGGTACGGGGTAACGGGCACGATCCGACCAGAAGAGGGTTTGGTGGCAGAGTTGGACGGCGGCGATCGCAAGTGCTTCCGGCGAGATCTTGCCATCATTGACGATAGGAAATATCTCGGTGGCGGTCATGGAGTACCAGATCTGGGGCATCTCGCCCTTGCGACGCTCGGCTTTGTCTTCCGATTGAACCGACCGCTTGGCATCCCAGCGGGTGTACTTCGAGCCGAGACGGCCTGCCCCGTCCCCGTCGTAGCCGCGCGGTACGTTGGAGAGAATGAGGACTTTCCAACCTGTCTGGGCTGGTCACAAGCCTGGTAGGTGAGCCGCTGTCCATATGGGACAGGGCTCCTGGTAGATGAACAAGTCGACCAAGACCACTGTCATCTCCGGGGGAGCCCTGTGCTTGCATATCCTTCCACGATCTCGCTGTCGACGCGTAGCCTGACCTGCCTGGCGGACCTGATCCGCCACCACCGGGCCCGGATCCGGTCGCGGTGGCGTCGCCTTGATCCTGGCCGTCAGGCCCTGCTCGCGTTGGCGTGGCTGCGTAACGGCGACACCTACCAGCGGCTGGCCGCCGGGTTCGGCGTCGGGGTGGGCACCGTCTACCGCTACCTGCGGGAGGCCGTTGACCTGCTCGCCGCCCAGGCGCCCACCCTCGCTCAAGCCATCGAGCGGGCCGCGCTGCTGGTCTGGGTGATCCTGGACGGCACCCTCGTCCCGATCGAGCGGGTAGCCGACCAGCGGCCGTACTACTCCGGCAAGCACAAACGCCACGGCGTCAACGTCCAGATCCTCGCCGGCCCACGCGGTCACCTGCTCTGGGCCTCACCCGCCCTGCCGGGCAGTACCCATGATCTGACCGCTGCCCGCACCCACGCACTCATCGACGCTCTCGCCCACGCGAACGTCATCGTCTGGGCTGACAAGGGCTACCAGGGCGCGCGGGGAACCGTCTCCACACCGTTCAAGGGCCGCAACCTGCCCGAACCGATGCGCGAGGTCAACCGCGCCCACGCCCGCGTCCGCGCGAAAGGAGAACGCGCAGTCGCGATCCTCAAAACCTGGAAGGTCCTCAGCCGTCTACGCTGCGACCCAGCCCGAGCCACCACAATCACCAGGGCGATCGTCGCACTACAACACGTCGAGGACCCCTACTGACGAGGTTGGAAAATCCTCAATCCAGATGGGCGAGCCAAAGTCTGTACCAACCTCATAGAGCACGCGTGTCGTTTCGCCATCTTTCGTCTCGTCGCGGTCTTTGTAGACGCGGGTTGTCCCGACCGGTTGTGGAACGTTCTCGGCAGCGATGTTGAGGCGGACCACCCCGGCTGGGCGTTCTTCGTCGTCGAGGCTGCTGCCCGGAAGCCAGTGCCGGCTGGTTCGACTTGCCGGTGAGGCTCCTTGCTTCTTGTTCTGCAGTCCGTCCCACATGCGCCGGCCGGCGTCCTCGTCCACGGCGACGACATAGGGGATGCCATCAAGTTCCTCAGCGAGATCGCGTAACGCGTTCTCGATGATGTCCGCCGCGTCGTCCCAGCGCTGGCGGTAGGTCTTCTTCGTGCCCTTTTCTTGCGCGTAGGCGGTGGTATGGAAAACGTTCTGGGCGGTGCGGTAGGGCCCCCACTGAGCGTTGGTTGAGCTCCAGCCGAGCAGCGTCCAGACACCGCCAGGCACCGCGGGCGGGACAAGGGCCGATGCTGTGATCACGACCTTGGGTACGCCGCGCTCTCCCTTGCGGTTGTTCTGCTGACGGACGTGGAACCCGACGTGGGCCACGCGGTCGGCTCCGTCGGCTGTGTGCCGGGGCTCCGGCCTGAGGGCGTTAGCGATGCGGTCATCGATGAGACCCAGGGACCGGTACAGGTCCAGCAACGCCATCTCGGCCGGGTGATCTTTCGCTCTAGGCTGGATGACTCCGTTCGCATTCCGACCGAGCAGATACTGACTCGGGACCCCCATGCGGGCAAGAATCGCTTTGGTCTGAGGTTTCGCGTCGATGTCGTCGGTCGACCCCTCGGACATGTCCTCGCTGGTCGGAACGTGGGTCTCGCACCAGGCGCCGACGAGCGTTCCGTCGCGGGAGTCCAGTGACGCACCGGTTGTCGCCAAGGCTTGTTGGCGACCGTCGGGGGCACCGGGGAGGAGGAAGTCGGCCGCGAGGTGAAAGACCGCGGTGATCCTGTCCTGGTGCAGGCTGAACTCTTCTCCATCGTGGGGATCGACACCGGTGGGGTCGATGCCGTAGGTCTTGCAAAGGGTGCCGAGCATCCGTAGCCGGGTCTCGTCGCCGTACCACAGGCAGACTATGCGGAGCTTGTTGAAGCCGGCGGCCTCTACCGCAGCGACGATCGACTCGGGACGGGGGAAGACGTTGCCGCGTGCCCTGAGCGGCTCGGTGCCGCCAGTGCTTTCGCGTTCCTCCCTGCGACGCGCGAGTTCTTTGGCAGGTATCTTCTCCGGGTCGCTTGGTCGGTGCACGAGCGTCATCTTGGTTTCGCGGGCGGCGAGCGGTTCGGCCCGTTCGCCGAAGACGTTGAGGATGTGCTTGTGCAGCACCCGCAGGTGGTGCATGCCGGGACCAGCCCCAATCGGGAAGCTGTAGTTCTTCGGCAGCACAGGCCACACCTGTCCGGGGTGCGCCTTCGGGAAGATGGGCTTCTGCTTGCGCTCGTTCGCCTCGATGAGCAGGTGGCGCTCCGCTTGCGCGCGTTGGGCGATGGTTCGCAGGATGGAGTAGTCCATCTCAAGCCGGCCCAGCGCTTGCAGGGCGAGGCGGTTGATAGTGCGAGCACCACCGCGACCGTTGAGTTCTATCTCCAGTACGGGACGCCCTTCGCCGGGCTGAACGGCGAGCGCTGTCCTGGAGAAGATCAGCGAAGAGGAGATCCGGGTGACCCGTGAGGTCACATGAACGACCGGTGCGACGATGTTGGGCATCGTCCTGAGACAGAGCGCGGTGCGCGATATCGCGTACCGGCCGCCCTGCTCGTTCTCCCATGGATCGTCGATGGCGACCAGTCCGCCGGTGGTATCGGGCCGCAGGTTGACGTTCCTGTTGTCGGAGACGGGCCATAACCCTGCGAGCTGCTGAGAAAGACCCCAGACGACGGTGCGGTAGACCCAGCTGGGCGCGTCCGGCTGGGTGCGCGGCCGCGACCTGATGAAATCGGCAAGGACCAGGCGGCGCTCGGCCGTCTCGGCGATTCGCCGGGCCAGCTCAGGGGCCTTGTGCAGGTCAATGTCCTCGATCCGCGCACCAAGGGCGAGTGCGTGAGTCAAGGTGAAGACCCGGCGGAGCAATTTGTCGTCAAGCGGCTCCCGAGAGGCGATGAACGGCGACGGTCCGTGGGGGTCGAAGTGTACGTAGCCGCCGCTGAGGACGCTCAGGACAGTGGTGGCGATGGAGTACGGGGCCTGGGCATCCGGGTCGTTGTACTGCTTCTTGCACATATTGTCAAAATCGGTCCAGATCTTGATCGTTTCCGTGTCGAGTTGGCGGACATGGACGGCATCGTCTCCGACGAGGTCCGGGGTGCAACGGAACGCGAGCGTGTTGAGGTAGTTCCCGGGTTCGCGGTCGGTCGGGGTCACGCGTCCTCTTCTCGGATTGAGCCAGCGGGGACAGACTCGTCGGGATTGATGCCGGCATAGGACAGGAAAGCGTTCAGCGCTTCTCCATAAAGCGCGTTCATCTGCTGACGCACGTCAGGCGGCCACTTGGCATGGATGCGCCGCAGGACGGTCTCAAGGTCCGCGCTCCACGTATCCTCGTGGAAGGCATAGTCGACCATGTGCAGCACGGCTTCGGTGCCTCCGCGGCGGGCGCGTCCGGCGAGCTGGATCAGATCGACGATCATTCCCGCCACGATCTCCTCCTGCAGGACCTTATGCATGGAGGTGAACTGGCTGGCGGTGCGCAGCAGCAGCCGCAGCCGTTCCCATGCCGCATCGCATGCCAGCGCCAGTGCATCGACCGGCCGGGTACTACCGCCGATTGGCAGGGCCTGCATGCCTGCGGCGTTGATGCTGCCGTACATCTCCGCTGGGTCGTTGAGCAGCGCCAATGGACGCACACAGAGGTAGACCGAACGCACGGCCGAGCGCGTGCCGACCACGATGTTGAGACCTCTGGCAATCACTGACAGGGGTACGACCAGAACATTTCCGTGTCTCGGGAAGTCCTCGAACTGCTCCTGCGTCAGGCGCATGGCGACGTTCTGTCGGGGGAGGTCGGGCTCGGAGCTGTGACGGTCTTCCGCACGTACGGCAACACACAGTCCGCCGCGGTAGTGCCCCGCCTGCGCGATGCCTCGGGCGAGCCAGGCGCACTGCTCGTAGGAGTTGGCGACGACCAGGACGTGCGCGCGGTCAGGATCGGTGGCGGCGGTGCGTTCGAGTTCGCGGTGGATGTAGCGGTCGTAGAGGTTGCTGCCCAACTCGATCAACGCGTCGCGCTTTCGGCTGGGGTGCAGGCCCGAAATCTTGATCGGCTCACCGAAGAGCGGGTGGCCTTCGCCGTAGTCGATGCGGTGCTTTCGCGCCCGGATGGATCGGGCCTGGGCGTCGGTCATCCACCAGCGCACCGGGGCATGCAGGTGTTCGCGGACCGCCTGCGGGAAGTAGGCCGTGGCGGACAGACCCATGACCGGCCGTTCGACGCCGGCTAGGTTGAGTGAGACGATGCCGCCGAGTTCGGCGGTGAAGAGGTGGGGATCGCCGGCGATGGTCTGGGCGACCAGGGCGGCGTTCCTCTCCATGTCGTCGAGGCCGGTAACCCGGTAGCCGGTGAGCGATCGGCCGAGCATGCCAAGTGGCATAACGGACATGACCGCGGAGGTCTGCAGCGACTCGACGATCCTCTGGGTCGAGCGCAGCCCTGAGGTGCGGAGCTCATAAACCCGCTGACGCAGCTCCGACAGCGCCTCGTCGAGTTCGATCATGGTTGTCCGGGTGACGAGAAGGTTGATGATCTGTGCACGGTGGTGCGGGTTCTTGACGAGATCGGTGAGCAGGTCGTGCAGCTCAAGCTTCACCATGTCGAGCAGATGCTCACCTCGTGGCGCGACCAAGGCGCTCAGCGCGCGTCGGACGTCGGCCCACACGGGCTCGAGAGGCTGATCCGACGTGCCGAACGGGTCATTGCGCTGGTAGCGGGCGGGCATGAGCGCGTTGATGCGCTCGGTCAGTTCAGTGGGGATGTCAGCCTCGTCGTTCTCGCTGTCCGGCCAGAGCAGACGGATCAATGAGCGGTCCCGGCCGCGTGCCAGGTGCCATCGGCTACTGGTGGTGTCGGGGATGCGGTCCTTGCCCCGCTCATCCTCTGCGGCGTGCAGGCTCAGTGTGTTCATGCAGATGTTGAGCAACAGAAACTCCGCCACCAGTCGAACATGGCTGACGGACGGAAGCAGAAGGCTCTCGCGGTTGATGTTGAGACGCTTCGCGTCGGTGTCGATCTCCTGCGGTGCTGCCGACCAGTGTCGGCGCGAGTGCAGGACGACCTCGCTGGCGCACCGGTCGATAGCGCGTGACTGGAACTGGTCGACTTCGTCTACGAACACGGCGTGGCAGGTCCGCAGTGCGAACTCGGCTGCGGTCATGGTCCGCACAGGACGGCCGTCGAGGTTGACGCCGATCGTCAGGGTGCCCTGCATGAAAAGGAAGTGATTCATGATCACTACGTTCGCGGCGCAGGCCTGGTAGACCGGCGCGAACTTTCCGCACGTCGGGATCCACGGGCAGGCAGCCATGCCGACCCCTTGCCCGCCCAACGACAAGCAAGGTTCCCGACCGGTCGGGTAGTCGCCATTAGCCTGCAGGAACTCTTTTTGAGCGCAGCCGTATGCAAGCGGGTCTATGTCGCGTTCGGCGCGTTCATCCCACAGCCCGGGCGCCTCGGGATCTTCATTGATCAACGAGGCATGTTTGAGTGCCCGCTCGAGCATGCGGGATGATGACATGAGGTGGGCGCACGTTGCCGCATGGTCGAGGACGCCGGTCTGGCGTAGGTGCTCGAGGTCGCCGCGGACGTTCCAGGTCATCGCGAGGCATGCCTTGATGTCGGGCAGGACGATAGCGATCCGGAGGTCTTTGCTGGCGAACCAGCTGGCCATAACCCGGACGAGGACGCTCTTGCCGGTACCCGTCGGCGCATGGAAGATCTGCATACCGCCGGCGTTCAACCTGAGCGCTTCCTGCGCCGATACAGTGTCGCTGGTCTGTAGGACATCGAACAACTGAGCGAGTGTGTTGCGCAGGTACCGCTCGTCCGGGTTGTACCGGCTGTCGATCTGCTCAGCCAACTCGAGTAGTTCGGCCGTGGGGATGCGCAGGTCGGGATGGTAGCCGACGGTTCTTACGTGCGGCAGACGCTCGTGACTGAGCGGTTCGATGAACTGCGGGTAGAGCGGAATGCTGACCTTTCCCCGAATCTGACCGGTGTCCTTGACAAAGATCTCCGGGGTGGACCAGGTGCCGGGGCCGGCGAATTCCAGCGGTTTGGGCCGAACGCTGGGTCGCCGGAAGCGAGCGATCTGCCGGTCGACATACTCCAGCAGATCACGGCCTACGCGTGGCAGCGCGGCAGTAGCCGTGAAGGCGTTGCTGCCGACGGGTTCGAACGCGGCAATGGCGGCTGTCTCCCCATCTTCACCGACGTTGACCCGCGTCAGCAGAGCCCGGGCGGCTACTGAGAACGCGCGCGGTTGAGCGAGGTCGCTCGGGGCGATCGAGCCGGCCAGTGCGATACGCTGTTTCTCGTCGTGAGGCAAGATCCTCCAGCGTTCCCACACGGAATACTTGCCGGAGAGCAGGAATGCCGCGTCAGCGAAGGCGCCGGCGCAGCGGGTGTCCCCGTCGACTGTTTGAGGGAAGTAGTGCGCGGCCAGCGCCAGCGCCACGTGGATGGCGGTCTCCCGTACAGGCGGTTCGGTCATGCCCAGCTCACTCCCGACTGCTCACACACCAGCTCACCGAACTCCGACGCGGTGGCGACCTTCATGCCGTACTTGGCGCATACCCCGGACAACAGCGGCACCTGGTCGTGGCGGTAGTCCGGCACGACCAGCCATTCGGCACCGCCCTGGTCGCCTTCCTGGGCATGGACAAGCTGCGCGAGTGTCGCAGCGGAGGTGTAGTCCTTGAGGTCGACCTTGAACGGGCGCTTCTTGGCCCGCCGACGACCTACCTGAACGAGCAGGTCGTAGGCATCCAGTCCTGGCCACAGCTGGACGTCCACGCCGCGCTCGGCTAGGCGATCGTGCAGCGACAGTTCCGGGATCCCCGGCACTGTCGTGTACCGCCAGATGCCGCGGACGAGGGCCTTGTGCCCCTCGGCGGGCAGGGCGTCGGGGATGGTCTCGATATCCGGGTAGAGCACGGACTCCCGGCCTCCCGGGCGAGCCGGGGCCGACTCCGGCTGAAGTCGTGGTGCACCGTGGTCACCCGTAGGTCGGAATATGTAGGTGGCGCCCATCGCTGCATGTGGCGCATGCCAGCACCGTGCTGAACCGACTAAGCCACCAGCACCTCGGTTGAGCGCTACGCGCATCGGCCAACGGCAGATCGGGCATCCGAACCAGTAGCCGTCGTAAACCGAGCCGTACGGGATGTCCTCGTAGAACTCGGCGACCATCGGCGGTAGCCGCAGATCAGCCAGGTCCGATACCGAACCCGCTGCAACGCGGATCAGGTCAGAGCGACCACGCACGTAGGTTTCCTGGTCGCCGGTTCTGTTCAGCAGCGCGTAGGCGGTCTCCTGCTCGATCTCCGACTGCAGGTCCCTTGTGCTGACGCCGCCAGCCGTCTTGTTGAGGGTGCGCAGCGCATGCAGCAGCATCCGCTGCTCGAGGTCGAGATCGAAGAGGTCCTCGGTCACCTGGCCGTCCGCGTCGACCACGCGCAAGCCATCCAGATCCAACGGGTCGACATCACCCGGGAGCAGTCGGCCCAGGTCACCCCTCACCGCTTTGCGGAACTCCCCGAACGACAGAGGACTTTCCGGACCGCGTGCCGCCAGGACCATCCCATGGCATTCCATCAGCGTCGCCAGCCGTTGCTGTGGTTCAAGACCCGGCGTCGTCATAGCTTTGGCCGCATGTAAGGCGGCCTTAGTCACCAGGTAGCGGATCCGATTCTCGCCGAGCGCCCGCGCGTCGTCGTCCACAGCAGTCACGAAACCGGATGTTAGACCCGGGGTGCGACGAAACGACTGGCAAAGTCAGGGCATAGCTATCCGGACTCCGACACCACAGCATCGAGCCCGGTGGTGTCTACCCGCGGATACAACTCACGGTAGGTTGCCAAATACTCCGCAATGTGGCGCCTGCCCAGGCTGGTTAGCCGCCACCGGTACTCGGTGACATGTGTGGCACTCGGTGCCATCACCGCGACGGAGTCGATGAAGCCACGGCTCGGCCGGCCACCGGGCCTGGCGCTATATCCCACGCAGATGAAGAACAAGGCACGACCAGCCAACCGGTCGTCAGGCAGGCCGTCGGGTTCAGCCGCCGCTACTCGGACAAGAACCCCCCAGAGCCACTCCGACAGCAGGTGGGCACCGTGATCATCGTCGGCGGTTTCGTCAAGGCCGGCCTGTGCTGCCGCGCGGCCTTGACGGGTGATCTGCACCAGAACCCGGGCCACCTCACCTACTGCAGGATGATCAACGAGATCTTCGGCTATGACCAGTAACCCGCGCCTGGCAAGGGCATGAACGGTCTGCCCGGCACCAGGGTCATGCACACCTCGACGCCGCAGTCGCTCCTGCAGGCGGGTATACCCCACCACCGCGGGAGGAGCCTTTAGTGCCAACGGCAGCCGTCTCCATTCAGAAGCTGGCGGCACCGGTAGCCGCTGCACCCGCCGCATCCACATCTCCGTCGCGGTCATGCGGTCGTCGCGCATGATCTCGCCCAGATACCTCTGCTGGCGCTCGTTCAGCGACTCCCATGTCGACAGCGCGGTCTTCGACGGCGCCCTGTCACGCCCGTTATCGAGCGTCGGAGCGGGTTCGTCCGGCCGGCTCCGCATCCAGGCGTCGAGCATCATGCGGAGCGGAACCCCGTATGTCTTTGCCAACCGTGGAAGGAACCTGCCTGTCACAGCTGGATCCGACCAGCCGTGTCCCTTCACCGGTTGACCACTCTCCATGGCGGAGATTTTTGCGGCCGATATGTGGAGCGCCCGGCCAACAGCGCTACGGCGTAAGAGCTCGGCGGCCTGCTCGAGCGTCAGTCCTGCCGCGTATCTGAGATCAACAAGCGTCTCCTGTCCTCGAGCAACATTGATCAGGTCCTCCGGTCCACATCCCAATGCGGCGGCGAGGCTCTCCAAGCGCGCCGGCGTCGGAGTGTGGGTGCCGTGCTCGTAGAAGAAGATCATGCGAGTTGAGACACCGGCTCGTGTAGCCAGCTGCGCTCGGGTCAGGCCTGCAGCCGCACGCCGCGCCACAAGTATGTCCGGATCAAGGGTTCGCAGCGGAGACGGCATGCCTCCATAAGAGGCGAATGAAGACTTCATTGCAATCATTGTCGACGACGCCTGAAAACTGACCCCCTGCGGACGGGTGAATATTGACCCCTCCGTATCCACAATGCGGGATAAGAGGGGTGATCACGGTGGAGGACTGGGCGGAGATCCGTCGGTTGTATCTGGCGGAGCGAATGTCGATCAAGGCGATCGCGAAGAAGTTGCATCTGGCTCGGAACACGGTGCGTAACGCGGTGCGGTCGGTGCAGCCGCCGAGGTATGTGCGGGCCGGTTCTGGGTCCATAGTGGATGAGGTGGAGCCGCGGATCCGGGCTCTGCTCAAGGAGTTCCCGGACATGCCGGCGACGGTGATCGCTGAGCGGATCGGGTGGGGCCGGTCGATGACGGTGCTCAAGGAACGGGTTCGGTTGCTGCGGCCGGTATACGCGCCGACCGACCCGTCCTCGCGCACGACGTACGAGGCGGGCGAGGTCGGCCAGTGTGATCTGTGGTTCCCGCCGGCGCCCATCCCGTTGGGCCACGGCCAGGTCGGGTCCGGCAAGACCACCCCGCCGGTGCTCGTGCTCACCGCCGGCTACTCGCGGTTCCTGGCGGCGACGATGATCCCGACCCGCAACGCCGAGGACCTGGTGCTGGGCCAGTGGGCGGTGCTGCGTCAGCTCGGTGGCGTGCCCAGGCTGCTGGTCTGGGACGGCGAGGGCGGCGTGGGCCGCTACGGCGGTCCGAACCCGAAGCTGACACCGCAGTTCACCGCGTTGCGGGGCATGCTGGGCACCCGGTTCTACATCTGCAAGCCCAACGATCCGGAGACGAAGGGATTGACGGAACGCAACAACGGCTTCCTGGAGACCTCGTTCCTGCCCGGCCGCCGGTTCACGGGCCCGGCCGACTTCAACGCCCAGCTGGCCGGGTTCCTGGCCCGCGCCAATGCCCGGGCGCGGCGGGCGTTGCAGGGCGCCTGCGCTAACGACCGCATCGGCGCGGACCGGGCGGCGATGGGGCCGCTGCCGCCCATCGACATCGCGACGATCGGTTGGCGCCACAGTGTGGTGCTGCCCCGCGACTACTACGTGCGGCTGGACACCTGCGACTACTCGGCGCACCCGTCGGCCGTCGGGCAGCGCGTCGAGGTGATCGCCGACCTGGACGTGGTGCGTATCCGCCGCGGCGCGGCGCTGGTGGGTGAGCACGAGCGGTGCTGGGCCCGGCAGCAGACCATCACCGACCCCGAACACCGCACGGCGGCCGACGCGCTGCGCCAGGCCTTCCAGGACCGCGGTCCGGGCGGGCGCGGCGCCATGGTGACCGAGGTGGCCGAACGCGACCTGTCCGCCTACGACCGGGCCTTCGGCCTCGACGACGAAGGGCAGGCAGCGTGATGGCCACCAGAACCAGCACCACCGCCACGGCGGCGCCGACGCAGGAGCAGACCCTGTCCGAGATCGCCTACCTCACCCGGGCGTTGAAGGCCCCCACCCTGCGCAACAGTGTCGAGCGGCTGGCCGAGCGGGCCCGGGCCGAGAACTGGACCCACGAACAGTTCCTGGCCGCCTGCCTGCAACGCGAGGTGTCCGCCCGCGACAGCCACGGCGGGGAAGGCCGCATCCGCGCCGCCCGGTTCCCGGCCCGCAAAGCCCTGGAAGAGTTCGACTTCGACCACCAACGCTCCCTCAAACGCGAGACCATCGCGCATCTGGGCACCCTGGACTTCATCACCGCCAGAGAGAACGCGATCTTCCTAGGCCCGCCCGGCACCGGCAAAACGATGCTGGCCATCGGCCTGGGTATCCGCGCCTGCCAGGCCGGGCACCGCGTCGCGTTCGCCACCGCCGCCGAATGGGTCGCCCGACTCGTCGCCGCCCACCACCAAGGCCGGCTCCAAGCCGAGATCACCAAACTCGGCCGCACCCCACTGTTAATCGTGGACGAGATCGGCTACATCCCGTTCGAGGCCGAAGCCGGCAACGTGTTCTTCCAACTCGTCTCCGCCCGCTACGAACGGGCCAGCCTCATCGTCACCAGCAACAAACCCTTCGGCCGCTGGGGCGAGGTCTTCGGCGACGACGTGGTCGCCGCCGCGATGATCGACCGCTTGGTCCACCACGCCGAAGTCATCTCCCTCAAAGGCGACAGCTACCGACTACGCAACCGCGACCTCGGCCGCGTCCCTCCGGCCACCCCCAACGACAGCTGACCATCAGCCCTTCAGAAGGGGTGCACAGCAGCGGTCAGGACGACCGGCACCCCGTTGACGCGACGGACGGCGCGCAGACGCGTCACGCCCGCGTCGTCGCCGACCGGCGCCGGGTCACTGCCATCACCGGCGGGCAGCGCCCGTGCCCAGGCGTTGAAGACCATCCGGTCACGGCCAGGGTCGAGATCACAGACGTCAGCGTGAGCTTGCAGCAGGTCCGGGGTGACCGTCCATGTCAACACCGGCAGATCACGGTGCTCGTCCAGGACGAGCACCAGCACCCGGGCGGCCTGCCGCAACAACCGTCCCCGCATCGCACCAGCGAGTTCCCCAGCCATCGACCCTCACCTCCGACCAGCAGCCGCGGCAACGCCCACGACAGGGCCGATACCAGCACCAGCCGCACACCACCAGCAAGGCCATACCGAGTAGAGGGGTCAGTTTTCAGCCGTCGAAAAGGGGTCAGTTTTCAGGCGCCCTTGACAATCATTTCCTTGTGAGCGCGTGACCGCCCTGATCAAAGTGCCGACGGGGTCGTTCGATCAGGGGGATGGCGGCGACGCATTACCACCATGCGGCTTGATCAGAGGCGGGTGACGCGCGGTGACGGTCCGCCCGAAAACTGCCCGATTAACCCTTCGGTGGTCACCGCTAATCAGGTGAATTCGTATCAAAGCAGTATCTCTGTCGACTCGCGTGGGCGCTGATGCCCGTCTCGAATCAGGAAACGCCACCCGACCGAAAATGTCGTACGTCAGTTCTAGGCTCGCCGCGCGAAAGATCCCCCGTGGCTCGCGGGGGTAGGGTTCGTCGCAAGGCGAACTGATCAGGCGGAACGAATCTTAAGACTGATCTCGCTTGGTCCCCGATCTACCTGGAGGTTACGTGTCCACGTCCGTATCCCTCAGGCGGCCGGCGGCATCGAGTCCGATGGTCAGCAGCCAGATGAGCCGCATGCCCCGCGCCTCCACCGGCCCTGAGCTGGCGGTTCGTAGGGAACTTCATCGCCGGGGCCTACGGTTCCGTGTCAACCTTGCGAAGCTTCCGGGTAGGCCGGACATCGCCTTCACGCGGGCCCGGCTGGCAATCTTCATCGACGGGTGTTTCTGGCATCGGTGCCCGGACCACGGCACGCTTCCGCGGAGCAACGCCGACTGGTGGCTGGCGAAGCTCGATCGGAACGTTGAGCGCGACGCGGAGAAGAACCGTGCTCTCGTGGATCTGGGCTGGTTGCCGATCCATGTGTGGGAGCACGAGAACGTGCGCGAGGCCGCGGACCGCATCGAGCAGGCATGGCGCGCAAGATCCAACACGCCCGCCGCAGGGTGGGTACCTGGATGATCCACCGGTGGCTGTGGCATCCTGGTCCTCGTCGTCGTTTCACATGGGAGGTTGAGTGTCCGGGCTGACGTACACGAACGTGGCGCCCTCGGCCGCCCGGCTCACCGAGTCCCTGCGCGACATCGGCTACGACTTCCCGACCGCAGTGGCGGACCTCGTCGACAACAGTGTCGACGCAGGTGCCGGCCGCGTGGAGATCGAGATCAGGTTCGACGGCGAGAACTCGTGGGTCTCCATCGCCGACGATGGCATCGGGATGAGTTCGAAAAGCCTGCTGGAAGCTATGCGCTTTGGTAGTCGGCGAGGCTACGGCCTGCGCGATCTGGGTCGCTACGGCCTCGGTCTCAAGACGGCCTCGTTCTCGCAGTGCCGTTCACTCGCTGTGGTTACCCGTCAACGTGGTTCCGGGCGCACCTCCTCCCGCATGATTGATCTTGACGTTATCGCCGAGTACGACGACTGGATCATCTACTCGCCGGCTGGTGATGAGCATGTCGCGCGGGCAAGGAAGCAGATCGCCGACACGGGCGGCACGGTTGTGATCTGGCGGAGTCTCGACAGGGTGCTCCCCGAACGCCGCCCCGAGGGCGGCTGGGCCCGTCGGAGGATAGAGAACCTTGCTGCGAAGACGGCCGAGCATCTCGGGGTTGTCTTCCACCGGTTCCTAGAGGGTTCCGTCGGCGACCCGTTGGTGATCACGGTGAACGGTGAGAAGGTGGTGCCGTGGAACCCCTTCGCGCCCGATGAGCCGGCGCGTGTCGAACTGCCCCTGCAGCGTTTCGAACTGTCGGTGGGCGAGGTCAGCGGCGCGGTGTCGTTGCAGTGTGTTGTGCTGCCCTCACGTGACCGCTTTTCTTCAGCAACGGAATTCGACCGGCTGTCCGGCCCGCTGAACTGGAACCGTCAACAGGGCCTCTACATCTACCGGGCCGGCCGCTTGGTGCAGTACGGCGGCTGGTTCGGCATCCGCGGCATCGATGAACACACGAAGCTGGCACGGGCGGCGCTGGAGTTCGACGCTGATCTGGATCTTGTGTTCAATATCAACGTGGCCAAGATGAGGGTCACGATGCCCCCGCAGCTGAGGCAGCTGCTTGAGCGGCCGATCAACGAGCTGTGCATCCGAGCTGACGACGCCTACCGCAAGACGGCGCGGCATGCCGGCGACACCGAGGATGCTCCGGGGCGGTCGCCGCGGGCTGCGCAGATGGAGCTGCCCCTACAGCGGGAGTCGGGTGAAGCAGATGGACCTGTCGCCACGACGGCAGGTCTTGCCCTGCATAGCGCGGCCATGCAGGCAGGCGAGTACGCCGCGTGGAGCCGGATCCTGAACGTCCTCAGGACCCAGGCCCCTGATGTCGCAGCGAAGCTGGGTTTGGACTCCTGACAGGAGTTCAAACCTCACCCGTCGACCGTTCCGGCCGCCGGGCAGAGTTTCAGTAAGGGGCATTGGCCGCAGTCCGGTGACACCGGCCGGCAGAGACTGTTGCTGAGCTCGATGAGGGCCAGGTGGGCATCGCGGGCGTTGGTGTCATCCCCGACCATGCGGGCGACGGCGAGGCGGCCGTCGCTGAGCCTGTTGCGTCGGTCGACGACCTCGTCTGTAAATCGTGCGGCGACCCTCAGGACGCCCTTTGTCACCAGGACCGGTTCTTCCGACTCGTCCTCCCCGTGGGTCGGCACCACCAGTACGGCCAGGTCGAGAACCGATGCGTCGATTCCACTGACGCTCTCATCCGAGTCGAGGACCTCCGGTGTGGGCGCGAGCCGCTCCGCGATGGCCGCAATGCGCGCAGCACGTTGCTGGCGACCGATGAGCCGGCCGATCGTCGCCAGCTCGTCGCTGGCCGCCGCCGTGTCCGCCGGGACAGCCCAGCGCTGTAGCAAGGGCCAGACGAATCTGATCTGGTCAGGTGCGGCCCGATCTAGCAGTGTCTCCGCCGTGATGACCTGCCAACGGGTGGACGCGCGCAACCAGGGAAGCGCCAGGGCTTCCCGGTCGCGGAACCAGGCGGTGAGGGCTGCCGCCACGTCGAGCGTTCGGTAGGTCACCGGGGTGGGGCTGTCCAGCGCTGCCCGTACGGCATCGCCGAGGTGCCGGCCGAGGAGTGGAGGTACCGCGTTGCCGATCTGCCGGAAAGCGGCCGAGGGTGGTCCGGCGAACCGGAAGTGGTCGGGGAAGGTCTGCAGCCTCGCCGCTTCCCGCACGGTGAGGGTGCGGTTCTGCCGCGGATGGATGTACCAGTACCCGTCTTTGGCGATGTGCGCGGTGATTGTCCGGGAGTAGTTGTTCGCGTCGAGGCGCTTGTACTTGTCGTCGAAGATGTCGGCGCGGTAGCGGCGCATCTCCTCGGGCAGGTCGGAGTAGAGGGTCTTCTCGCCCATCAGGTCGAAGGCGAGCAGGTCGTCCTCGCGGACCGGTCGGGTGATGTGGTCGAACACCTTGCCCGCGTCCGCGGGCGGGACGTCGGCGCGCATGCTGCGCTGGAACTCGCCCTGTGGTCCGTCGTAGGCGATCCATCCTTCCGCGCCGCCCTCGGGCCGCCAGCCACCCTCGACGGGCGGTAGGTCGCCGATGGCGTTCCATACCGTGACCCGGTCAGGGACCACAGCGGGCCATTCGAATGCGGTGCTGTCGCGTAGTGCGACCACGATCAACCGCTGACGGAACTGCGGCACCCCGTACTGAAGGGTCTCGACAAGCTTCGCCTTAACGGCGTACCCGATCGACTCGAGTTCGTGCACCAAGGTGCGGAAGATGAACATCTCCCGGTCGAGTGCCATGTCGGGGACGTTCTCCATGACCACTGCAGAGGGCCGTGCCAGCTGGATGACCTCCAGGAACGAACGCCACAGGTCGCGTCGCTCGTCGTGGGCCGGCCGTAGGTGGTGACGGACCCGGTGGCGGATCATGGACCGTCCGGCCTTGGAGAACGGCTGGCAGGGTGGCCCGCCGGCGAGCAACTCGATGCCGGCGTCACGGATCAGGCCGGCAACGCGCACAAGCGTGTCGGGATCGCTGAGGTCGCAGTCCAGGCTCAGGCCGGGATGGTGGTGGCGGTGCGTCTCCACCGACTCGGCATCGTGGTCGGCCGCCAGCACCACCCGGAATCCAGCCTGTGTCAGCCCCAGGCTCAGTCCCCCCGCTCCGGCGAACAGGTCCGCGGCGAGGCGGTCACCGGCGGCGCGGCGCTCGGCGGCGAACTGCAGGAACTCCTCGTCGGTGGCACAGGCTCGGGGGTGGGGAGCCAGCCGGACGAAGGGGCCCCGCACGAGCTTCACGCCGTACCCGGTGTGCCTGCGCGTACGCGCCGTGCCCTCCGTCACCGCTCACCATCCATTCGTAGACCGTGGCCGGGACGTTACCTGTGGTGCTGGACAGTTTCGCGTAGCGCCCCGCCCGGTGGGGCCAGTAGTTATGTCGACCACTGTCCGACACCGATCAGCAGGACGAACGTACCTCTACCGTCCGTCCGGGTCGAACAACCGGTCATCTTTCCGAACCCGACCGTCGGTGGTCCCCATATGCTTGAAGACGCTCGCGCAGCACACCCTTCAGCCGGCGCACAACCGGGTGCCCCGGCGCTCTGCCGTCTGGAGATGTCCCATGCTCTCTTACCCACCGGCCCGGCCCGCATCGCGTGCCAGGAACGTGGGCGGCGATGTCTGAGCCGGACATCACGGGATACGCGTACAGCCTCCTCGACGAGGTACGCGCCCAGGCGGAGATGGACGGTGGGGAACTGCGTGAGGCGTTCACCGAACTCATCCTCGATCAGTTCTGCGCCGATGGTCACACCGAACAGGCGACTGCCGTGTACATCCGGGAGCACGGAGTCGAGGTCAGCGGGTGGGGTGTCTCGTCCGACGACAGGTGCCTCGACCTGTTCCTGACGATCTACAGCGCCCGCGCCGACGACGACTACAAGATCGACCGAAGTGAGGTCGAGGCCGGGTTCAAGCGGCTGGAGAACTTCCTGTCGCGGGCCGCGACAGGACAGACGGGTCGTAATGAGGCCGGATCGGAGGTTGCCGGAACTTGGCGCGAGGTGGCTGACCGGTTCGACCGTGTCGACAAGATCCGCCTGTTCCTCATCACTAACGCGCGCAGCGTCGTGCGTGACCGCATTGCGCCTGCCACAGTGCAGGGTCGGCAGGTCCACCGGGAACTGTGGGACCTGCGCAGACTGGCCAACTGGGCGGCCTCGGGCAGCAAGGCCGAGCCCATCGTGGCTGAGTTCCCGGACGGGTTGGACTGCCTGACCGCGTCTCAGCAGGACGGCGACTTCTCGGTAATGCTGGCGATCGTGCCAGGTCGGCAGTTGGCCGACCTGTACTCGCAGCACGGCGCGCGACTGCTTGAGCTCAACGTCCGGTCGTTCCTACAGGTCCGTACAACGGTCAACCGGGGAATGTTGGAGACCTTGCGCACCAATCCGGGCCGCTTCCTTGCGTACAACAACGGCATTGCCGCTACGGCGTCTCATGTTGACATCGACGAGGGTCCCGACGGCCGTCGGCTGATCCGAAGCATCCACAACCTGCAGATCGTCAACGGTGGGCAGACGACAGCCACGATCCATCACGCATTGCGCAACAAGGTCGACATCTCTGCTGTACAGGTACAGATGAAACTGACCGTCGTCGCTCCGGAGCGGTTGGATGAGATCGTCCCGCAGATCTCGGCGTACTCGAACACCCAGAGCAAGGTCACCGCCTCTGACCTGAAGGCCAACAGCGCCTTCCACGTCGACGTCGAACGGATCATGCGGACGTTGTGGGCCCCCGCGACCGCTGTGCACCCCCACGACACCCACTGGTTCTACGAACGGGCACGGGGGCAATACGCCAACGCCCTGGTCCGCGAGGGGACCCCCGCCCGGCAGAAGATCTTCAAGACGGCGAATCCGGCGACGCAGAAGTTCACCAAGTCTGACCTGGCCAAGTTCGAGCAGTCCTGGGCGATGCTGCCGCACGTGGTGAGCCTCGGGGCGGAGAAGAACTTCGTGCTCTTCTCCGAGCGTCTCGACGAACGGCCCATCGACGTCGACAAGGACTACTGCCGGCGGCTGGTCGCCAAGGCGATCCTGTTCCGTCGTACGGACAAGCTGGTCGCGAAACAGGCATTCGGTGGCTACAAGGCCAACATCGTGACCTACACCGTGGCCAAACTCGTCCACGCCACCCGGTCCCGTATCGACCTCGGCCGGATCTGGCGCGACCAGGACCTCTCGCCGGCGCTGCAGAACGCCGTCACGGACCTGTCCGCGCTTGTCCAGAAGATCCTCACGTCCCCGCCCAGCGGCCGCACACACGTCGGCGAGTGGACCAAACGGCCCGAGTGCTGGGCGGCCATACGTGATCTCGAGTGGGCGGTACCAACGGATCTCGAGGCCGAACTCGCTACCGCGGACGACTACGCCCACGAACTGGACCTGGTCAGGGCGACCACTGCGGCGGACTGGTCGGACCTCGCCGAATGGGGTGCCGACACCGGCAGCCTCGACCCAGCCGAGTGCCGCACCGCCCGCGACATTTCCACGGCCCTGTCCCAGGGTTGGGCGCCGGCCGGTAGGCAGTTGCACGCCGGAATCGAACTCATGCGCAGGGCACACGCACGCGGCTTCCGGGCCGTCGCCGGTCTCTGACAACGAGCACAACGCAAGATCAGTCAGGAGGTCAGCGATGTCGCTGTGGCAGCAGCAGGTGCCCACCGAAAGCTCGGTCGAGCTCCCGCCGGACCCTCGTGCCCTCGAGAGCCTCGGCCGCAACCACTCGCTGCCTACCGCGCTGGCAGACCTGGTTGACAACTCGATCGATGCAGGAGCCACCCAGGTCCTGATCAGGTTTGTCCAGCAGCAGGCCGACCTCATCGGCCTGTACGTGGTCGACAACGGGCGTGGCATCGAACCGGACACCATCGACGCGGCGATGACGGTCGGCGCCCGCCGCGACTACGCCACCGGCGACCTCGGGCACTTCGGGCTGGGCCTCAAGGCGGCCTCCTTCAGCCAGGCATCCAGTCTCACGGTCCTGGCCCGGGCGGCCGGCCATCCGGCCGTCGGCCGGCGCTGGCTTGTCGGTGGCGGCCGACGCACCTTCCGATGCGACATCGTGCCAGCCGACTTCGCTGCCCGCGAGCTCGAACGATCTTGGCCTATCCCCGCCGCCAGTACGGGCACCGTCGTGCGGTGGGATCAGGTGAGAGGGTTCCCAGCCACCGGCAACCGCGGGCACACCGACGAGTTCGTCAGCCGGACGATCTCCGCGCTGCAGGGCCACCTCGGCCTCATGTTCCACCGTTTGCTGGCCGATGACCGGGTCTGCCTCTACGTGGACGTGGAGGACGTCGATGCAGGACCAGGCATCCTCAGCCAGGTACGACCGATCAACCCGTTCGCCTACCCGAACGCACCGTCCGGCTGGCCCAGGACCCTGACAACCCACACCGGCACCACCGACCTGTCACTGCATTGCCACATCTGGCCAGGGCGCTCCAGCCTGCCCGAGTACCGGCTGCCGGGCGGCGCCGAGTCCCGCCAGGGCCTGTACTTCTACCGCCGCGGCAGGCTTCTGCACGCAGGCGGCTGGGAGGGGATCCACGCCCCCGACAAGAAGTTACAACTGGCGCGGGTGGCTGTCGATATAGACGGCGACATCGCAGGCCTGCTCGACATGAACCCGGAGAAGTCCCGGGTCTCAGCCGGACCGGACTTCGCCAGGGTGGTCAGCAAGGCGCAGGCTCCTGACGGGACCACGATCAATGACTACCTGCAGGCCGCCGAGCGGATCTGGACCCAGACCAACCAACGGGCCACAGCCCAGCGCAAGGCGGTCTTCCCTCCCGGTAAGGGCATACACCCCAACGTCGGCCGGGAGATCAGAGACGAACTGCCCCAGTTCGACGATGAACCACTCAACATCATGTGGAAACACATCCCTGGCGACGACCTTCTCGAGATCGACCGCACCACCCGGACCGTATGGCTCAACCAGACCTACCGACGTGCCCTGCTCGGCGGTCGTCGCGGCGGACTCAACGACCTGCCGCTCATCAAGGCACTGCTGTTCCTGCTCACCGAGCATGTCTTCCAAGGCTCGTACCTCGGCGCACGGGACAAGGACCAGATCGACCTCTGGCAGGAAATCCTCACCGCCGCCGCCAAAGCCGAAAAGTTCACCTACGAGGCCCGCAAATGACCGAACGGCATCTGAGCGCCGACAGCTTCGCGGGATACCTGCGCAGCCGCTCGCCGATCGAGCATCCGATCTTCGGCAACCCCCGACTGTTCCTGTTCATCGACCCGCAGCGCGGCCGGGTCGGTCTGCGCGGCCCAGCCGCACCGAACGAGACCGCCCCGCCCAGCGGCCTCGAACACCTGAGCATCCACACCGTGCATCACGACGGCGAACGCATGATCGAAATTGCCGTCACCGAGTCACGGCTGTTCGAGGACGCCTACCCCGTTCTGCGCTCCATCGCCGACCGAGTCCAGCTCGACGGGCTAAGGGTATCCGACGCCACCGTCGAGACTATGGCACGTTTGGGCCACCTGCTACGGCCAGAGGAGGGCCTGTCCCGTCAGGTCGAGACCGGGCTGCTCGGCGAACTGTGCCTGCTGGCCGGACTGACCACCGCGTCGGACGCGACCACAGCACTGGCTTCATGGCGGGGTGGACACGCGGAGGAACATGATTTCGGTCTGCTGGACTTTGACGTCGAGGTGAAGACGACGGCGTCCGAACGCCGCGCCCACCGGATCTCGCCGCTGACCCAGCTGGTACCGACTGGGACACGGCCGCTGTGGCTGGTTTCGTTCCAGGTCACGCTGGCCGGCACCGGTGGGACCACTCTGGGCGACCTGGTATCACGCGTACGCCAGCTCATCAGTGGCGCCACCGACCGTCGCCGCCTCGACGAACTGCTCTACGCCACCGGCTGGCGCGACCGCTACGCCCGGACATGTGAGCACCGCTGGCGGCTGCGCACCGAACCCGCCACGTTCGCCGTCAGCGGTACGTTCCCCCACCTCAGCCCCGCGATGCTGGACTCCCTGGGTGTCGACCCAGCCCACATCACCGACGTCACCTACCGCCTGGAGCTCACCGGGCGCCCCGAGGACGCTCCGCCGCGCGAGCTCGCCGACGCGGTCAACGCAGCAGGTTTGGAGTTGGCATGAGCGACATCATCACCACCGCCTATAGTGCCGCCCTGAGCGCGATGCAACGCACGGGTCCCCGGGCCCTCCACCAGCTTGCTGCCGTGCTCGGTGATGACAGCCTGGCCGACGGCACGGCACTCCTTACGTACCTGCGCGACGCCGGACCGGACGACGGTCTGCGGCACCAGTTCGCATACGCACTCGCCGGATGGGACTACACAACGACGGCCGACGCGTGGACCGCCGGGACGGAGCACAACACTGCGGAACGACGGAAGGCGATCAGCACGGCGTTGGCCATCGACCCCGCCACCGAGGAGCTGTTCGCTGACCTCTTCCCGTTCGCAACCGCGGACACCGCCACCGTCATTGCGGACGACTGGGAGGAGTGGCGCACGCCGGAGCGCCGTGCTGAGCACAACTTCTACTGGGCACACTACGAGCGCTACCTGCTCAACAAAGGATGGGACCCGGATGCCGTCGCCGGCGTTGACGCCGCCACCGAGGAGGTGATCCGGCGCCTCTCCGACCCGACCCGCACCATGGCTTACCAGGCAAAGGGACTAGTGGTCGGATACGTGCAGAGCGGCAAGACAGCGAACTTCACCGGCGTTGCAGCCAAGGCTATCGATGCGGGCTACCGGCTGGTCATCGTCCTCACCGGCACGACGAATATGCTGCGGGCCCAGACACAGCGGCGCATGGACATGGAGCTGTGCGGGCGCGAGAACCTCGAACTTGAGATCTCCGAGCACGACATCCACGCCCACGATTACCATACCGATCCGGACTGGGCCGACGACAAGTTCCTGCGCCACGGTGGACGACCCTCCGACTCCGGCTACCCCGACATCATCCGGCTGAGTAACCACGCCGGCGACTACAAGCTGCTCAAGCAGGGCGCCCCTGCGCTGCGCTTCGAGCAGCGCGAACGCAACCGACGGTTCTTCGACCCGGTCAACCTCTACACCAGCAACGCCCGACTCATCGTGGCCAAGAAGAACTCCACCGTCCTCAAAGGACTCGTAGCAGACCTCGGCCGAATCAAGGACCGGCTCGGCGAAATCCCCGTACTCATCATTGATGACGAGTCGGATCAGGCGTCAGTCAACACCGTCAGCCGGAAGAAGTGGGAGGAGGAGGGCAAGGAACGTACCGCCATCAACAGGCACATCGGCACCCTGCTGCGAATGCTGCCACGCGCGCAGTACGTCGGCTACACGGCCACCCCGTACGCCAACGTGTTCATCGACCCCTCCGACGACCAGGACATATTCCCCCGCGACTTCCTCGTTGCCCTTCCACGCCCGACCGGCTACATGGGCGCAGAGGACTTCCACGACCTGGACGGCGACACGGAAACCCCCATCGACCAGCGTCCGCTGGAGACCTCCAACGAACGCGCGTACGTGCGTTACCTGCGCGAGGAACCGGACGACGCCGAGCTGCAGACAGCCCTGGACATGTTCGTCCTCACCGGCGCGGTGAAGGTGCACCGCGAACGCCACGGCAGCCCGAAGTACCGCCACCACACCATGCTGGTCCACGAGGCGATGGGACGCGACGCCCACCGTGACGCTGCCGAGATCATCACCGGCATGTGGAAGAAGGGCCACTACTACCAGCCGGAGGGCCTGAGGAGGCTGCGTGCGCTCTACGAGAAGGAGATTCTCCCGGTCTCACGGGCCAGGGCGACCGACCTGCCGACCCCTGGGAACTTCGACGACCTGCGCGACGACCTGGCCGAGGCCATCCGGCGCATCACACCGGTCGACGGCAGCACCAGTCCCGTGATCGTCGTCAACAGCGACAAAGAGCTGGAGAACAAGCAGGAGAGCCTCGACTTCGACAAACGCAGCATCTGGCGCATCCTTGTCGGCGGGAACAAACTCGCCCGCGGCTTCACTGTCGAGGGCCTTACCGTCACGTACTACCGGCGCGCCACCAAACAGGTGGACACCCTCATGCAGATGGGCCGGTGGTTCGGGTTCCGACCCGGCTACCGCGACCTCGTCCGTCTGTACACCACGGAAGATTTGCACGCCATGTTCGCAGCCGCGTACCGTGACGAGGCGTACCTCCGCACCGAGTTGCGCCGCTATGCGGCCCCCGCCGCCGGCGCCGCCCAGCTCACACCACGACAGATCCCGCCCCTAATCGCTCAGCACCGGCCCGACCTCAAGCCCACCAGCCCAAACAAGATGTGGAACGCACGCCTGGTCGAGAAGAGCTCGCCCGGCGAACCGATGGAGCCGGTCGCGTACCCCACCAGGGTGAGCGACATGAAGGCGAACGCAGAACTCTGGAGGCCGCTGCTCGCCGTCGCCACGCAATCAGCACGGTTCCAGGTCCCCGGCGCCCGCACCACATACGAGGCCTTGGTCACGGTCACCGATCACCGCAGCATGCTCGCTGTCCTGAGCAAGCTGACCTGGCTCAACACCGACACGCTGCAACCTGAGCTCGCCTGGCTGGGGTCGCTCTCCCCGCAGCAGCTGCAGAATTGGGTCGTCATCTTTCCCTACCAGACACGCAGCACCACCCGACGGACCCTGTTCGGGTACGGGCCGTTCAGCATGTTCGAACGACGTCGGACCACGACGGGTTCCATGAGCGTGCTCAGCGAGTCGCGGCACCGGAATGCCGCCTACCGCATCGCCGGCGTGCCGACCAAACACCCGGATCCAGCCGCGGACAACCTTCATAGTGCAGCTACAGCGGCCATCATCGTCTACCCGGCGATCAACCCGGGAACCTTGGAGGGCAAGGCCGGCGATCCGATCGATCCCGGCAAGGTCACCCTTGGCTTCAACATCATCACGCCATACAGCTCCGCCCCAACGAGTGGCCGCCTCATCAAGTGGACAGCCAAGGACAGTAATCGACACGTTGTAGTCGTAGACCCAGAATGAGGGGCTGCTGACTCCCGTGTTGGCGGGGCCGGTCAGGTATGCCTTACGTCGTAGCCTCGTGTGCGACCAGGCAACCGGCATACCCGAGGCGCCGGGAAGCTGGGCCGTCGGCGGCGCTTGGGGGACCAGTCGCTGAACCTGCCCCCCGAACGGTCAGGTGGTCCCTCCGGCGACCGAATGGGTTCGGGGGCCATCAAACTTTGTAATGATCTTGAATTGTGGTCTGTCTGGGATGGAGGTCGTAGGCTTGGAGTCCTTTGGTTTGCTCAGCGGGTCTGACCGGTCCCTGGCTGTACAGGTACTACGCAGGCGTCTTGATGTTTCCGACATCCGTGCCGCATTGGCCGACATTGACGACCCAGGGAGGGGCCGGAAGTCTGTCGAGCGCATCGTGGCCGAACTGGACAGTCCTTCGCGTCGCGGGACGGTTCGCCTCCCGGACGCACAGATCACAGAGTTCCTGGTCGATCGGGCCGGGTTCGGCCTACTCGAGTCACGGGTGCTACGGGAGCGTCTGGCGCTCAAGGCTTCCCCCGATGAGCTGGACCTTCTTCACAGCTACAGCGATGGTCAGAAAGCACGTGGCGGTCGCAGGGAAAAGGCTAAGGCGGTCGCGAAGCGAACATGGAGGCCGGGTCGTGCGTGGCCGCGTCATTTCGTCAAAGTCCTCGACCTACCACCTGTTTACGCCGGCCTTCCGGGCGAGCCGCGTGAGGCCGACAGCTTGGAGGTCGCCCCGTTCGTTCCACTGGGAGAGCTGGAGGACTTCCAGGACGAACTGGTCCTGGAGATGCAGGACATCCTCTCGGGAAGCCCGGGGGCAAACCGCGGGGTACTGACGTTGCCGACTGGGGCGGGCAAGACCAGGACCGCGGTCGAAGGGCTCATCAAGTGGCGCCTGACCTTGGACCATCGAAACGTCATTGTGTGGATCGCGCAGAGCGAGGAGCTCTGTGAACAGGCTGTACAGGCTTTCCGGGAGGTCTGGACCGATCTCGGCCACCGGTCGGAGCAAGTTCGCGCCACCCTGAAGATCGCCCGGTTCTGGGGTGATGCCGAGGTTCCGGAGGACCCTGACGTCATCGTCGCGAGCATTCAGAAGCTGCACGCCGCTGTCCGCGACGAGGAGGAGAGTCTGACGGCGGTGCGCGAGCGCCTCGGCGCAGTGGTCGTTGACGAGGCACACCGTATGGAGGCACCGACGTACAGGCAGGTGCTCACCTACCTTGGGGTGTTCGTACACCATCGAGGCGTGTCCCCGGTGCCGTTGCTCGGCCTCACCGCCACACCGTTCCGTCGCGACGACGATGAGACGCGCCAACTCGTGAACAGATTCCACGGCAGACTGCTGGTGCCGACCAAGCTCGGCAACGACATGATCGGTGAACTGCGGCGCAGGCAGGTCCTGTCGGAGCCGCAGCATGAGGTGCTCTCGCACGCCGGTCCAGCCTTCGACATGGGCTCGAATCAACGGTACGTCGACCATTTCCAGCAGTTCAAGGACTTCCATCCCGGGTTCTTGCAACAGATCGGTCAGTCGGAGGATAGGAACCGTGCGCTGGTACGACGGCTGCTCGAACTGCCGACCGACTGGCCCACGTTGTTTTTCGGGTGCACGGTCGAGCACGCGGTCGCAATCGCGCTCCTCCTGCGACGCAACGGCCGCACCGCTGAGGCGGTCACGGCGGAGACTCGGACCGCGACGCGGCGCGCGCTGATCGAGCGGTTCCGCGCGGGCGAGATCTCTGTGCTCTGCAACTACGGGGTGCTCACGACCGGGTTCGACGCGCCGAGGGTCCGGGCGCTGGTTGTCGGCCGGCCGACAACCAGCCGGGTCCTCTATGAACAGATGATCGGACGCGGCATGCGCGGCCCGCGATTCGGAGGCACCGCTTCGTGCCAGGTCATCGACATCCAGGACAATATCCGGTTCCGCGGAGAACTTGCTTTCACGCACTACACGTCATACTGGACCGGGAGCCGCCGGAACCTGTAGACGGCGCAGCCGACGCGCCGCCTCCCGCAGCTCACATCGGGGATCGGACTCCTACGGGAGGTTATCGGCGAGCAGGAGTCTGTCGAGTCCGAGATTGCGGTGCTCGCAGGACGTCTCGGACGCGTGAAGGCAGGCATAGCACGCAGCGCCGTCCGCGCCCACAGTCACGGCTTCGCAGCAAAGTGGATCATTGCTGCATGTGTCCGCGTCGTCGAGTGCGCCGGCGAGCACGTCCTGGAACCTGTCGACCAGCGAGATCAGCCCGCCCAGCGTACCGTCGCCGCCCGGTTGGGCGGTGTACAGCAGGAGACCGCTACCGGCCGCTGCACCGTGACCGGCCTTGAGGTACACCCGTTCCCGGATAGCCGCAGA
This sequence comes from Luedemannella helvata, assembly GCF_039528415.1. Classification (NCBI taxonomy): domain Bacteria; kingdom Bacillati; phylum Actinomycetota; class Actinomycetes; order Micromonosporales; family Micromonosporaceae; genus Luedemannella; species Luedemannella helvata. Next base: position 28,535 of record NZ_BAAALS010000038.1, read on the forward strand.
TGAGTAGCCGGAGTCCACAGCGAGGGTTCTCATCAACCTGTGGGACAAGGTGTGCCACCAGACATGTACCGGGTGTGTCTGCGGGTCGCCCGCAACCGAATAGCGTGTGTTCCATTGGTCGACGCGGCTGCCACGCAGCGGGGGTTGACCATCAACCACCTCGAGAAAGACACCTTCGCCGAAGAGTTCGACCCCGGGGTACCAGTTGGCGCCGTTCCAGTCGAAGCGTGTGGATACGATACCCCCGGTCTGCGGGTTCAGCCGCCGGTAGCCGGTCTGCACCATGACTATGCGGAGTCTGCTGACGGGCACGACACGTAACACCATCCGACCGGCAAGGCCCGCGAGGTCCCTCACGTCGGCGTGGCGTATCTCGAAGAGAGGAGGCGATCCGCGGTGGGGGTGCGGCACGGCGGGGGCGCCGTGGGCGCCGGCATGGTGGAGCCGTTCGAACTCCTGATCGCGCAGCGAGACCGTTTCGCCGTGGCCTGGGTCGAGCAGCTGCTCCAGAGCGGACCGGATGTCGGTCCAGGCGGTTCCGCTGAGTAACTCCGTCGCCTCGGGTGTGAGGCTCAGGCGCCCTACCTCGGCAGCAAAGGTCGTCTGATTGAGCATTCCGACCCTGTGGAGTACCCCGAGAGCGGCAAGTAATGCACGGTCGCTGAGGACACTGTGCAGGCGTGCCGGCATGTCCATGATCGTTAGAGCGGTGTCGACCTCAGCGAGGCGGAGGTTGGCTGCACCGCGCTGAATAATGCGGGCGCGCTGGGTGCACCGGACGCTGCCGGAGGGTTGTCCGCCGAGTTCCGGCTGGCGTCCAGTGCATGACGAGGGACGTGCGTATGCCTGCCCGAAGCTGACGCTGGTGTTGCAGCGTGGACATTCGATCCGGACGTGACGTAGCGCGCGACCGCCGCCGTGCCAAAGGTAGTGATCGGTGCGACAGGACCTTGATGTGTGTACCATGCCGTACCAGTCAACCTCGTCCAGATGACCGCTCTCACAGGCGCGGACGAAACGGATGGCTTCACGTCCGGCTTTACGTCGGCGCTCCCACTGCTGCTGGCCCGGGCACTGCGGACAGCCTGAGCTGGCGTCGTAGAGGATCTGATGGGGCCGGTGCTGCGCGCATAGTGCCCAGTACGGGAACCTTTCGGTGCGGTAGATCTGATTGTCGACCGGCAGGCGGAGTTCGGCATTCGTCGGGAGCCTGGCGATACGGGCGCCATCCAGCGCAAGACGGGAGAACCGGTCGTCGACAATCTCGAAGTCGGCCGGTTCCCGGTGTATCGCATTGAAGACCGTATCCAGTGCTTTCAGCACAACCGGGCCCGATCCAGTCTCCACGACACTGCCAGGTCCGAAGGTGGTGATGAACTGTGAGGGGCGGATCTCCTGGTATGGACGACTCATGAGCGTTCCCAACCCTCAACGGTCGTGGTGGCCTCGACTTCTCTCAATGAGGTGGGTGCCGCCTCGTAGGCTTCCCCGGTTCCTGCCACTAGGTGAGCGAGATCGCCCAGTACGACCGGCCGGGAGGCTGAGCGCGTCACGGTCGGTTCGTAGTAGAGGAGTTGGCCACCCGTCTGTCTGGCCAGTAGCTGCCAGCGGTCGAGCTCGGCGTCGGTGTGCGCCGCCGTGTCCGACGGCGGTGGCCGTCTCTGCGACGGTTGCACGGCAGCTCGGGCCTCAAAGAGATCCGGTAGGGACGCGACGTCGGGGGCGTTACGCTCACCGGCCATTTCGCTGGCCCGGCAGAACCAGTTGCCACCAGCGAGGCGCTGCTGCGAACGCCAACGGTCCTGCACAGGCACGGACCCCGTAGTGCCCGGCAGACTGGCTGCCTGCCGCAGGATGCTGACCGCAACGGGGCCGAGGGCCCTGTCCCGCGCCCTCGGGGCGAACGGGTTCACGGTGACAGGCTCGACGTGTCGGTAGAGCGTCGTGTGGTAGCCAGCGAAGTACTCGTAGTGACTGAGGTCGCGGGGGCGTGACGCCCGGTAGAGCGTAACGACCAGACCGCCGTGGCGACGACCGACACGTCCGGTCGCCTGGATGTAGGCAGATGTGGTTTTGGGCTGACCGTGCACCACCATCAGGCCGAGCCGGTCAACATCGACACCAGTACCGAACATGGAGGTCGCGACCACCGCACCGACCGGGTCGCGCGCCTGTCCCAACGCCACGCCGAGTTCGTCCAGCAGGCTGGGCAGTTGCAGAGAGCTTGCCCGACTCGACAGCTCCATCGGGTCCTGCCCGTCGAGTTCCCGGGGGACTGCTGCGACACTGCCCAGCCGTTGAGGGATGTCCTGGCGTACGAGTGCGACTGTTCCGGCGAGCTCGCGGATTGCGTTGAAGTAGCCGACGAGTGTCCAGAACGGGTCCAGGTCGGCCAGCGCGACGCCTTGCGCGCGGCGGTCGTGAGGTGTCTGCAGGAGTCTGGTCCACGTCCGGACGATCGGTGTCTGGGCTCCTCGGCCCGGTGCGATAAGTCCGACGTGCAGTCGCCCGGGCCCGGTGTCGAGTGGATGGGCCGGCGCCGACGAGGAGAAGAACGTCTGTTCGGCACGAAGTGCCTGAGGTGGGAAGACCCGCAGATCACGGCCGTAGAGTGAGCGCACCTGCTCGCCCGCCCGACGGACGGTCGCGGTGGATGCGACGTATTTGGGCCCAGTCCGGGTGTTCCCGGCGGCGGTAAGGATGTCGACCGCGGTCTCGTACAGTCCGACCATACTGCCGAGTGGTCCGTCGATGAGATGCAGCTCGTCCTGGAGGATCAGTTCGGGCGGTCGGAAGCCGGAGACCGGAACGGTGCGACCAGCGGGTACATCCTGTCGGGGTTGTGCAGGCAGGCTTGCCGGCCCTGTTGGTGGTGACCACGACCTGTGGTAACCGAGGTGCTCGTTCAACCGGTCGACGTTGCCGAACAACGAACTCGCACGTGGCTCGTAGGCGAGACGGGCGAATTTGTCGACCGTAGCGACGACCATCGAAGGGCAGTGTGCATAGACCTGTTCGTCCACCGTCCACGCCGGAACGGGACTGCGGTCGCACTGCCCGTCGCCCCGGTCGAATGCTGGCAGCACGGGCCGTGAGCCGAGCTCCGTCGCTTCGGTCCATGCCACGTCGGCGGCGAGAGGGCAGTCTGGATCGGCGCAGAAGATCTCAAAGTCGATCGGCTTCATGCCCCGACGCGAACCCCACTCCGTTTGGCGGATGAAGTAGCCGGGCCGGCTGGCACGGGCCGCACACAGCCACGCATCCGGTCCCAGCTCGCGCAGGATGTTCTTGTTGAACCAGTTGTCGACCGCTTCCGCGGTCGCGTCGCCGGTGAGTTGGAAGCGGATCGACGCCGTGGCGAAGGGAGTTTTGCCATGGGGTGTAAGCCGGAACTGACTCACCACGAACGGGTCGGCCGACATCCTGGACGTGACTGACGGACCGGCGCCCGGATCTGGGTCCCCGATCACAAGGTGCAGTTCAACCGACATCCCGGCTGCAAACCCGTCGGGCGGCACGGCGAGGATGGATCTACATGCAGGACAGTTGAGCACCTGTGCCGGATCACCCGTTCCGTTCCTACCCTCGAGTATCGATATTGCTCCGGGCTCGCTGACGATGCTGCCGGTGGCAGTCCTGTATTCGATGTCCTGCAGGTTGTTCGGTGTCACATTGCCGCCAACCCACAGGCCCACCGAGAACCTCATGGCGCCCCACATGAGATCAGTCGTCTCCGTGCAAGAGTCAGGCCGCCATCCCCGGCGCCCGACTGCACCCTGTACACGTAGGAGTTCGCAGGCTGTGAGGAGCGCTATCGCACGTCGGTACTGCTGGACCGTCAGCAGCCGCAGCGTGTACCGGGACAGGACTGCGACGCCCCCGCCCGTCGTGGGTCCTCCCGAGCCAGAAGCGAGCCGCCGGTGGGCCATCGTAAATGCCGCGAGACCCAGATACGCCTCGGTTTTCCCTCCACCGGTCGGGAACCATAAAAGGTCGCAAAGCTCGCGATCCTCGTGGTCCGTCTCGACGATGCCCCGCAGATTTAGCAGCTGGAATGCCAACTGGAAGGGCCACCACGGGTTCACGCGACCCTTTGTCCACCCTGACTGCACAGCGATTGCACGGTTCGCGAAGCAGAACGCGAGCCGGGCGGTGTCGTCGGTAGCCAACAGCTCGATGCCGTCACGGATACGCTCCGACGCGGCCCGGCAGGCAGCCAGATGACGACCGGCAGGCGAACCGCCCCTTGGTCGGCCCGCCAGCTCGGCCTGTCCATCGATCCAGTTGGCATAGGCGTCGGCCAAGGGGCTCAGCGCGCGTCGGAGGGTATCGCCGTCGTACATCTGGGCGAGAACCGCTGGGTCGAGTTCGGGTGGGTTGCCGGCGTCGCCGGGCCAACCTTTGTCGGGTGCGTTGACGGGGACGACCGGTGCGAACTCCGACCGCACATCGGCCGGCGAGAAGTCCGCGACTGTCGTCGGGTCGAACAGGTGATGCCCGTCTGCCCAGAAGAACGGGGCGGCACGCCTGTGGACTGCTTCGGGGTGGGGACGTTCCGGATCGATGGAGCGCCACAAGGCGGAACACTGGTGGCCCCGGCCGAAGGCGGGCCGGTCGGCGTACAGCAACGCGAGCCCCGCGTCCTCCTCATCCCGGACGGCGCGGTGCCGTTCCACGGGTTGGAGCCGGACACCGTCCGGACATCTCACCCTAATCTGCGGCTGGAAAACGTGATGGGCCGTGTCGGCGCGGCCGTCCGAAGCGACCGGGGTTCTGTTGACCAGGAACATTGAGATCCGCCACGAACCATCCCCGCCCGGTCGGCTGTGGATGACCAGAGTCACCGAAGGATCCGCTGGATCACTTAGGGACACCGGACCCGAACCCGAACAGTCAACCCCCCGCCAGACTGCCCCGTGCGGCACCCGGGTTGACCCCTCTTCAGCACCAGGCACGTACCGAGCCCAGGTGCCGCAGATATCGAGCGTGGGGCTGCTGTCCGAGGTGACCGCAATGGAGATCCCCAGTGACGCCGGCCGGGACCGTGGATCAAGCGTTAGCGGTGGCAGCACTCCCCCTGACGCCCCGCCGATGCTGCTGGTCGCGCCACCCGCAAGGTCGGGAGCGTCGTCGTCAGCCCCCGAGACGTCGCCACCCACAAGCTCCTGATCCGAATCAACCTCCGTCGAGGATGCCTCGAACGGGGCAAGGACTCCAACGATGTACTCGTCGACTGGATCCTCATAAGGCGCCATCGTCTCGACAGGCCCGGACCGTGGGCCGAGAACCTCAGCGACAAGGGCCTCGACCAGCAAGGGGCGTTCACTCACTCGGATTGCTCCATCCCGGTCAGCGGTCTGCCTATCGCGTTCTACCACACGGACGGCCCAGCTCTCGGGATCATAACCGCCTGCAGTCCCCGGTATGCCCGCTCGGCACGCCAACGACGCGTCTCTTGACCGCTGGCGGAAGCCCGTCGGGCGGTAATGGTGCGGGCGCCGCATCGTTCCACGTGACGACGCATTGACAAATTGTCGCTGTCGACCGGCGTCCGACCCGGCCGATATGTGTCGGGACTGCATGGGTGTTCAGGCGCTGACCCGGTTGCTCGTATCGTCACGGCTATGACCAACAGGTATGACGGTGTCGTGCTCCGTCGGGCGAGGGTGGGCATCTCCGAGGTGATGGGCCCGTACCCCGCGTTGGTTGTCAACCCGGGCGAGACGGGGACCCTGCCCTGGTTCACCCGGACTGTCGTGCAACGCATCGCCGAGGACAGCGTCCGACTACGCGCGGAGGGAGCCACGGCCGGAGACCTCGTCGAATTCGACGGTGACACGGTCACGCTAACCAGCTACGACCAAGACGAGGAATGGCCCTCAGCCCGGATCCAACCCAACGAGGTTGGCATGTACGGCTGGGGCGCCATCGGATGGCTGTGGGACGACCTGGAGATCGTTGGCCCGGAGTCCTTCGAGGTCGCCGAGGTCGTCCGAGTGGACTCCGGATCGACGGTGACGGCCCTGGTGCAGCGTGACCCCGCACAGCGCGGGGCGGTTCGCCCGTATCTGCCAGCCGACTGTAGCGGCCCAGGCGCGGCCTTCCCTCGACTGCCAGGTCCGTTCCGGTCGAGGGCCCTCGCCGGCCCCACGACCCAGAGGCGGGTCCGGAGACGGCGGACGTGCCCAGGGAGACTCTCGATGGTCTTCGCGTACTGGGCGACGAATGGGTGCGGTCAACCGATTGACGGTTAGCAGGCCAAGCACCGACCCGGTCCGTCAACTGCACGCGACACGAGGGATGGACACGACGCTGCTCGTGACGTCGTACCCAGTTCTGTCGGGAGCCGGCCTACGATGGGCGGATGATCCGGGATGTCAGCGTTAGCGGCGGCCGGGAGGTCGACGGGTGAGCCAGGTGGCGGACTTCCCGCCTCGGTCGTCGGTGCCCGGGACGGGTGCTGAGGAACTCGTCAAAACGACTAGCAGCCGGATGACATCGGCTGCGTCCGCTGGCGGTGCGGCGGGGGCATCCGGCGTCGAGCAGGTCTGGTTTGAGGTTGATCTCTTCTAGTGCTTCTGCCGTGAGCGGGGATGGTGTCGAGGCGTATGTGCCGCGCCCAGATTCGGTGGACTCGGGGCCGCTGCGGTCGGCGAAGGACCACTCGGCGGTGCGTGCGAGGTAGATGTACTGCCGATCGTCGGTGCCGTCGATGATCTGGATGAGGCTGTGAGTCGTGGTTGTGCTGGCGAGTTCCTCGCGTACCTGCCGTTCGAGGGCGCTTCCTTGGTGTGGTCCGCGGGCTCGACGTGGCCGGCTGGTAGGACCCGAACTTCGGCAGGCGGGCTCAGTCGGGGCGCCGGGAGTCGCGCAGGTCAGGAAGTGTGAACAAGTCGATGTCGCCGTGAAGATGGTTGATCAAGAATGTGGCGAGCTGATCTGGTTTGAGATTGATCTCTGCTAAATCTTCTGCCGTGGGTGGGATGGTGTCGATGTTGTAGGCGCCGCGGCCAGGTTCGGTGAACTCAGGTCCGTTGCGGTCGGCGAACGACCACTCGGCGATGCGAGCAAGGTAGATGTATTGGCGGTCGTCGGTACCGTCGATGACTTGGATGAGGCTGTGGATTCTGGGTGTGCCGGCGAGTTCCTCGTGTACCTCCCGCTGGAGGGCGGCTTCCCTGGTGCGATCCGTGGGTTCGACGTGGCCACCAGGTAGAACCCAGTAGACGGGTTGGTCGGAGCGTTGCCTGCGGATGAGCAGCAGTTCGTTGTTTGGCGTGACGAGTACTGCACGGACGCGTTCAATCATCTGTTCTTCCTTGTGGGGTGTGCATTTGTACGGCGGGCGTCTCATCATCTCGTTGATCGCTGGCCGGGCGGTGCCGCGGCCGGCGTGTCGGCGGCTGACATGGCGTCTGGACCGCTCGGCGGCATGCCGGTCGCGGCTTCGGTGGGCGGGTGGAGATCGGCCAGAAGGTCGTCGAGGGTCAGGCCGGGTTGGCGCAGTTGGGCGAGTTTGGCGAGGCAGACGACGGTGTCGGCGCCGGCCATCGCGCAGAGGTCGATAACCCCGAGGATCCGGCAGATGAGGTAAGGACGAAGTGCGTACATCAGGTTGGCGTGTCCTTCAGCGCAGGCCGCGCCGAGCTGCCCACGCAATGCGATGGCGAGCGCGGTGAGCGCGGCAGCGCGCCCTGCGCCGACGTTCCACTCATAGCTGACTTCAAGGTGTCTTTGCGGGGCCGACAGGGCGAGGTGGCGTGCGCGCGGGGTGCTGATCGGGTTCAGGTGGTGACGCAACGTACGCCGATACGTGGCGGGTTGGTACGTCGGGACAAGCCAGCCGCCCATGCCGAGCAGGTACCACAGCAGGATGGCGACATCGCCGGCGAGGGTGTTGCGGCCGGCGTGTTCGAAGTCGAGCCAGAGCCGGGGTTGTCCGATGTTGGGTTCGGTCGGGTCGCCTTGGGTGATGGCGGTCATCCAGCGGCTGGACGGTGCGAGGGCTCGCCGCGTATCGGCGATGAGTTCGCCGAGATCGATTCGGTGGGTCACGCCGTCGATGATCAGGCCCATGCGGGCAAGGTCGGCGACGGTCACCACGGTGGGGCCGATGGCGATGTTGGTGTCTGGGCGGTACCAGGTGTCGAGCCGTCCGCCGGGTCGCAGGCGTTCGAGATAGAGCGCGGGCACGCAGTCAGCGAGGGCAGCCTGCCGCCCGGTCGTGTTGGCGGCGGTGAGAAGGTCGGCGCACACGTCGTTGACGAGTGTGGTTACCTCGGCCGTGGTGGCGAGGCCATGGTCTGCCAGGGCGATGGCGTCGCCGAGGAGGTGGGTGCACCTGAAGCGCCCTGGATCTTGTAGAGGCTCAGTTCATTGGGTACCGGCCTCGGTTAG
>NZ_BAAALS010000039.1:0-34681 GCF_039528415.1 Luedemannella helvata
GCTTTTGCGAGTCAGCCGACCCGCCCAGTCACCCCACCATCCTCACTGCGCACTTCGGCGGCTTCGGACGCGCCGGTGGCCGCCACAGTGCGCACTTTGCAGGGACGTTGCGGTGGGGGCGGCGTCGCGGTGCGGGAGGCGAGCGGGGCGGCGGGGTTTGGGAGGCAGGCGGGGGCGGGTATTGGGCGAGGGTCCGCGTTGAAGGTCGCGGAGGTGGGAGGAGTACGCCGTGGGTATCGGTGGCAGCATATTTCTGATCGCGGTCGGCGCGATCATCGCGTTCGCCGTCGACGTGTCCGTCGGCTGGCTTGACCTGGAGGTCGTCGGCTGGGTGCTGATGGTCGCGGGAGTCGTCGGCCTGATCCTCACGATGACGATCTGGAACCGCCGGCGCACCGTTACGTCCGTGTCGGACGCGCGAACCCCGGTCGCGACGACCCGGACGGACACCACGTACGACGTGCCGGAGGACCCCCGCTACTGAGTTTGCACAGCTCCAGGTGGCTCCGCCGCGGTGCGCGGCGGGGCCGTCTGTGTCTGCGCGGGCCGACCGGAGGCCATGGCCGGCGGGGTCAGCTCACGATCGCGAGTTCGTGCGGCGTGTTGTTGAGGCGCCGCCCGCCGTCGGGCGTACAGGTGACGATGTCCTCGATGCGTACGCCGAACCGGCCCGGCAGGTAGATGCCCGGCTCGATGGAGAAGCACATGCCCGGCACGAGGGGCCGGCGCTCGCCCTCCACCAGGTACGGCGGCTCGTGGGTCGTCAGCCCGATGCCGTGGCCGGTGCGGTGGATGAAGTACTCCCCGTAGCCGGCGTCCGTGATCACCTTGCGGGCCGCGCGGTCGATCTCCTCGCACGGTACGCCCGGCGCGACGGCGTCGAAGCCGGCCTGCTGCGCCCGGCGCACGATGTCGTGGACCTCGCGTTCCTCGTCGGTCGGCTCGCCGACGTGCACCGTTCGGGTCGTGTCCGAGCCGTACCCGAATTTGAGGCCGCCGAAGTCGAGCACCACCATGTCGCCCTCGGCGATCGTCCGGTCGCCGGCCTCGTGGTGCGGGTTCGCCCCGTTGGGCCCCGAACCGACCACCGTGAAGTCGACCTGATTGTGGCCGTGCTCGCGCAGCAGGCGCGCCAGGTCGGCGGCGACCTCGTTCTCGGTACGGCCGGCGAAGCGTACGCCCAGCATCTGCCTGAACGTCTCGTCGGCGGCGAGTCCCGCCGCGGCGAGGCGGCCCAGCTCGTGGGGGTCTTTGACGGCGCGCAGCATGGGCAGCGCCTGGGTGAGGCTCGCGTAGGTCGTCTCCGGCAGCGCGTGCTGAAGGCCGAGCAGGTGCATCGCCCACGTGGAGTCGGAGATGCCGTAGCGGGCGCCCGGTTTGAGAAGGGGCGCCGCGACCGCGTACGGGTCCTGGCCGTCGCGCCAGTCCGCCAGGGTGAGGGCCGGCGCGCCCGTGGCGGCCTCGGCGTCCGGCCTTTCCAGGACGGGTACGAGCAGTGTCGGCTCGGTGTCCTGGCCCAGCACGAGCACGGTGAGCCGCTCGGTGATGGCGGTCGGCCGGTAGCCGGTGAGGTAGGTAAGGTCCGGGCCGGGCGTGATCAGCAGGCCGGCCAGTCCGGCATCGGTGGCCTCGTCGACGGCCCGCCTGATCCGCGCCCGATAATCGTCGGCCGTGAACGCGACCGGCTGTTCCGCTCCCACCTCACGAATCGTCGCACGGCGCGGTCGCCTTTCTCGCTGAGATTGGCCTTAGCGCTGGAAAGGGAGCCGGGGTTACGGCGCAGATTGGCCCCGGCGGCTGCCCCGAATGGTCCGTCGCGGGATTCTTCTACTTGAACGACGGTGAAGTAGATGCCACCATGGAAACATGACCGAATCCCCGGACATGGACCCGCGGACGGCGCTGAGCGAGATCGACCGCGTCGGCCGGCGCGTGCGACGCGACCGCTGGTGGCCCGTTGCCGCTGCCCTGACCATGGCGGCCTTCACAGCCGCGTTCTACATCGGACTCAAGGCCTTCCCCGGGACCGCCGACGACTACGTGCTCCCCGGTGTGCTGGTCGTGACGGCCATCCTCGTGCTCATCACGTTCCGGCGCCGCGTCGTCGACCGAGGCGACAACCGGCGTGAAGAACGGACCGTCTGGGCCAGCATCATTCTGGCCGTGGTAACCATCGTCCTGAACCGCTTCGTCGTGCCGGACGGGCTCACGCCATGGGGTGTCCTGGTGGGCGTGCTGCCGGCGCTGCCGTTCATGGTACTGGCATGGCGGACCGCGCGCCGATGACCGACAACCGCGTTCACCCCAGACACCAACTCGACGAGGTCATCCACGCGCCGGTGCGCCTGTCGGTGATGGCGGCGCTGGCGGGCGCGGACCGCATCACCTTCGGCTTCCTGCGCGACACGGTCGAGGTCAGCGACTCCCTGCTGTCCAAGCACATCGCCACGCTCGAGGCGGCCGGCTACGTCGCCGTCGTGAAGGGGTACGAGGGAAAACGACCGCGTACGTGGTTCTCCCTCACCGACCAGGGACGGACCGCGTTCCGCCAGTACCGCGAAACGCTCCAACTGCTCATCGGCAGCGAGGACCCGGGTCGACCTTAGAAGAACAAGTCACGTCGCCGACGAAGGCTATCCTGCTCGTCGTTCGATCGCGACATAAAGGCCGTCCGTCTCGCGGGGTGGGTCCCACGCGGCTTCAGGAAGGTCTCCTAAAGCAACATGGCCCAGGTCGTCAAACTGTGACCAACGCCGCCAATGCAGTTGCATTCCAGGTTCTTGCATCAGTCGTTCCAATGCCTGCAGGGCGATCGCCCGACGCTGCGACATCGCGAGTGGCTGGTCGGGATCGTTGAGGAATTCCATGAACTCGTAGAGCCCGACGGCGGAGACATCCAGGAGATCACTGATTTCTTGGGCGAGCCAATCCGACCGGTCCGACGTCATCACAGCGTCGGGTTTCCGTGCAGCGGAACCTTCACGGGCCTGTTTCCTCCTTGGGATACAACGGCGTACGGGCCCCAGGTCAGCGGGTCGGGTCGCGTGTTCGGGGGATATCCAGGCATTATACGGATCTGCCGGCCCCGATTGGATGGGTCGATGAACAACTCGCCACCGCCTTTGGATGACGGGCTGCGGATCCAATCATCAGGTATCCGAGCCTTCACCTCATCGACTGTCAGTCCGCGCAGTTCTTGTGGATCAAACTCTTTTGGCCCGCCGATCTTCGGCGGTGGACGATCGTGTTGGTCGCCGAAGGGTACTTCAGTGTTGTCCCGGCGAAAATACTGTTTGATCCTTTCGACGAGTCCAACGAGCTTCCGGAGGGCTGGGAAGAGGTTCTCCAAGCTTTGGATGAGGCCGCGCAGCCACTTGGCGATCTTCGCGGAACATGCGGCGACCAGAGTGCTGACCTGTTCGATGACGAGCGGCGTCGCCAGCCCGAGCGTGCCGACCTCCTCGACGGCGTAGACGACGCAGCGGGACACGACGATCGCGATCGCGTCGCGGACCATGGCGCGGACCGCGCTGACCACGAAGCCGGCGCATTCCGTGATGACGGCCATCGCCTCGGCGGCCTGCGCCAACGCGGACAGCGCGCCGCGCTGCTCGCCGGACCAGGCGCGGTACGCCGGCCCGGCGGTGCCGCCCCAGTCGGCGACGTCGACGGTGATGTGGTCGCCGAGCGTGGTGCTGGTCGTGCGCAGGTCGGCGGCGACGCGGCGCCATGTGGCGGCATGGGCGGCGATCTGGGCGGCGTCACCCGCGAGCCAGTCGAGGGCTTCGCGCAGCGGGGCGACCTGCTCCATGAGCCAGGACAGGCCGTACTGCAGGAGGGTGGAGGCGGGGTCGGAGTAGAACGCGAGGCCGTCGAGGGTGGCGCCGATCGCGCCGAGGCTGGTGTCGACCCAGTTGTTGGACCGCACGCCCTGGACGAGCAGTTCGATGTCCTCGGCCAGCCAGATGCCCGTCCACGGCTTGACGTCGGGGTCGACGCGGGCGGCGACGAGCGGGTTCACGTTGACGCTCATCAGTCGCCCCGCAACCGGTTGCGGGCCCGTACGTCTGTGTTTTCGTACGAGGCGGCGGCGGTGCGTAGGCGCTCGACGGTGTCGTTCAGTGACGTGTTCGCGGAGTCGAGCGCGTCGAGTACGGCGTCCTGTAGGTGGCCGAGCGCCGTGGGTAGGACTACGCAGAGCTTCCCGTACGCCTGGGCGTCGAGGCGGACGACCCCGCCGGCCTGGCGGGCGAGCGCGACCCGCCCGGCGACGTGCGAGACGTGGGTGGCGTGGGCGCGTAATTCGTCGGGGGTGACGGTGGTGCCGTCACCGCCGGCCATCGTGGTCCTCCGGTGGTACGCCGTGAAGCTGTTGAGCGAACGACGCGACCACCGCGCGGGCTGACTCGCTGTGGGCGCCGTAGGTCTCGGTGGCCGCCGCGCGGACCCGGTCGACGAGCATTGCCTGCGCGCCGGCCATGACCGCCAGGATCGCGCGAGCGAGCTGGGCGGGTGGCACGGCGTTGACCCGGTCGTCGAGGCGCAGGTCGGTGACGACACCGCCGCGGTTGACCGTGACGGCGATGAGGCCGTCGCGGTCACGGGCGGTGGCGGTCAGGCCGGTTAGCCGCGCGGACAGCTCACGGGCTCGCGCGGCGCGGACCTCGATCGACGCCTGCCACGCGTCTACCTTGGAGCGCACTGCTTGGAGATCGCCGAAGATGGCTGCCTCGTCCATCGCGACAACGTATCGACGCAGTGAGGCTCATCGCTGCGGCTGTGGATAACTGAGGCAGCTTTCCTAAACACCAGCTGTGGATAACTCAGCACCACCACGGTCCGACTCCGCGGGGATCGGTAGGGCAACCAGACGCGGCTGGCCGAAGGGAGGGACCGTGCTCTATCGACGTTCAATAGGTGGAGCCTGATCGAGTCCCGGCAAGTTGACGCTCGACGCCCAGCCAGCTCACGGAGGAGACCGGCAGCGGCGTGACGACGGCGGCCTGGGCCGGTTGAAGACGTGGACGAGCCCGTCCTCGATCGTCACGACCTACAGCTACGACGCGGCGTCCAACCGCACGAGCATCGTGAACAACCTCGCCGAGCCGGTCACGGCGGTGCACAACAATGAGGACACTGAGCTGGTCGATGTCACCGTTACCGATCAGGCAACGGGCGAGACGACGACACTTCACACCACGGCCCGTCACCCGTTCTGGAACGCGGACAAGCGGGAGTGGGTCGATGCCGAGGAACTGACCGTCGGTACCCACCTCCGGGACGCTCAGGGCCGTGCGACGCAGATTGTCACCGCCATCAAGGTTTGGACCGGCCTCGACTGGATGCGCGACCTCACCGTCGCCAACACCCACACGTACTATGTACTGGCGGGTACGACACCGGTACTCGTGCACAACGTCAACCGGCGGCCGATTGCTTGAGGGCTGAACGGGGAGCCGATTTACGACGTCCCGGCCGGTTCAAGCAACGGGGCGGGTGCAAAGAAGCGAATTACTCCAAGCATCCTCAAAGACTTCAATATCGGAAAACGCAGACCCGGCCAAGCCGACACCTCTTTGCTCATACTGCCGAAAAAACGAAGCTCAGCAAGTGGACCACGTAGAGGCAAGGGCGCATGGTGGGACCTTACCGACGACAATCTCACGCCTGCATGCGGACCGTGCAACAACTGGAAGAATGACACACCGCTAGATCAATGGGATGATCAAATTATGGACGATGCCGGGGTCGAAATAGGTCCTGATGGCAACGTAAAGGATGTGTGGTAGACGCGATGTCATGCTGGTTGGTCTTTGGCTGGAGCAACTGACGATGGGCAGAAGTCCTTTGACGGTTGGCTCCTCGTGACATCGGATTCGCCAGAACTACACTCTCGGCCGGATGGCGATGCCATCAGGGTGCTGTTCAAGTTCGTACCACGTGAGGATTGGCTTCCTTACGATCGCGAGAATCTATGGGCGATCCGTTTGTCTGCAGACACCGCCCGCATCAGGAACGTTGCCTTCCTGCAGGACGGTGTCGCGATGAACGACATCGTGAGGTTCACTACGGATGCGTCCGGGGTGAACTGGGCGGTCGGCAGAGTCGCCGCTTCGGGACAGTGCGTGATCAGGGTCGTGCCGATCCCGGATGGGCCGCTGGGTCGGAGCGCGCGATCGGTACACGAGGCATTCGCCGAGTTTATGCTTGGCGGTGAATCCTTTAGTGAATCGTTTCCGATGGTGGCCTTCGACGTTCCTGCCGACGCGGACTTCGCCGCTATCAAGAGGCACCTGGAGTCGGGGTGCGAGCGGGGGTGGTGGGACTACGAGGTCGGCTGTGGAACTGATGCCTGGTGGAATGCCTGACTTGACCTGGTAAAGCAGATTTGAGCCCACCGGTCTGTCGAGCCTGTCACAGCTCGGCAGGGGCAGACTCGTTCATGCCTGGACCGCTGTCCGTGTTCAGGCGATGGCGGCGATGTCGCCGTCGTCGAAGTAGATCGCCTGGTGCAGCCGGCCACCCAGGGCCAGAGCGAACCGGGCCAACACGTCTTGCCCGGACACCTTGCCCTGTTCGATCTGCGAGACCCGGCCTTTGGTGACGCCCATCCGGTCGGCGACCTGCTGTTGGGTCAGGCCGCGGGCCTTGCGGATCTCGGCCAGCCGGTGTCCGACTACCTCGGCCAGCAGTTCTTCCTTGCCGGCCGTCACGGCGTCCTCGCCGCCGGCTCGCGCCACCTGCTGGGCGCGGATGTCGCTCCACCGCACGTGTCCGCTCACGGCCTACCTCCTTGCTCCTGTGCCCGTTCCTTCAGGTACATCTCGTAGCGCTGTTCGGCCAGCGGGATCGCCTGGGCGTACCAGGCGTTCCACCGGCCCGCCTTGTCGCCTGCCACGAGCAGGATCGTTGAGCGCCACGGGTCGAACGCGAACAGGATCCGCACCGTGCCCGGCCGCAGCTCCTTCAGGTTCGCCACCGCCGAGCCGTGGATCGTGTCCACCAACGGCCGACCCAGCCCCGGTCCGTGCTCGGCCAACAGGTCGATGGCCTGCACGATCCGGGCATGGGTCGCGTCGTCGAGACCGTCGATCCAGTCGCGGACCTCGTTGACGACGTAGATCTACCACTCGCCCCCATCCACCTCGCGAGTATAGCGAGCGGTAAACCTTGGGGGAACCGTCACGATGGTGCGGCGCGGTGCGCCGGGCAAGGTCGACAGCCCGCCCGCACCACCTGCCATAGGGGCCGTTGTGGCTCGCGGTCAACGAGTGGCCTGGCCCGCAGGGCGGTCACGCCAGTGACGCGCAGCGCCCTTGACCGGGAGAACAGCCCCGTAGGCTCGCGCCGCACCACCCTACGCAATGACCCTGCGGTCGTGGGTGCGCGTGGCGGTTGCTGTCACGGTTGCTGTCAGGTGTCGAATGAAGTGATCTCAGCAAGGATTCGGCTGGTAGCGATAATTGAAATGGGCAGATATGAGGCCGGCGCGGACTATGTCGCCGCCGACGGCGGCACGCCCGGTTTGGACTGCTTTGCTTGTTCTGACTGGTCCGCTGCATGGATGCGTGGGCGCGGGCCGTAGGTGTAGCGCGCGCGTGCGTCCGGCATAGCTGGGCGCTCTTGATACCAGTACAAACCTTGTAGCCAGCCGGGCGGGATGACCTTGACGGTGGCCTATTTGCGGGTGCGGCGGAGTGACGGCCATCGGGGGACTTGGGCGTCGAGTGGCTGAGGCGGGGGTCGTCAGGGCAGCAACGACAAGGCCGGAACGTGGACGGGGCGGACCACGGTGAAGTGACGGCGGTCCAGGGTGGCGACCTGGGCGACGCCGAAGCGTTCAGCCAGGGCGATCATGCTGGCGTCCGTGCCGCCCAGGGGCAGGTTCGCGTACCGGCCGACGAGGTCGCGTACGCGTACCCAGTCGGTGTGGGTGAGTGTCTCCACGATGAGTGCGTCGTCGATGATGGCGGTATAGAGGGCCTGCTCGGCGGTCGGTCCCAGTTCACGGTTGATCAGGTAGGCGTCCTCGGCGATGACGAGCGGTGAGGTGATCAGCGGGCCGTCGAAGTTCTGCAGCAGATCGGCGCATGTGCGGTGATGCGTGTCGGTGCGGTCAGCGGCAGCGACGATCACGCCGGTATCGACGAGCAGCACCCGCTCAGTCCCGCCCGAAGCCCTCGGCGAGGAGGTCGTCAACCCGCTCGGAGATGCCTGACCGGGACGCGCCGACCCCGACGAAGGCGAGCCGGCGGCGCGGCTGGTCGGAGTCGGGGAGTTGGGCGGCGAGATCAGCGATAAGGTCGGCCAACGCCACGCCACGTCGGTCGGCCTCGGCGGTCAAGCGCTGTACCACATGCTCGGGGAGATCAAGCGTCACGCTCATGACCTCAGCTTACGGCGTCTGGCCGGCCGCCGTCTGTGACCTCGTAGAGCCCCGAATGTGGAGCGGGTGACTGCCGACTTAGGCGCGCCTGCTGGACTTCGGTGGCGTCGGGTATGCATGCGGCGGGTGGCTGAGCGCGGCGACGGCCTGCGGAGGTGATGGGACGCGGCGCTTCAGTGGCCGGGTCACCGCCCTACGGCGTCGCTGTCGTCGTTCGATGGCGGACGCTACCTTGCGCCGCTGCCATCCGCGCCGCGCGTAGTAGATGACCGCCCCGAGATACAGCGCCCCGATCAGCGGCAGTCCCCACAGCGGTACGGGTGCCGGTGACCGGTCGTACCGCTCGGACGACCCGGGATACATGACCGGGATCGGTGAGGCGTAGTTGAGCTTGTCCCACCACACCGTCAGTTCGTCGCCGGCCCGCCAGTCCTTGGCGAGGTCGTACATTTCGAGCGGCAGTCGGGTCCCGTCGGGCTTGCCGAGGATGGCGTACTCCACGCAGTCGTCGCCGACCTCGTAGCATCCCGACCCGATCACCCGGACTGTGGCCTCGTAGGTGAACTGCGTCCCGTACCACCGCTCGGCGTTGCCGTAGGCGCCCAGCACGAGGAGGAGGCCGACGAAGAATCCCACGAACGGCGCCGGTCCCGCCCGGACGGCCACGTACGGGGGCTTTCCGGCGTGCCGGTCGTCGAGCCGGTGCAGGGCCCAGGCGGCGACGAAGGGTGCCGACATGGCGACCGCGCCGCCGAGGTACTGGGTGATGCCGTGCCGCTGGCTGATGATCGGGCCGAGTCCGGCTGCGGCGGGTACCCACACCACGCCCAGGAATCGGCCCACATGCATGGAAACGGATTGTGCCAGGTGGGTCACCCGTCCGTGGAGGGGGTGACCGATCCGGGAGACGGCTCGTTGCACCCAGAGCCCCATCCGTCCCCTCCGGAGGAGCCGAACCCCTATGAGCCAGCGGCACCGCCATGCCCGTCCGCGCAGGGCAAGGGCCGGCCTGGTCCTGCTCGTCGCCGCGACCATGGCTGGCCTGGTCGGCGTCGAATGGGCGGGCGAGACCACGAAAGCTCCAGCGGGCCCGTACGACGGGACGGTGACCGTCGACACGAGCAGGCAGGTGAACACGCTGCACGGCAGCCAGGCGCTCGGCGCGGGCGTCGACGGGCTGGAACGCGGCGAGATCGACAGGACGTGGAACGAGACGAACCTCAAGGCGATGCAGTCCGCCGGTTACGGGTCGATCAGCTACCGGCTGCGCACCGAGCTGGGCGTCAAAGCGTGGCACTGGAACCCGCACGGCACGTTCAGCGAGGGCGACCGCGGCTACTGGACGTCGGACGACGCGATGCCGACCGACCCGGGCGTCTCGTACGGCTATCACCTGCCGCGCCGCGGCAACACGATCGACCAGGCCAACAACGACGGGTACTCGCGCATCGCCGACGGCAGCACCCGCACGTACTGGAAGAGCAATCCCTACCTTGACCCGCACTTCACCGGCGAGCCCGAGCACCGCAACCGCCAGTGGGTCATGGTGGCGTTCCCGCACGCCGTGCCGGTCGACACGATCCGCATCGCGTGGGGCGACCCGTTCGCCACCCGCGTCCACGTCCAGTATTGGACGGGCAACGACGCGCTCTTCCCCATCCAGCAGGGGGCGTTCTGGCGCGACTTTCCCTCACCCGCCGCGCGGGGCCAGGGTCAGACCCAGGTCGTACGCGTGGCCGCGGCGCCCCTGCGCGTGCAGTTCGTGCGGATCCTGCTCGGCGGCTCGTCGCGCACGGCGGTGCCCGGCTCGAAGGACGTGCGCGACCGGCTGGGCTTCGCGGTCCGGGAGATCTCGGTCTACGGCAACGGAACAGACCACGTGCGCCACACGCCGTCGCAGCGCCAGACCATCATCTACACGTCCTCGACGGACCCGTGGCACCGCGCGAGCGACATCGACCGCGACTACGAGCACGCCAGCTTCGCCCGCGTGTACGCCAGCGGCCTCACCAGGGGCAAGCCGATGATGATTCCGGTCCCGGTGCTCTACGGCGTACCGGAGGACGCGGCGGCGCTGGTGCGCTATCTCAAAAGGCGCGGCTTCCCGTTCCACCGGGTCGAGATGGGCGAGGAGCCCGACGGCCAGTTGGCGACCCCGGAGGACTACGGCGCGCTCTATCTCCAGGTGGGTCGCGCGATCCGCGCCGTGGACCCGACCCTGGAGCTGGGCGGCCCGGGTTACCAGACGACGATCCCCGACTGGGTCACGTGGCCGGACGCGTCCGGCTCGAACTCGTGGACGGGCCGGTTCGTCGCCTACCTGAAGCGGCGCGACGCCATGGCGTACTTCGACTTCTTCTCCTTCGAGTGGTACCCGTTCGACGACGTCTGCGCCGACCCGGCCACGCCGCTCGCCCAGCACCCGGGCATGCTCACCAGCATCCTGCGCCGGCAGGAGCGCGCCGGCCTGCCGCGCGACATACCCAAAGTCATTACGGAGTACGGGTACAGCGCGTACGCCGGGCAGGTGGAGCTGGAACTGCCCGGGGCGATGGTGAACGTGGAGAGCGCGCTGCACTTCCTGGCGCTCGGCGGCGAGACGAGCTACTTCTACGGCCTCGAACCGAACTGGGTGTTCCAGGAGGACGAGGGCAAGCCGTGCGACACGTGGGGCAACCTGATGCTCTTCCAGTTCTACAACGACTGGAAGATCCGCCCGCTGGTCACGTTCCACGCCTCCCAGCTGGTGACCCGCCAATGGGCCCAGCCGGGCGACGGCGACCACGCCATCTTCGCCGCGTCGTCGGACCTCTTCGACGCGCGCAGGCGCCCGCTCGTCACGGCGTACGCGACGCGCCGCCCGGACGGCCGGCTGGCCGTCCTCCTGCTGAACAAGGACCCGGAGCGCCCGCTGACGGTCCGGGTCGTCACCGGTGGCCGCCCACTGGCCGTGCCGGCGGACGTCTACCAGTACTCCGGCGAGCAGTGGGACTGGGTGTCCCTGCACGGCAAGCGCAACGGCGGCTACCCCCTGCGCAACGACCCCCCGGCCCACACCCGCGTTGACGCGGCCGACTCGATCACCCTCCCCCCGTACTCCATCACGGTCCTCCGCACCGAGGGCTCCTACGGGCGGTAGACGTCGGCGCGGTGGTCGATCCGTACGACGTGGACAGTGTGGGACGGGTCGTCGATGCGGTAGACGACCCGGTACGCGCCCCGGCGCGCGCTGTGGAAGCCGGTCAGTTCGCGGGTGAGCGGCTTGCCAACGACGTACGGCTTGTCGAGTAGCGGTCCGGTGATGAACTCCGCCACGGCCGCCGCGATGTTCAACGGCAGCCCGCTGGGCGGTCCTTCGGCGAGGGCACGTCGGACGGAGGCGGCGAGGGAGAGCTTGTACGCCCCGTCGCTCACCGGGCCTCGCGCTCGATCCGGGCGGCGATGTCACGGCGCACCTGATCGGCGTCGACGGCGGCGCCGGCGGCGATGTCGGCCTCGGCTTGCCGGATCTCCTCTATCGCGCCGGGCGTGGAGAGCAGGTCGAGGGTCTCTTCCAGCGCCTCCAGGTCCGACACGGCGATGAGGACCGCCTCCGGGCGACCGTTACGCGTGATAACCACCCGCTCGTGCGTGTCGCGCACCTCGTCGAGCACCTTCGACAGCCGTGCTTTGGCATCGGCCAGCGGAATCGTCGTCATGACCAGAATTATAGTTACCTGTCGCCGTGGCGCCAGCGGTGGCGACGGTACGTCATCATGAGCGGACCCCGTCCCCAGGGAGAGCCCGCCGTGTCCGAGTATCCGTGCCCGTTCTGTACCACCCCCGCCACCGTGTCGGACGGGTGCCCGAGCTGCGGGCGCCCGGGCGACCCGGAGGCCGCCGAGGTGGTTCGTCTGGACGCCGAGCTGCCGCGCCTGGCGGCGGCCGTGGAGCGGGCCCGCGCCGACCTGGCCGAGGCGCACCAGGAGGCGCTGCGGGCCCAACAGCGGCTAGCGGTTGCCCAGCAGGCCGTCGGCGTGGCCCAGCACACCCTGTACGCCGAGCAGCGGCGGCACTACGCGCTCGTCGCGTCGATCCGGGCGCGCGTCGCCGGCCAGCCAGCCCCCGTGACCGTCCCGCCGCCCGGACCCGTACCTCCGGGGGGTCCCGTGCCGCCCGGCGGCCCTGTGCCCGCCGGTGGTCTGGTGTCGCCCGGGGGTTCCGTGCCTCACCCGCCCGCCGCTGCGACGGCTGCCGCTCGGCCGGGGGAGGCGTCCGCGCGGACGATGCAGAACGTGCTGTTCGCGCTCGGCGGGCTGCTGCTCGGCATCGGCGCGATCGTGTTCACCCTCGTCGCGTGGGCCGACCTGGGCATCGGCGCGCGGGCCGCCATCCTGGCCGGCTTCACGCTGGTGACCCTCGCGATCCCGCTGCTCGCGTCGTGGCGGGGCCTGACCGCCACGGCGGAGACGTTCGCCGCCATCGGTCTGTTCCTGGTGGTCCTCGACGGGTACGCGGTCTGGGCCGTTGACCTGGGCAACGTGCGCGCGCTCGACGGGTACGTCTACGCCGGGTTGATGCTCGCCGCGACGGCCGCCGTGGCGCTGGGCTACCGGGCGCTCGGCCGGCTGATCCGCCGTCCGCTGCTGGCCGGGCCGCGGTTCGTGGCGCTGCTCGCCGTCCAGCCGGTCATCCCGCTGCTCGCCAGCTACGGCAGGCCGCCGCTGGCCGGTTGGGCGGCCGCGTGGCTCGGGGTGGCCCTGCTCAACGCGGGCGTGGGCTGGCTGCACCGCACGGGTAGGGGCGCGGAGTTGGGCCTGCGCGTCCTCGCGTGGCTGCTCTACGCCGGGGCCCTGGCGATCGCCGGGTTCTGCCTGCTGGGGTCGATGTTCGAGAGCGACAACGTCGGCGAGACGGCGGTGGTCGTCGCCGTGGCGGTTCTCGCGGCAGTGGCGCTGGTGTTGGCCGGCGCGGCGACCGGCCAGCGCGCCCTGCTGGTCGCGTCCCTGGCGATCGGCACGTTCGTGGTTGTCGCCAGCCTGTGGCTGCTGGGCGCCCGGGCGGTGCCGGACTACTCGCTCGCCGCGGTCGCCGTCGTGGTGGCCCTGGCCGCCGTCGCCACGACGTTCCTGCCGCCGCGCTGGCGGATGGGCCCGTTGATCGGCGCGACGGTCTGGCTGGGCCTGGTCTCGCTCGCCGTGCTGGCCTTCGCGGCCCGCGACCAGATCACGGTGATCGACGCGATCGAGCCCGCGTGGCGGTCGTCGACCGCCCGGTTGTGGGACGTCACCCGGGAGCCGGGCGAGCTGACGGTCGCTCTCGCCGTCCTCGCGGGTGCCATCGGGTGGGCCGTGCCGCGACCAGCCCGGCCGTACGCGGTCGTCGCCGCCCTCGTCCCGCTCGCCGCGATCGCGCCCGCCAACCTGTACTGGCCGTGGTGGTCGTTCCCGCTGGTCGACGGGGTGGTCGCGGCCGCGTTGCTGGCGGTCGCGCTGCGGGCCGAGCGGGAGGTGGTCGCCCGCCTGGCGACCGTCGCGGCCGGGGTCCTCGCGGCGCACGCGGCCGTCATGGGCCTGTGGCGGCCGGTCACGACGGCCGCCGCGCTCGGCGGCATCGTGCTGCTCGGCGTGGCCGCCGCGGTCGTCCCGCGGGAGAACAGCCGGTGGATCGGCGGGCTCGGCGCCGCCGCCGCGGTGCTCGCGCTGCCCGGCGCGGTCGCCGGGGCGGCCGCCGCGGCGGGTGCCGACGGGCCGCTCGTGCTGCGCCTCGCGATGGCCGCCGTCGTGGTCGCCCTCGTCGGCACGCTCGCCGTCACGCGCTGGTCGCCCTCGCTCACCTGGTACGCCGTGACCGCACTGTCGCTGGCGACCTTCGTGGTCGTCCGGGTTGCTGCCGACGGCCGCACCGGGGAGCCGGCCGCCGTCTATTCCGCGCTCGGCCTGCTCGTCGTGGTCGCCGCGTTGCTGCCGGCGACGACCGGCCAGGTCGGGGGTCGCGCGGCGGTGCCCGGCGTACTGGCCGGCCTCATCGCCTACCCGGCGATCAAGCTCGCCCTCGTGGCGATAGCGGCGGTGTATGTCCGGCCGTGGCGGTGGCTCAGCGCGGTGTGGGACGGCGCACCCGACGGGGTGGGGCTGCGGCCGCCGCCGTCGTGGCCGTTCAACGACTTTCCGCGCGACGAGTCGATCGGCGGCGGGCCCGAGATCGCGGTCCTGCTGCTGCTCCTCGCTGCGGTCGTCCTCGTGGACCTGCGGGGCCGGCGGTGGCTGTCGAACCAGCCGACGGGCCCCGGATCGTCGCTGCCCGGCCTGGTCGCGGTGGCGTTGCCGGTGGCCGCGCTGGAGGCGCCCGTGATCGCGGCGATCCTGGGCGCGCGCTGGCCGACCGTACCGCTGATGTCGTTGGGCATCGGCGTGGCCGCGCTCGCGTTCGCGGCCCTGCGCCCCGCGCGGGTCGCGGCGACCGTGGCGTGGACCGTGGTCGGCGCTGTCATCCTGCTGGCCGGGCTGGCCGGACTGCTGCCGACCGAGGCGACGACGCTGGTCGCGCTCGGCGTCGTGCTCGTGCTCGCCGTGGTGGTGGGCGCGGCCGGGCGGGCGGCCGTGGTCCGCGCGCTCGGCTGGGCGGGGGTGTCGGTCCTGGTGCCGCTGCTCGCGGTGGCGAGCGCGCTGGCGGCCGGGCTGACCCGGCCGTGGGTCGCGGCGGCGCTCGTGGCCAGCGGCGTGGTGCTGCTGGCCGCCGCGACCGCGCTGCGCCGTGGTGCCGCGCTGGCGGCGCGGGTCCTGGAGCCGGGAGCCCACGCGGTCGCGGCCGTGGCGTTCCTGACCAGTCTCGACCGGCTCGCTCAGGCGGCCGTCGTGAGCGCCGTGTGGGGCGCGGTGGTGGCGGTGCGGGCGCTCGTGCCGGGTACGGCGGCCAACGCCCGGCGGGCCCTCGTGGGGTCGGCCGCCGGGCTCGCGCTCGTCGCGTGGTGGCTGTTCATGGCGTCACGGACGGTCGACGTGGTCGAGGCGTACACCCTTCCGTTCGCCGCGGTGGCGCTGCTCGCCGGCTGGCTCGCTCTGCGTGCGCGGCCGGTGCTGGGCAGCTGGCAGGCCTACGGGCCGGCGCTCGCCGTCGCGTTCCTGCCCAGCCTCGCGCCGATCCTGGCGGCCGAAGGTGATCCCGTGCGGCGGCTGGTGCTCGGCGCCGCCGCGCTCGCCGTGGTGGTGGCGGGTGCGGTGCGCCGTCTGCAGGCGCCGGTCGTGCTCGGCGGGCTGGTGCTCGCCGTCGTCGCCGTGCACGAGCTGGTGCTGCTGGGGCAGCGGCTGCCGACCTGGGTGCCGCTCAGCGCTGGCGGCCTGCTCCTGCTCGTCATCGCGGCGACCTTCGAGCGCCGCCGCCGCGATCTCGCCCGGCTGCGCGCCACGGTCGGCCGGCTGCGCTGACGGGGCGCTGGCGCGCGAACCCCAGGCGCCCGCGCCCACGGTGACCAGCGCGATGAACCGCAGCGGCAGGATCACCGCGAGGTGGAACAGGCCGAACGCGACCAGGAGCAGGAAGTCCACCCGCCGGGTCGCGATCATCGCGGGGATGACGCGCAGCAGGCTCATGGCCACCACGGTCAGGAGGAAGAACAGCAGGTACATGAGGTGGATGGTGGCCGTGGCCCAGAAGAACCACGCCACCGTGACCGCGAGCTGGAACGGCAGCAGGACCGTGAGCAGGCAGTCGATGCTCAGCCAGGGCCCGTGCGCCGGCAGCGCCCGGACCGTCCAGATGGTCTCGCGCCAGAACGACCGGTTCCACCGCAGCTGCTGGCGCAGGTACGGGCGCAGCCGGGTGGGGACCTCCGTCCACGCGTGGGCCCGGCAGTACGCGACCTGGTAACCCAGGCCGAGCACCAGGTTCGTCAGGTGCCGGTCGTCGCCGAACGTGCAGACCCGGCCCAGGAACGTCTGGTTGATGAACCGGTCCTTGATCTGGTCGATGACGTCGCGCCGGTAGCCGCCCAGCGGCCCGGACACGCAGGTCACCGCGCCGAAGTAGCCCTGCGCGGCGCGCTCGACCTCGAACGCCAGCCAGTACCGGCGGGCGACGAGGCGGGTCAGCCACGAGTCACGGGGGTTCAGGGTGTCCACATGGCCGGTGACGGCGCCGACCCGGCCGTCGGCGTGCATGGTGGCGACCAGCCGCTCGATGGTGTCCGGGGCCCAGACGGTGTCGCTGTCGCTGGTCAGCACGTACGCGGATTCCGGGTGCAGCATCTCGAAGCCGCGGTGCAGGGCATGCCGCTTGCCGGCGTTGCGCTGGTGGACGTACTGGAAGCCGAGGTCGCGGCAGACGGCCTCGTACGGCGCCGGATCGGCGGAGCCGTCGTCGACGACGATGACCTCGAAGCGTGCCCACCGTTGTGCCGCGAGGCTGCGCATCGCGGCGGTGAACAGCTCGGGGGACTCGTTGAGGACGGCCACGATGATCGAGACCATGGGGGTGTCGGTGATGGTCGCCTGGCGGCGGCGCGTCGCGGCGGCGGCGAACGACTGCACGATCACCCGGCTGATGGAGACGACCCCGTACAGCGAGATGATCAGCCACGGGATGCGGAGCCGGCTGAGATAGACGGCGGCACCGACGATGAGCGGAATGCCGACCACGAGCGCGACACGGATGGTGCCCCAAGGGCTCCGGGAGTTGTGCGGGGGAGCCGGCGATGCGACGACCGGTCTGTCCAAGATTGCCACTATTTGGACATTACGGTCATATCACTCATGTTGGTGAGCGGCGCACCGACAGCACGGTTGACCAGGTACGTTCCCGGGGCGGCGCCGGCAGTGGGTCGGCGCAGAAGTCATAACGGATCCCGTCCGGGCCCATGCCGACGAGCGTCACCGAACCCGATCCGTACTGCCGGTCGCCGACCCGGTGCCGGATCAGCAGCGCGCGCGGGTCCGTGGGCGGCAGCGGCCCGTCGTCGAGCAGATCCAGCCACGCGCCCCAGGCGCCGGCCGCCTCGCCGGGCGTGGCCACGTCCGGGCTCGCGGCCGCGGCCAGGCGCGGCGCCAGATGCGGCACGAGCGGGTCGTTGGCCGCGTCCAGCCCGTCGTTGACCAGGACATGATCGCCGGGTGAGACGGCTTGCTCCGTCAGCCGTACGCCGTCCCACGACCACACCCGCGCGCCCGCCGGCGTCGCGTGCAGCAGATGGAAGCCGTCGTACCCTGGCCGGCCGGGCGCGTCCGGCAGCACCTGCGCGGGGTCGAACGTGCCGTCCAGGACGGCCAGCGGCAGGCTCCCGCGCGTCGGTCGGGTGCCGGTCATGGGCAGCCGCTCGCCGTTGAGGACCGCGGCGACAGCGGGTGCCTGCGGGTCGACCGCGAGCCACGTGCCGCCCGAGACGCGGTCACGGCCGCCGATCAGCCGGCCGCCCAGCGCCGGCCAGTGCCGGCCGGGCACGTCCCACGGGCGGCCGAGGTACTCGTCGCGGACGGCGAGGACGAGCAGCGGCCAGGGTGCGGCCGGGTCGAGGCGCAGGAGGACGGTGCACACCCACCTGACCCTAGCCACGCACGCGGCCGGGGCGGCGGGCACGTACCCGCTAGACCCCGTGGGTGTGCCAGTGCCGGATGGCCTCGCGCCGGTTGCGTACGCCGAGCTTGCGGTAGATGCGCGTGACATGGTTGCGGACGGTCTTCTCGGCCAGCGTCAAGGCCTCGGCGATGTCCGTGTTGGACCGCCCGGCGGCCAACAGGTCGATGACCTCGCGCTCGCGACGCGACAGCGCCGCCGTCGAGGACCGCTCCCGCCCGGTCATGGCCGGCGCTTCGGCGAGCGCCGCCACCGGGTCGCGCAGCTGGTGGACCATGGCGGTCAGCGCGGCGCCCGAGAGGTGACTGTGCCCGTGCAGGGTGCCGGCCACCGCGCCGGCCAGGTCGGCACGGGTGAAGTGGCCCTCGATCAGGAAGCTCAGGGCGCCCGCGCGGAGGGTGGCGATCACCTCGGCGGGCTGGAACTGGCGCACGACGACGAGGACGGGAGTGCCGCGCCGCGCCCGCAGCACCTGCCGGGTGTGTTCGGCCGGGGTGTTCGTGTGCAGCACGATCAGCGAGGCGCGTAGCCCGGCCGCGGCCGCGACGGTGGACACCGCGCGCACGCTGCGCACCATGGCCGCCGACCCGAGCGCGCTCGTCAAGGGCCCCGGGTCCTGGCTGATGAGCAGTACGTCGCCGGGGAGCGCGGCCCGCACGGTGACCGTGCGGTTCTCCCGGTGGGCGGCGAGAAGGGGCACGATCCGTGCCCCACGGTGCTGACTGGCCGACTCCATCGCTGTCTCCGGATGCTGAAGGGTGCCGCGTCTCGCTGTGTGACGGAGACAAGCACAGCGGGCAGCGCCGGCCAAGGGTGCGCCGGGCGTCGCGGGGCCGTTGTTGGGTGCGTCCGGGGAGGTCGGCGGGGGTCCTCGACGCACATACTTACCGGTAGGTCGGTCGGCGTGCACCCAGGAATTTTGGGTGCGTGGCCGCGCGGAATTGGGGGCCGATCCAGAAAGAAACCTGCCGGAATTTCAGTACAACGGAACGCAGGAGTGGCTGGTGACGATCGGCGAGCCGTCGTAGCGCACGGGGGAACTCATGCCCCGCGACGTCGCGACCGTGATGGACGCGGGTGACCTGCCGGCCGGCAGCCGCGCCGCCACCTGCGTGTCGCTGAGCACCTGGATCGGGTTGATGCCCGCCCCGTCGGCGCGCACCGCGTAGGTCGTACCCAGCGCCGTGCCCTCGATGAGCAGCGTGTAGCCGGCCGGTTCGGGGTCGGCGCACGACTCCACCCGGATCACCCGGGTGACGACCGGTCCCGGCCCGTCCAACCGCAGGTTCGCGTTGGCGGACGTCGCGCTGACGCCGGCGGCCGTGCGAACCGTGAGGTACCCGCCGGTGACGTCCGCCGGCAGCACCGCCCCGAGTCGGGTGTCGGAGAGGACCTCGAACGCCAGCGCGGTGCGGCCGTTGAGCTGCACCTCCGTGGCCCGGCTGAGGAACTCGCCGGTGACCATCACCTGGATTCCGCCCGTGGTGCTCATTGGCGGGCTCGTGAACGTGGCCGCCCATTCGCCGCCGCCCGCGAGGCGCACGCTGGTCACCTCGGGACGGCGCACGTTCGCCACGACCGGCGGGCTGGAGCGTGGGCTGCGGCTCGTCGGCGTGCTGCCCGGCCGGCCCGCCGTCGCCGAGGCGGCCGACGCGGCCGTGGGCCTGGCGATGCCGGCTGCCGTCGGGGTCGGCGCCCGGCTGGGCTCGCCCTCGGCGGCCGGTCCCCGTACGGGCCCGCCCGGGCGGACGGCGGCGAACGCGACCACGAGCGCGCAGGCGACGAGCGTACCGGCGGCGAGGTAACGCACCGGGTGCCGCGATCCGGCGGCCACGGGTACCGCGGCCGGCTGGTCCACCGGCACGGACGCGACCACGGCGGTGCCGCCGCCCGGCCGGCGCCGGACCTCGAGCGTGCCGCCGCTGGCCCGGGCACGCTCCGTCATGCCGACGAGGCCGTGATGCCCCGCCCGGGGCAGCGTGTGCAGGTCGGCCGGCGCGTCGAACCCCGTACCGTCGTCTTCGACCGTGAGGGTCAGCAGCCGTCCGTCACGCCGCAGTCGCACGTGGACGGAGCGGGCCGCCGCGTGCGCCTCGACGTTGCGCATCGCCTCCCGCAGGATCCAGCACAGCTCGTACCTGATGGTCGGCGGCGCCTCCACCGGGGCCGCGTCGATCTCTACCCGCCAGCCGCGCCGGCCCCACTCGTCCGCGATCGTGCGTACCGCGTCGGCCAGCGGCATGGTGAGCGTGCCGGAGCGCAGCTCGCTGAGCAGCTCGCGCGCGTCGCGGGCGGCGTCGAGCGTGCCCTCGCGCAGCGTCTGGGCCAGCTGCGAGGCCCGCGACGGCTCGCCGAGGGTCAGCGGCAGGGCCGCGGCGCCCAGCGCGAGCGCGTCCAGGGTCTTGGCGAGCGAGTCGTGCATCTCGCGGGCGAGCCGGGCCCGCTCCAGTGCGGCCGCCGCCTCCTGGGCCCGGGCGCGCTCCTCGGCGCGGCGCCGCCGGGCCCCGGCCCAGGCGGCGGCCAGCCCGGCACCCGCCGGGCCGGAAGCCGCGATCGCGACGGTCACCCACGGCTGGCCGGCCAGGCCGAGCACCCAGCACAGCAGCAGCTGCGCCGACCAGGCGAAGGTCGCCCAGATGCCCAGTTGGGTGCCGGCGAACGCGGCCGCCCCGGCGGCCAGCACGGCGGCCAGCGCCGCCCCTCCCCGGGGCACCGACCCGTACGTCGCGACCGCCAGCGTCACGGCCGTGTCGAGCACGACGAGCAGTGCGGTGGGCCGGGCCGACCCGGGCAGGCGGCGGGGCGCCCAGCCGGCCAGCGCCGCCGTCCCCGTACTGGCGACGATGCCGGCCAGCGCCGCGATGATGAACGGCCGGTCCGGACCGTCGGGCGGGCCGGTGAGCGCGACGACCGCCACGACGGCGGCGACCACGGCAGCCCGCAACGTCAGGGTGAGCTGTCCGGCGGCCAGCCGGGCCGGGGCGGCAGGGTTCACGGGTGCCGCGCGGCGGTGGGCTCACCCCGCCAGATCGCGATGGCCTCGGACCGGTTGCCCGCCCCCAGCTTCCCGAAGATCCGGTTGACGTGGTTCTGCACGGTCTTCGGCGCGAGGAACAACCGGACGGCCACCGAGCTGTTGGACATGCCCTGCGCGATGAGGTCCATGACCTCCCGCTCGCGGCGCGACAGCCCGTACTGGTGGGTGTGCGGTGGTTCCTGGGCGGCGCCCGTACGGACGGCGTGGATGAGCACGCGGGCGGCCGTGGGGGACAGGTGCGCCTCGCCGCTGGCGACCGCGCGCACGGCCGTCACCAGCTCGCCCGGGCTGAACTGCCCGTGCACGAGGTAGCCGAGGGCGCCGGCCCGCACGGCCTGCAGGACGACCTCCTCCTCGGCGCTGCGGGTCAGCATGAGCACGCGGGTGTGGCTGGTCAGCGCGACGACGACCGACAGCCCGTCGCGCAGCGGCATCCGGTGGTCGAGCAGCGTCACGTCCGGCCGCAGGGCCGCCGCGAGCTCCAGGGCCTCCATGCCGTTGGCCGCCTCGCCGACCACCGACATGTGCCCGCCGTCGCTCAGCAGGTCCCGCAGGACGGCCCGGACGACCGGGTTGTCGTCGGCGAGCAGGACGGTGGTGGGCTGCTGGCGGGGCGGCGGGTGGGCAGTCACGCATGTCACGGTAGGTGGCGGGCGGCCGTTGCGGTAGACGAGCCGTGACCCCACGTGGGACTTTTTCGCGTTTGTCCTGGTGGCGCCCCGGCCGAGGCGCGGGGTGGGCGAAAGACGGCGACGCCGCCACCCGCCTGGGCGGGTCGCGGCGTCGCGGGACCGGACCGGTTACGGCATCGGGGTCGGCGGCCGTGGCGGCGTCGCACCCGCCGCGCCCTGTTGAGCGGCCTGCTGGGCGCCCTGCTGAGCGGTGTCGGCCGGCTCGCCGGTCGGCGGCGTCATGCCCTTGCTGGGCTCGGTGTCGTACGTCGACGTGGTCGCCGGGTTCGACGGCCAGCGTCCGCCCGCCATGGCCTCCTCGGGCGCGCCGCGCATCGGGGCACCCTGCGGCATGCCCCCGGCCGTCTCGTCGCCCCAGACCGGGGTGCGGTCGCGGCTGCCAACCGTGGCCAGCGACCAGATCACGAAGACGTTGAGGGCGATGATCACGATCGACCACACCGGGTAGTACGGCAGGAAGAAGAAGTTCGCCACGGTCGACAGGCCGGCCATCGCGATACCGACCCACCGCGCCCAGGTCGCCTGGGTGAACAGGAAGAAGCCGGTAACGGCGGCGAGTACGCCGATGCCGAGGTGGATCCAGCCCCAGGCGGTGGTGTCGATCTCGTAGATGTAGTTCGGCGCCACGACGAAGAACTGTCCCCGGGCGATGGCCGCGATGCCCATGAACACCTGGTACAGACCAATGATCATGAGCATCGTGGCGGCGAAGATCATGCCGCCTTCCGCCCACGCGCGTGAGGTGGACGAGCGGCCCGCACTGTGCGCCATGTCAGCCCCTTTCGGTGGGAGTCTGGCGTGTCACGCTGCCCATAAGCTGATTCAACGTGATAAGGCGGACGCTACACCGTCAGGGCTGGTTTGACGGCAGGTTCGCCAGGACTGTCCCGGCGACCTCCTCGAGCACCGCCTCCCGTCCGGCGTACCAGCCGGCCTCGCGCGGCCAGTGGGTCGCCACGTCGGTGAAGCCCAGCTCGGCCGCCCGGCCCACGGCGTCCGCGAAGTAGCCGGCCCCGCTCAGCGAGAACACCGGCGCGGCGTCCAGCGACAGGTGGCGCTCGATCGAGGCCGGGTCGCGACCCCCGGCCGCCAGCGCGTCGTCGAAGCGGGCCGCCGCCTCGGCCACGGACCGCCACCACTCATCGAGGTCGTCCGACCTGGTGCCCGTGGTCACCCAGCCCTGCCCGTACCGGGCGGCCAGCGCCATGCCGCGCGGCCCGTTCGCGGCCACGATGAACGGGGCCCTCGGCCGCTGGGTGCAGCCCGGTGTCGACCGTGCGTCCACGGCCGTGTAGTACCGGCCCGACCAGGTGACCCGGTCGGCGCGCAGCAGCTGGTCGAGCAGGCTCACGAACTCGGCGAACCGGTCGGCCCGCTGGCGCGGCGTCAGCACCGGCGCGCCGAGCACCCGCTCGTCGAAGCCGGCGCCGCCGGCGCCCAGGCCGAGCACGAGCCGGCCCGCACTGATGTCGTCCAGGGCGGTCGCCTCGCGCGCGAAGTGCACCGGGTGGCGAAAGTTCGCGCTGGCCACGAACGTGCCCAACCGGATCCGGTCGGTCACCCCGGCGGCCGCCGTCAGCGTCGGCACCGCGTCGAACCACGGCCCGTCGACCAGGTCGCGCCAGCCCAGGTGGTCATACGTCCACGCCGTGTGGAACCCGTACCGCTCGGCCCGCTGCCAGCGCTGCCGGGCCACCGACCACGGCTGGTCCGGCAGAATGATGATGCCAACCCGCACGCGCACAGCGTACGGGTCGGATCACACGCGCAGCGCGGCGCGCAGGTAGTCGCCGACCTGATCGGCGTCCACCGTGCCGCAGTGGCACCAGTCCACGAACAGCAGGTCGAAGGCGCGCATCACGGTCGCGATGCCGGCCGCGACCGAGTCGAGCACGCCCAGCGTCGTCCGGTCGTCGGGGTGCAGCGCCAGCGTCGTCACCGTCTGCGAGTCCGTCACGCCGTACATGGCGATCGGCCCCAGCCCGAGCGCGAACGACCCGGCCACCCCGCCCGCGGTGTCGTGGAACCCGACGCCCCGGTAGACGTGCTTGATCTCGGGCAGCAGCTGGCGCAGCTTGCGGCCGGGCAGCGCGGGGGACAGCGGCTCGGTGAGGCGCTGCCGCAGGTGGATGCTGCCGAAGCCACGTAGGATGCCGTCCGGCCCGGCGATGCCGTACTCGTCATAGACCCGGCGGATCGCGTCGAACTCCGCCATCACCGCGTCGGCCTGCGATCCCGAGACCAGCTCCACCTGGCGCCAGTCGTCCTCGTGCAGCTCCAGGAGTTCGCCGCTCGGGGCGTTCGGCAACATGGGCGGCAGGGGGTCGCAGATGGTCGGCAGCGAGTACCGGATCTGGTCGCTGCTGATGGCGCCGAGGCGGCGCACCGTCAGCACGAGGTGCCGGCGAGCCAGATACTCCTCGCTGGTGACCGGATCGGCGCCCTCGACCTGCCATGCCGAGTCGTCAAAATCCACGGTGGTACGGGGGGCGAAGCTGGGCGGGAGGGTGGTGGCCGGCATCTCGCTGCGGCCGATCGTCTGGCCGGTCTCGGCGTCAACGAACTCCACCGTCACGGTCGGTGCATCGGACATATCCGTACGGTAGCCCGGTCCGCCCGGCCCTCCGGCCCGCGACGCGCGCCCTACCCCGATGGGGGACGCTCAGTCGGGCACGTGGGGCGGGCTGCCCTCCGGCACGGTGTGGCCCAGCTCCGGATCCACCACCTCGGTCAGCCCCGCCGGCACCTTCGGCAGGATGTTGTCGAAGTACGACTTCGACGCCACGCGG
Organism: Luedemannella helvata; assembly: GCF_039528415.1. Taxonomy (NCBI): domain Bacteria; kingdom Bacillati; phylum Actinomycetota; class Actinomycetes; order Micromonosporales; family Micromonosporaceae; genus Luedemannella; species Luedemannella helvata. Next base: position 24,451 of record NZ_BAAALS010000039.1, read on the forward strand.
GTGCCGACGTCGCGCCCGGCCGCCTCGGACAGGTACCACCGGTGCGTCAGGATCTCGTAGAAGATCTCCGCCGGCGCGAGCCGCCCGCGCAGGTTCCCGGGGATGGCCGCGATCACCGGGGCGTACTCGCTGGCGAGCCAACGCTGGGCGGCCTCGGCCTCGGACACCGGCCGCCCCTCCTTCTGCTGGAGGTGGCCCCGGAAGCTCGCCATATCGTTGAGGAGCGCCCGGGCCTGCAGCTCCTCGGCGACGATGCCGACCTTGCCGTAGAGCAGCCACCGCTCGTGTCCCGGTTCGCCGACGCGCGTACGGATGCGCAGCCGCACCTTGTCGCCCTGGGTGAGTAGCTCCACCTCATCGGCGTCGAAGCCGAGTTCGTTGAGCCGGCGCAGCCGCTCCCCGATGCGGTAGCGCTGCTCCTCCGGCCGGAACACCTCGTCGTGGGTGATCTCCTCCCACAACTTGGCGTAGCGCTTCCCGACCTCCTCGGCCACCTCGATCGGATCGATGCCCTCGGGCAGCAGCCCGCCGGCCTCCAGGTCGAACAGCTCGCCGCCGACCCGCTCGAACGCGCGGGTCAGGTCGTCCTCGCGCTGCCCGTCCGACAGCGAGGCGTGCAGCTCCGCGGTCTCCGTGTCCACGAGGTAGGCCTTCAGCGTGCCGGCGTCCTGGCGGAACAGGGTGTTCGACAGCGAGCAGTCGCCCCAGTAGAAGCCGGCCAGGTGCAGTCGCACGAGCAGTTCCACGAGCGCGTCGAGCAGCCGCCCGGTCGGCGCCGGGCCGCGCGGGTGCGAGAACAGGGCCCGGTACGACGACGAGAAGTCGAGGAACTCGGTCACCAGGATGGCGTCCAGGTCGTCGCCCCGGTCGACGACGACGCCCAGCACCTTGACGGCCGGGATCTCCAGCTCGTCGAGTTCGCGCAGGAGCTTGAACTCCCGGCGGGCCAGCCGCTCGTCGATCTCCTTCAGCGCGTACACGCGACCGTTGTCGACGACGAAGCGGACGATGTGCCGCGAGATGCCGCGCTGGGCGATCTCGACGATCCGGTCGTCGTCCCACTCCTCCAGCGGTTCTTGCCAGGGCAGGGTGAGCAGGCCGGTGGCGATCTCGGCCGGAGGGGTGAAAACAAAGCGCACGAACCAAGAGAGTACGGGCTACGGCGCGCCCGCGGTGATCTTGTGGATCTTCGCGGGCGTCCGTACGACGACGTGGTCGCTGTCCGCCGTCACGGCGGGGACCACCGCGGGGCGATCCTGCGCCGCCACCTGACGAACTGGCAGTGCCAGGTGTCCGACGTGGCGTTCGTTACGGCGTACCAGAATCTGATCCCGGTGCTCCCGCGCCCATGGCGCAGATAACGATATATTGCCCGTTATGAGGGCTTTTATGTGGCTGGTTGCGGGTGCGCTGCTCGCGTCAGGCGCCGTGCCCGCGTCCGGTGATCCGCCCGCGTCCGTGACGTTCTCCTATGTCGGCGGGCAGCAGTGGTTCGTGGTGCCGCCCGGCGTCTGCTTCCTCGACGTGGCCGCCTTCGGAGGCTCCGGCGGGCCGGCCAGCACCGGCGAACCCGGCGGTCTCGGCTCGGCGGTCTGGGCCCGGCTCGCGGTCGACCCCCACGAGGTGCTCGTCATCACCGTGGGCGGGCAGGGCCAACCGCCGGCCGGCGGCTTCGGTGGCGGTGGCGCGGGTGGGGCCGGCGCCGACGGCGGCGTCGTCGCGGGCGGTGGCGGCGGCGCGACCACGATCGCCCGCCAGGGCGTCGAGGTCATCGTCGCCGGTGGCGGAGGGGGCGGCGGGGCCGCCGCGGCCGATCCGTCGGCGGGCGCCGGGGGTGGGGGCGGCAGCGGTGGCAGCCTCGGCCCGACCGGTGCGACGCTCGGCATGGCGGCACATCCCGGTGACGGCGCGGCCTTCGTCACGACCGTCCCCTGCGGATAGTCCATTGTGTTCAGTCCGCGGAAGAGTGTGGACCGGAGCGGATGGCGGGGCACCCACTCCGGTCCACGACCGGATCAGTACTGACGCAATCAGACCGCCGCGCAGCTGGCCGTGGGCGCCGAGTTGGTGCCGTTCCAGCTGCCGATGAAGCCGAACTCGGTGGAACCGCCCGCCCCGAGGCTGCCGTTCCAGGCCGCGTTCGTCGCGGTGACCGACGAGCCGCTCGACGTGACCGTGGCGCTCCACGACTGGGTCACCGTCTGGCCGTTGGCGAACGTCCAGGTCACGGTCCAGCCCGAGATCGCCGCGCTGCCGGCGGTGACCTTCACGTTGCCCTGGAAACCGCCCGGCCACGAGTTCGCGACGGTGTACGTCGCCGAGCAGGTCTTCGTCCCGCCGGGACCGCTGGTGGGCGGGCGGCTGGTGACGACGGCGGAGGTGGGCGGGCGGCTGGTGACGACCGAGGAGGTCGGCGGCCGGCTGGTCACGACCGACGAGGTCGGCGGGCGCGAGGTGGGGACCCGGGTGGTCGCCGAGCCGGAGGTCGGCTGCACCCCGCTGTAGATCGTCGCCTCCTTGGCGGTCGCCTTGATGCCGTTGGCGCCGTTGAACAGCCGGTTGCCCCACGAGGTGAAGGTGGTGCTGAAGTTGGTCACCATGTCGAGGTACTCCACGCCGCCGCCGTTGCCGCTCCAGGACCAGCCCAGGTAGCCGATGCCCAGCGACTGGGCGGTGGCCAGGATGGCGTCCTCGTCGGGGTTGCCGTCGGAGTGCATGTCGCCGAACTCGCCGACGGCGATCGGCAGGCCCGCGTTGACGAACCGGTTGAGGTAGTCGCTGACCTCGGCGGCCGTGTCGAACACGCCGTACATGTGGATGGAGAACAGCAGGTTCTTCTGCGTGTCCGCGTTCCACACGGTCTGCGCGTTGTCGCGCATGACGAAGGCCCAGTCCTGGCCCCAGTTCGGCGCGTCGATCATGATGGTGTGCTGGAAGCCGGCGTTGCGCAGCCGCTGCACGGCACTCACGTTGTCGGCGGTCCACGCGGTGTAGCCCTGGTTGCCGTACGGCTCGTTGCCGATGTTGAGGATGACGTAGTTCTCCTGGCCGGTCAGCGCGCTCTGCACGCTGATCCAGTAGTCGACCGCCTGCGACAGGGTCGCCGCGCCGCTCTGCTCGCCGTAGCCCGTGGTGTCGTGCACCTCGAGGATGCAGATGAGCTTGTTGGCCTTGCACTGGGAGATGACGTTGGCCACGTCGGCCGTGTCGTTCTTGGTCCACCGCTGGCCGCTGGCGAGAACGACGCGCACGGAGTTGGCGCCCGCGGCCTTGATGTTGGCCAGCGAGGTGGCTGTCTGGCTCTGGTACCAGGTGTGGGCGTGGTTGACGCCGCGCAGGATGAACGGCGCGCCGTTGGCCTCGACGAGCTTGCCGCCGCTGATCCGCAGGCCGGTGGCGGCCTGGGCGGGCCACGCGGCGACCACGATGGAGGCGGCCAGGGCGAGACCCGCCACAGCCGCGAAAGCGATGCGTTTCTTCATGGGTTACCTCGGAGTTCGTGCCCTGCTAGGGACGACGGAATGGCCGTTGCCGGACGGCCCGGTTCGGCGGTGCACCGGCTCCCGGGTGATGGTGCGCATCAGCGCAGATAAATGTCGAGGCGGGAGCAGAACCGGTTAAGTCCCGGGGGTCCGGCCTGCGGCTGTGTCCCGGTTCGGCATGAAAGCTTCACCGGACGTCCGATACATCGGCGGCTGATCTACCCTGCCGGCGTGACCCTTCTCGTGCCGTACCACCAGGATGACTTTCTGCCCGACCTCGGCGCCGCGCTGCCTCCCCTCACCCCGACCACGACGGTGGTCGCGCGACTGCCGGACGACGCCCGCGGTTGGTCGCGGCTCGCGCCCATCTACCGCGCCGTCGCCGACGCTGTCCAGTCCCGGGTACGCCCGGGAGCGTGCCAGACGGTCGTCTCCGGCTGCTGCTGCGTCAGCCTCGGCACCCTCGCTGGCCTGCAGCGCGCGGGCGTGGACGCGGGTGTCGTGTGGTTCGACGCGCACGGCGACGTGCAGACGATGGAGACATCGGCGTCGGGCTACCTGGGCGGCATGCCACTGCGGATGATGGTGGGTTACCGGCCGGAGCTGGTGGGCGTGCGCGCGATCGCGGAGTCGCGCGCCGTGCTCGTCGACGCCCGCGACCTGGACCCGCCGGAGGTGGACTACCTGCGCGGTGCCGACATCCGGCGTTCCACAGTGGAGGAGCTGGACACCGCCGCGCTGCCGGACGGGCCGCTGCTGCTGCACGTGGACTGCGACGTCGTCGCGGCCGAGGACCTGCCGGGACTGCGGTTCCCCGTCCCCGGCGGGCCCAGCGCGGCGGCCGTCGTCGCCGCGCTCGCGCGGGTGCTCGCGACCGGGCGGGTCGCCGCCCTCGACATCGCCTGCACCTGGGACCCGGCCGCCCCCGACCCGACCGGCGCGCGCCCGCGCCTGCTCGCCGACCTGCTGGCCCTGGCAAGCCGACCGTGACGCGGGTTATGAACCGGGGCGGTACGCATAGGTACCGCCCCGGTTCCCCGCTCGGTCGATGATCACGTACCAGTCGAGCGTCAGCCCAGGCCGGTGCGCATCGCGGCGATGAGTTCGCCGTTGGTGGTGTCGCCCGACAGTTCCCAGAAGAAGGAGCCGCCGAGGCCCTGGTTGTTGGAGTACGTCATCTTGCCGCCGATCGTGGCCGGGGTGTCGTAGCTCCACCACTGCCCACCGCAGAACGCGTACGCGGTGCCGCCGACCGTGCCGGTCGCCGGGCAGCGGGCCTTGAGCACCTTGTAGTCCTCCGTGCCCGCCTCGTACGTGCCGGGGGCCGGGCCGGTGGCCGAGCCGCCGGGGGCCGCCTGGGTCACGCCCGTCCAGCCCTTGCCGTAGAACCCGATGCCGAGCAGCAGCTTGCTCGCCGGGATGCCCTTGGACTTGAGCTTCTGGATCGCGTTGTCGGCGTAGAAGCCCGCCGTCGGGATGCCCGGGTACGACGTGAGCGCCGAGTGCACGGCCGTCGGCCCCTGAGCCGCCCACGGCCCGAAGAAGTCGTACGTCATGACGTTGTACCAGTCGACATACTGGGCGGCGCCGGCGTAGTCGGCCGCATCGATCTTGCCGCCGCTCGTCCCGTCAGCCGTGATGGCCGCCGTCACCAGGTTGTTCGAGCCGAAGCGGGCGCGCAGCGCCGACATCAGCGTCCTGAACGACGCGAACCCGCTGCTGTCGCAGCTCAACCCGCACGCGTTCGGGTACTCCCAGTCGATGTCGATGCCGTCGAACACGTCGGCCCAACGCGGGTCCTCGACCAGGTTGTAGCAGGAGTTCGCGAACGCGGTCGGGTTCGCCGCCGCCTGCGCGAAGCCGCCCGACCAGGTCCAGCCGCCGAACGACCACAGGACCTTGATGTTCGGGTACATCTTCTTCAGCCGCCGCAGCTGCCCGAAGTTGCCGCGCAGCGCGCCGGGGTCCCAGGTGTCGGCGACGCCGTCGACGCTCTCCGCCGCCGTGTACGCCTTGTCGTAGTCGGCGTTCGAGTCGCCGATCGCGCAGCCGCCGTTCGTGACGTTGCCGAAGGCGTAGTTGATGTGGGTGAGTTTCGCCGCCGAGCCGCTCGTGACGATGTTCTTGACGTGGTAGTTGCGCTGGTAGACGCCCCACTCCACGAAGTACCCGAGCAGCTTCTTGCCGCCCGGCTGGATCGTGGTGGGCACGCTGCTCGTCGGCGGGCGTGTCGTGGTGGGGGGCGCCGAGGTGACCACCCGGGTGGTGGGCGCGACCGTGGTCGGGATGGTGCCGCCGCCGCAGGAGCCGCCGTTGATGGTGCAGTTCTGCGGTGCCTTGTAGGCGCCGGTGCCGATGTAGCCCCAGCTGAAGGAGGCGCCGGGCGCGAGGGGACCCGCCCAGCTCTTCTTCGTCGCCGTGTAGCGGGTGCCGCTGCTGGTCACATCGGCGTCCCAGAAGCTGGAGATGGTGGTGCCGGCCGGCAGGTCGAACGCGATCTGCCAGGTGTTGACGGCGGCGTCGCTGCCGTTGGTCACGGTGACCCGGACCTCGTGGCCCGTGCCCCAGTCGGACGAAGCGGTGAACGTGGCCGTCACGCTGCCCGCCGCGAACGCGTTCACGGCCGGAACGAGCGCGATCGCCAGGACAGCTGCCGCGCCGGCGATCATCGCGCGGCGCACGGAACGTCTCATGAACCCTCCCCTTACAGTTAGGAAAGTTTCCAAACAGTTCTGGCAGAACCGTCCCACACGGCTGCGCGTCGGGTCAAGATGTAAATCCCTCGATCAACTCGCGGCCGACGTGCGCACTTCGGCGGTCACGACGGCCGTCTATGCCGCCATGGTGTACACGTTGGCGGCGCGGGCGGCAATGACGCGTTCCCGGACGGCTGTTGTCCCGTGAGCTGGGAATTCTCTACCGAGCCGCCCTGGTAAGTGGACAAGCGGCTGGCGGCTCATCACACTCGACCCGTGGACCTGCTGATGACGCTCGCTGGGTTCGGGGTAGGCGCGGTCGTCGGCCTGACCGGCATGGGCGGCGGTGCGCTGATGACGCCGCTGCTCGTCCTCGCCTTCGGCGTGCCGCCGCTGGCCGCCGTGTCCAGCGACCTCGTCGCCAGCGCCGTCATGAAGCCGTTCGGTGGCTGGGTCCACGCCCGGCGGGGCACGGTCAACTGGGAACTCGTCCGGTGGCTGTGCGTCGGCAGCGTGCCGGCCGCCTTCGCGGGCGTCCTGCTCACCCGCCTGCTGCCGGGCGACGAGTCCGTCCAGCACGCCATCCAGTACGCCCTGGGCGCCGCCCTCGTGCTCGCCGCCGTCGGACTGATCGCCAAGGCCCGCGCGGCACAACGGGCGCCCGCGGGCGCCACGGCTCAGCCGATCGTCGTGCGCCCGCTGCCGACCGCCCTGCTCGGCGCCGGGGGCGGCGTCATCGTGGGGCTGACCTCCGTCGGTTCCGGCTCTCTGATCATCGTGATCCTGCTGGCCCTCTACCCGGCGCTGCGCCCGAACGACCTCGTCGGCACCGACCTCGTGCAGGCCGTGCCGCTGGTCGGCGCCGCCGCGCTCGGCCACGCGCTCTTCGGCGACCTGCACCTCGACATCGCGGGCGCGATCCTGCTCGGCTCCGTGCCCGGCGTGCTGCTCGGCGCCCGGTTCTCCTCGCGCGCGCCCGCCGGCGTCGTCCGCGCCGCGCTCGTCGTGGTGCTGCTGACCAGCGCGCTGAAGATGTTCGGCGCGCCGAATGCCCTCGTTCTCGTCGTGGCCGCCGCGGCCATCACGATCGCGATCGTGGTCGGCGTGCGGGCCCGCGCGTCCTCGACGACCGCCGCTCCGGTGGAGCCCCCGATACTGGCGAAAACAGGGGCAGAGTAGGACGCTCCCGGCACGGTGAGTTGTGTGAGCCGTGCGTGGCCGGGCAATAATGCGTCGTGGATGTCCTGGGGGGTCGGTACCGGCTGGTCGAGTTGATCGGCACCGGTGGCATGGCCGTGGTCTGGCGCGCACACGACGAGGTGCTGGGCCGGCCGGTCGCCGTGAAGATCCTCTCGCCGGAGCTGGCCAAGGACGTCAGGTTCCGCGAACGCATCCAGCGCGAGGCGCGCGCCGCCGCCCGGCTCGCCCATCCCCACATCGGCGTCGTGCACGACTACGGCGAATGGACGGACCCGGACGGCGCGGTGCGCCCGTACGTGGTGATGGAACTTATCGACGGCCCATCGCTCGGTGAGGCACTCAGCGCCGGGCAACTGCCCTGGTACCGCGCGGCCGCCATCTGCGGCAAGGTCGCCGAAGGGCTCGCCGCCGCGCACGCGCGCGGCCTCGTGCACCACGACATCAAGCCCGCGAACATCGTCCTGTCGACGACCGGCCCCAAGATCGTCGACTTCGGTATCTCCGCGATCGTGGGCGAGCAGGACGAAGCGGGCGCCGTGTTCGGCACGCCGGGGTTCGTCGCGCCCGAGCGGATCAGCGGCAACCCGATCAAGCCCGCCGCCGACGTGTACGCCCTCGGACTCACCCTCTACCGGTGCATCGCCGGCAAGCCGCCGTGGCCGGCCACCACGGCCGAGTCGCTGCTCTTCGCGCATCTGCACACGCCGCCCGCGCCGTTGCCCACACACGACGTGGCCGGCACGGAGGCCCCGATCCCCGACGAGCTGATCGCCGTCTGCAACCGGTGCCTGCTCAAGGACCCGGACGCGCGCCCCACCGCCAGCGAGGTCGCCGAGATCCTCGGCGCCGTGCCGGCGCCCGCTTCGGCCACCCGTAGCCGTGTCCCGGCCAGGGCCACGCCGATCGCCGGCGGCAGTGCCCTCAACGTGACGTCGTACCTGGCCTCGGCGAACGACCCGACCAACGTCATCGCCCCGCCGCCGGGCGAGCGTCCACGGGCGCGTCGACTGGTGCTGGCCGGGATCGGCGCGATGCTGCTCGTGGCCGCCGTGGGCGTGGCCGTCTGGGCCGGCGGCCTGCGCGGCGGCAAGGGCGCCGAGGCCGCTGCGCCCACCGCGAGCGCCCCGACCCTCGCCTGCACCGCCACGTACTGGGTGCGCAGCGACAACGGCTCCCGGTTCACCGGCGAGCTGCATGTCGCCAACGACGGCACCACGCCCATTGAGGGCGACTGGAACGTCTCCTTCCAGTACCCGGGCAGCCAGCACCTCGAGAAGCTGGGCAACGTGCGCGTCGACCCGGCGGCCATGGTCCCCCCCGCGAGCGGGCCCCCCGGCTGGACGCAGGAGGGTCAGGCCGTGGCCGTGTACCCCGGCCGGATGAGCGCCAAGGCCCGCGCCGTGGAGCCGCAGAAGCAGGTCAGCATTCCGTTCGAGGGCAGCTACGCCGAGCGCAACCCGATGCCGAACTCGTTCACGGTCAACGGGGTCGCCTGCCACCCGGTGCTCGTCGGCCCGGTCGACGCGCCACCGGCCACCCGGCCCAACTCCGGCGACGACGGCCCGGTGGCGACCACCGCGCCGCCGAGCGCGGTCCCGACCGGCGGCGGTGATCGGCCCGTGGAGCCGACCGGCGGTGAGCCCGCCCCGACCAGTGCACGACCCGACCCGGTCGAGACTCCTGTCGTGACGACCGGCCCGCCGGAGGTCCCGCAGTCGCCCAACCCGATCGGCGACCTCCTGAGCATCCTGGGCGGCTGACCGGTTATCCACAGGCTTGACGCGGCGGTGGCCTCGTCGTCGTCGCTCGACAAGGCTGGTCGGCGTGCCCTCCCCGCCGCTCGACGACGCCGACGACCTCGCCTGGCTCCTCTTCCGTCAGGATCAGGTGATCAGCCGCCGGCAGGCGCTCAGCCTGATGAGCGTGGGCGCGCTGCGCCACCTGGTCGACTCGGGCCGGTGGCGGACCGTGCAGCGCGGCGTCCTCGTCGCGCACACCGGCGAGGTGACGCACGCCCAACGGTGCTGGGCGGCCGTGCTCGGCGCGGCTGCGGGCGGCGATGCATACCTGGCGGGCGTGTCCGCCCTGCGGCTCGCCGGCCTTGACGGGCTCCGCGACAACGTCGTGCACGTGCTGCTGCCGGCCGAGCGGCGGCACTTCAACCCGCCGCGCGGCGTTCTCGTGCACCGGACGGCGACCCTCCCGGACGAGGACCTGCACCGCGTCGGTTCGCCGCCCGCCACGATGCCGGCGCGCTCGATGGTCGACGCGGCGCAGTGGGCGGCCTCCGACAACGCGGCCCGCACGTTCATCGCGATGACCTTCCAGCGCCGGCTGGTCACAGAGGAGGAGGTCGAACGGGTGCTGCGGCGGATGCCGACCATCCGGCGCCGGCCGGTCATACTGCGTGCCGTCAGCGAGGCGGCCGGCGGCGCGCACTCGCTGATAGAGATGGAGTTCCTCGCGCTGTGCCGGCGAGCCGGGCTGCCGGCGCCCGTGCTGCAGGTGGTCAAACTGGACGCCAGCGGGCGCCGCCGCTACGTCGACGGGTGGTTCGAGGAGGCGGGTGTTCATGTGGAGATCGACGGAGCGCAGCACATGGACGTCGAACAATGGTGGCGCGACATGCGCCGGCAGAACGACCTGTCCGCGGCCGGCGAACGCGTGCTCCGCTTCCCGTCCTGGGCGATCCGCCACGACCAGGAAACGGTGATCGCCCACCTCCGCGCCGCCCTCAACCTCCCGCCACTTCGCGGACCCCGCCGACCCCGTTAGCCCCGCCGTGCCCGGCGGCCCGCCCTGCCCGCGCGGCCCGCCCGCCCCGCGCGGCCCGCCCGCCCCGGGCGGCCCGCG
>NZ_BAAALS010000040.1:0-33181 GCF_039528415.1 Luedemannella helvata
AGAGTGTGGGAGAGTAGGACGCCGCCGGACAAACATTCAGTTCAGGGCCACCCCCCAGGGTGGCCCTGAACTATTTTGTGCTCGAGATTGTTTTGTGCTCGAGCAACCCCGAGGCGGGGTGGGAAACCGCCCGCCAGGCGTCACCGGCCCCCACACCTGATGATGAGCACGGCCGGCGGGTGTGGGAGAGTTAGGACGCCGTTGGACAACTCTCCGCCGAGGGCCGCCCCGTGGGGCCGGCCCTTCATCATGTTCGGGGTCGCGGAGCACGGTCGGCGGATGATTGCTGGTGGCCGCGTGGGGTACCCGGCAGGCACGGGGCGCCGGTGTCAGGCGTCGTCCGGGTTCCACCGTCGGAGCCCACGCTGGTCAGGAAGGATTAGTACGTGAACGCAGAGTCTGGACGTGGCGCGGAGGGTCGCGATCGCGACGACCGCCAGGGTGGCCGCGGCGACCGGGACACGGGCGCGGGGCGTGGCTACGGCCAGAACCGCGGTGAGTACGGCGACCGGCGCGGCTCGGGCTACCAGGGCGGCGGGCGCGGCTACGGCGGCGGCCGGGACGGGCGTTCGGGCGACCGGCAGGGTTCGGCCGGCCGGGGCGGCTACGGCGACCGGGGCGGCTACGGCGACCGGTCCGGATCGGGCGATCGCGGCGGCTACGGCGACCGCCGGGCGTCCGGGGACCGGGGTGGTTCCAGCGACCGCGGTGGTTCCAGCGACCGGGGCGGCTACCGCGACCGGGGCGGCTCCAGCGACCGCGGCGGTTATGGCGACCGTGGTAGCTACGGCGATCGGCGGGCATCCGGGGACCGGGGCGGTTCCGACCGGGGCGGCTACGGCGACCGCCGGGCGTACGGCGATCGGGGTGGACCCGAGCGTGGCGGGTCCGAGCGTGGCGGGTATGACGCGCGCGGCGGCCGGGGCGACTCGGGCGGTCGCGGCGGTTACAGCGACCGGCGCGGCGGCGGCACGCAGGGCGCGGGGCGCGGCGGCTACAGCGGCGGGCGCGATGGAGACCGGAGCGGCTACCGCGACGGTGACCGCCGGGGCGGTTACGGCGACCGGTCCGGGTCGGGCGATCGCGGCAGGTACGGCGAGCGCGGCGGCTCCGGCGAGCGCGGCGGGTTCGGGGACCGCGGCCGTGACGGCGACCGGTCGGGTTCGGCGGGGCGCGGGTACGGCGATCGTTCCGGTTCGACGGGCCGCGGCGGTTACGGCGACCGCGAAGGCGGAGGCGGGCGCGGCGGTTACGGCGACCGGGCCGGCTCCTCGGGTGGCCGCGGCTCCTACGGCGACCGTGACGGCGGGCGTGGCGGCTCCGGCGGTGGACGCGGCTTCGGCGACCGGCGCGAGGGCTACGGCGCGCGCGGAGCTGGCGGCCGTGAGGGCCGCGGCGGCGGGTACCGCGACCGGGACGAGCGGGGCGGTTTCGGCGGTCGGGACCGGGGCGGCGACGACCGGCGCGGCTTCGGCGACCGGGGCGACCGCCAGGGCTTCCGGGACCGCGGTGAGCGGTCATTCGGCGACCGTCCGGGTGGCGGGCGATCGGGCGGCGACCGCCCGTTCCGCGACCGCGACGACCGGGCCGGGTACGGCGGGTCGGGCAACCGTGACGGCGGCGACCGGGCGGGCTACCGCGACCGTGGGGCCTCCGGCGACCGGGGCGGCTTCCGCGACCGGGGCGGTTCGGGTGACCGGGGCGGCTTCCGCGACCGCGACGGAGGCGACCGTGGTGGCTTCCGCGACCGGGCGGGCTCCGGGGATCGCGGCGGCTCCGGCGATCGTGGTGGCTTCCGGGATCGGGCCGGCACCGCGGATCGCGGTGGTTACGGCGATCGTGCGGCGTCCCGTGACCGGGGCGGTTACGGCGATCGTTCGGGCTCGCGCGAGCGGGGCGGCTACGGCGACCGGGGCGACCGGACCTTCCGCGATCGTGACGACGCGCGGGGCGGCTGGCGTGGCGGTGAGGGCGACGACACGCGCGGTCGGCGGGACGAGGGCCCGCCGCTGCCGGAGGACCTCGACCCGCGCAGCCTGGACCGCGAGGTACGCGAGCAGCTGAGCAGCCTGGCGCGGCCGGTGGCCGAGCGGGTCTCGCTGCGACTCCTGGCGGCCGGCGAGCTGATCGACGCCGACCCGGACACGGCGCTCGCGCATGCCCTGGTGGCGCGCCGGCTGGCGTCCCGCGTTGCCGCGGTCCGTGAGGCCGTGGGACTGGCGGCGTACAAGGCGGGGGACTGGCAGACCGCCATCGCGGAGCTGCGGACGTACCACCGGATGACCGGTACCCAGGCACACGTGGCGATCATCGCGGACTGCGAGCGGGCGCTCGGGCGGCCGGAGCGGGCGGTGGACATGTTCCGCGCCGCCGACCGTGACGAGCTGGCCCCGTCGGAGGCCGTGGAGCTGCTCATCGTCGCCGCCGGTGCCCGGGGCGACCTCGGGCAGCGCGACGCGGCCGTGAGCATGCTTCAGGTGCGCGAGCTGGGCTCGGATGAGCCGTGGGCGTCGCGGTTGCGCTACGCGTACGCGGACGCCCTGCTCGCCGTGGGCCGTCGGGAGGAGGCACGCGAGTGGTTCGCGCGGGCCGCGGAGTCCGACGAGGACGGCGTGACCGACGCGGCGGAGCGGCTGCTCGACCTCGACGGCGTCCTCCTCGAGGAGGACGAGGAGGCGGACGAGGACCTCGACGAGACGGACGGGTCCGGTGCGCCGACCGACCAGGCGGCCGGGGAAGCCGGTGCCGACGAGGACCTGGACGACGACCTCGACGAGGACCTGGACGAGGACCTCGATGAGGATCTCGATGAGGATCTCGATGAAGACCTCGATGAAGACCTCGACGACACCGGCAGCGCGCGGCACGTGGGCGAGGAGATCGTCGACGAGGGCTACTTCGGCGAGGAGGACCTGGAGAAGGGGTCCGAGGAGGAGGAGTCCGAGGCCGCTGAGCTGAAGGCCGACGAGCCCGAGGACCTCGTGGACTTCGCCGAGGAGCGCAAGGTCGGCATCGAGGAGCGCAAGGTCGGGGTCGAGGAGGACGTCTTCGACGACACCGACGACGACAGGGGCGCGGACGCCACGGGCGTCGACGATGACGGGCCGACCGTGGACGAGCGGGCGCCGAAGCCGTGAATGTGGCGGAGCAGCCGTCCGCCACGCTGGCGACGGCGTACGACCTGATTATTTTTGATCTTGATGGGGTCGTGTACGTCGGCACGGAGCCGGTGCCGGGGGCCGCGGACGCGATCGCGCGGCTCGCGGCGGCCGGCACCGCCGTGGCGTACGCGACGAACAACGCCTCCCGGCGCGCCCAGGAGGTCGCCGACCTGCTCGGCGCCGTGGGCGTGCCGGCCACGGCGGCCGAGGTGCTCACCTCGGCGGAGGCGGCGGCGCGCCTGCTGGCGGCGGACCACCCGGCGGGGTCGCCGATCCTCGTGGTGGGTGCGCCGGCGCTGCGCGCCGACGTCGCGGCGGCCGGGCTGGTGCCCGTGTCCGGCGCGGCGGACGGGCCGGTCGCGGTCGTGCAGGGCTACGGGCCGCAGCTCGGCTGGGCCGACCTCGCCGAGGCGAGCGTGGCGATCCGGGCCGGCGCGCGCTGGGTCGCGACGAACACGGACGCGACGCTGCCGTCACCGCGCGGCCCGCTGCCCGGCAACGGCAGCCTCGTGGCCGCGCTGGCCCACGCACTCGGCCGCGGGCCGGACGCCGTGGTCGGCAAGCCGGAGCCGGCGCTGTTCGAGGTGGCCGCGCAGCGCTACGGGGCCGCGAATCCGCTGGTGGTCGGCGACCGGCTCGACACGGACATCGAGGGCGCCAACCGGGCCGGGATGCCGAGCCTCGTCGTGCTGACCGGCGTCACCCAGCCGGCCGACCTGCTCGAGGTGGCGCCCGCCCTGCGCCCCACCCACCTCGCGACCGACCTCAGTGGACTGTTCGAGCCGGAGGCGCTGGTGCGCATCCCGGCCTGCGCGGACCCCGCCGAGGGAGCGGGCGCGGGCGGCTGGCGGGTCACCGCCACGGGTGACGAGCTGCTGCTTGACGGGTCCGGTGACGCGACCGACGCGCTGCGCGCGCTGGTCGCGGTCGCGTGGGCGACCTCCGGCCGCGCGGTTCAGGTCACCCCGGCGGGTACGGACGCGGAGCGCGCGCTCGCCGAGTTGAACCTGCCGGTCGCCGCCGTCACAGCAGCTTCCGCAGTTTCAGCAGGTCACCGAGGCTCGCCTTCACCGACGCCCGCCCCGATGCCCAGGCCGCAGCGAAGGTGAGTTCGCCGGCGACCAGCGCGAGCAGGTCGTCGCTGCCGATCCCCAGGCGGATCTTGGCCCGGGGATCGTCGCCGTCGGTCAGGTCGACGATCCGCCCGCCCGTCAGGCGGCCGTGGAACGCGACATCGAGGTCGCGAATGTGGCAGGCGAGCGTGCGGTCGAGGTCCAACCGAGCGGCCGTCTCCGGCGAGCCGGCCAGTTTTCCGGCCAGCTCACCCAGGGCCTGACGGCACTGCTCGACGGTCGCCATGCTGCTCTCCTCGCCGGACGGCGGCCCAGGGGGCCGGTGGTGCACAAGGTCGACACATGCTGCCGGTAGCGTGGACCCGGCACGTGACACGATACGGCGGAAGGAGCTCGGACGATGGCGGATGCGTGGCGGGCCTACCTGGAGGTGGCGCTCGGGGCTACCGAGGCCTCGCGGAAGAAGGCCACCAAGGTGGTCAAGCGGGTCCTCGGCCGGGGCGGCGCGACCGCCGAGCAGGTCCAGCAGATGGCGAATGACCTCCTGACGGCCAGCGCGGCCAACCGCGAGGCCGTCGCGAAGCTGGTGAAGCAGGAGGTCGACAAGGCACTGGGCAAGGTGGGCCTCGTGTCGGCCGACGAGGTCGCCGCGCTCAGGGCGCAGGTACGCGAGCTGGAGAAGCAGCTGAACACGGCCCGCGCGGGTGCCGCCGAGCCGGCCGGCACGCGCGCGCCGCAGGGCGACACCACGGCCGCGGCGGACAAGCCCGTCGCCAAGAAGGCCGTGGCGAAGAAGGCGGTCGCGAAGAAGGCGGCCGCCGCACCGATCAACGGGGCGGCCGCGCCGACGGTCGTGCCGGCACTCGCGCCCGAGGAGGCCGCGGCCGCCGCCGAACTGACCGAGGCGCAGACCCCGGCCAAGAAGACCGCACCGGCTAAGAAGGTCGCCAGGAAGGCCGCCACGTCAGCCGGTGAGACGGAGCCCGCCGGGTCGACCGAGGTGCAGCCCGCGCCGACGAAGAAGGCCGCGTCCGCGAAGAAGGCGGCGCCGGCCAGGAAGGCCGCCGCGCCGAAGAAGGCCGCGGGGTCCCCTGACGCGGCCGATGCCGGGTCGGCGGGCGCGTGACGGGGCCGGCGCAGGCCGGGCTGCCGGGCGTACTCCCCGGGGGTGTGGGTAGCGCGGCGGCGCAGCCGGCCGCGGCCCGCACCGACGCGGAGGCCGTGCCGCTCACCACGGGCCACGACGACGTGGACGCGGCGCTCGCCGCGCTCGCCGACGTCGCGGACGCCGAGCCGGCGGAGCAGGTCGGTCCGTTGGGTGAGGCGCTCGACGTGCTGCGCGCGACGCTGGACTCGATCGGCCACGAACTCAACGGCCAGGGCGCCGCCGGGCCGGCCCGGTAGATATTCGATCATGGCGCGACGCAACCGCCTCGACACTGAGCTCGTCCGCCGCGGCCTCGCGCGTTCCCGCGAGCAGGCGGCGCAGCTTGTCGCGGCCGGGCTGGTGGAGGTGCGCGGCACGACCGCCACGAAGCCGGCCGCGATGGTCGACACGGCCGACGCCGTGCGCGTCGTGGCGGGTGGCGGCGACGAGTACGTGTCGCGGGGGGCGCACAAGCTGATCGGAGCGCTGGCGGCGTTCGGGCCGGCGGGGCTGACGGTGGCGGGGCGCCGCTGCCTGGACGCGGGGGCGTCGACGGGCGGCTTCACGGAGGTCCTGCTGCGCGAGGGCGCGGCCGAGGTGGTCGCGGTCGACGTGGGCTACGGGCAGCTGGCCTGGTCGCTGCGCAACGACGAGCGGGTCCGGGTTCAGGAACGCACCAATGTGCGGTCGCTGACCCCGGAGGCGATCGGCGGGCAGGTGGCGCTGACGGTCGCGGACCTGTCGTTCATCTCGTTACGGCTGGTGCTGCCGGCCCTGGCCGCGTGCACCGCGCCGGACGGTGATCTCGTGCCGATGGTCAAGCCGCAGTTCGAGGTCGGCAAGGAGCGCGTCGGCGCGGGCGGCGTGGTGCGTGACCCGGCGCTGCGGGCCGGGGCCGTGCTCGATGTCGCGGCCGCCGCCGCCGGGCTGGGGCTGGGCGTGGCCGGGGTGGTGGCGAGCCCGCTGCCCGGGCCGTCGGGAAATGTGGAGTTCTTCCTGTGGCTGCGTCGGGGCGCGCCGCCGGTGGACGCGGCGGCCGTGCGGGCGGCCGCGGGAGTCGAGGACGGTTCCGATGGGTGATCGGTCCGCGCTGCTGGTCATCCACACTGGACGGCCGAACAGCGTCGAGTTGGCCCAGCTGGTCGCGGCCGACCTGGTCGCCGCCGATTTCGAGGTGCGGGTCGTGGCCGACGAGGCCGCCGGCGTCGACCTGCCCGGGGTCGTCGGGGTGAGCGGGCCGGAGGCGGCCGAGGGCGTCGAGATGGTCTTCGCCCTGGGCGGCGACGGGACGCTGCTGCGCGCGGCCGAACTGGCCCGCCCGGCGATGGTGCCGCTGCTCGGCATCAACCTGGGCAAGGTCGGCTTCCTGGCCGAGGCCGAGGTCGACGACATCGACAAGGTCGTCGAGCACGTGATCGCCCGCGAGTACACGGTGGACTCCCGGCTGACGGTCGACGTGTGCATCGCCCACGAGGGCGAGGTGGTCGTGGAGTCCTGGGCGCTCAACGAGGCGAGCGTGGAGAAGGGCTCCCGCGAGCGCATGATCGAGCTGCGGGTGGACGTGGACGGTCGGCCGCTGTCGCGGTACGGGTGCGACGGCGTGGTGTGCGCGACGCCGACCGGCTCCACGGCGTACGCGTTCTCGGCCGGTGGGCCGGTCGTCTGGCCGGAGGTCGAGGCGCTGCTCCTGGTGCCGATCAGCGCGCACGCCCTGTTCAGCCGGGCGGTGGTGACCGCGCCGTCGTCGACGATCACGATCACGCTGGACCCGCACGCGGCGCCCGGGGTGATGTGGTGCGACGGGCGGCGGGCGTTCGACGTCCCGCCGGGCAGCCAGATCACGGTGCGCCGGGGCAGCCTGCCGGTGAAGGTGGCCCGACTGCGGCACCGGCCGTTCACCGACCGGCTGGTGGCCAAGTTCGGGCTGCCCGTCGCCGGTTGGCGATCGAACGCACACGGTTAACGTCAGCCACACGAGTGGTGTTCTGTCACCCGGTCCTACTACTGTTGGTCACCGCCAGCCAGGGCCCCGACCGGGCCCGCCTCGCGAGCGAAAGGGCTCAACGTGCTGGAGGAGCTGCGGATCTCGGGCCTTGGCGTCATATCGGATGCCACCCTGCCCCTGGGCACCGGATTCACCGTCATCACCGGTGAGACCGGCGCCGGCAAGACCATGGTCGTCGCCGGTCTCGGCCTGCTGTTCGGCGGCCGGTCCGACGCCGGGCGGGTGCGCGCCGACCCCGGCCGCGCCGTGGTCGAGGGGCGGCTGCGGCTGACCGGCGCCGTCGCGGGGGCGGTGGCCGAGCGGGTCGCCGAGGCGGGCGCGGAGGCCGACGACGACGGCACCCTGCTGCTGACCCGCATCGTCACCGCCGAGGGTCGCTCGCGCGCCCACGTGGGCGGGCGCACCGTGCCCGTGGCCGTGCTGGCCGACGTGGGCGAGCAGGTGCTCGCCGTGCACGGCCAGTCCGATCAGCTGCGACTGCTGCGCCCCGCCGAGCAGCGCGCGGCGCTCGACCGGTTCGCCGGGGTGGAGCACGACAAGCTGCTCGCGAGCTACCTGCAGACGTACACGGCGTGGTGCCGGATCACCGACGAGCTGGCCGAACGCCGGCGCACGGCCCGGGAGCGCAACCAGGAGGCCGACCTGCTGAGGCTGGGCCTCGACGAGATCACCCGGGTCGACCCGCAGCCGGGCGAGGACGAGGCGCTGCGCGAGGAGGCCCAGCGGCTGGAGCACGCGGAGGGCCTGCGCACGGCGGTGCAGACGGCCTACCTGGCGATGGGCGGCAACGACAGCGACGAGGCCTCCGACGCGGGCAGCCTGCTCAGCACAGCGCGGCGCACGCTGGAGGGCCAGGCCGGTGTCGACCGGCTGCTGGGCGACTACGCGGCCCGCCTCGACGAGGTGTCGACCCTGGTCGCCGACCTCACCTCCGACCTGGGCGCCTACCTCGACACGCTGGACGCCGACCCGGACCGGCTGGCCGCCGTCTACGAGCGGCGGGCCGTGCTGCGCGGCCTCACCCGCAAGTACGCGGAGGACATCGACGGTGTGATCGCCTGGGCGGCGCGGGCGCGGGAGCGGCTGGGCCTGCTGGACACCTCCGACGAGCAACTGGAGGAGATGGAGGCCGAGCGCGCCAAGCTGGGTGCCGAGGTGGCCGAGCTGGCCGGCCAGGTGTCCGCGTCCCGCAAGGCGGCCGCGGTGCGCTTCGCCGAGCTGGTCACGGGCGAGCTGGCCGGGCTGGCCATGCCGCACGCCCGCGTGGACGTGGTGGTCGCCCCGCGCCCGGTGGGCGGGCTGCCCGGCGTCACGGTCGACGGGGTCGAGGTGGGCGCCGCGGCCGACGGGACCGACGAGGTCGAGCTGCGGCTGCGCCCGCACCCGGGCGCCCCCGCGAGCGCGTTGCAGAAGGGCGCCTCCGGCGGCGAGCTGTCGCGCGTGATGCTGGCCATCGAGGTCGTCTTCGCGGGCTCCGGCGGGCCCTCGACGCTGGTGTTCGACGAGGTCGACTCCGGCGTCGGCGGGACGGCCGCCGTCGAGATCGGCCGGCGGCTGGCGCGGCTCGCGCGTACGCATCAGGTGTTGGTGGTCACACATCTGCCGCAGGTGGCCGCGTTCGCCGATCATCACCTGGTGGTGGCCAAGGACACCAGTGGGGCGGTCACCACCAGCGGTGTGCTCGTGGTGCGGGACACTGACAGGGCCCGTGAGCTGGCGCGCATGCTGGCCGGTCTGCCCGATTCCGACCTCGGTATCGCCCACGCGGAGGAGCTCCTGGCGGTCGCCAGTCGCGACAAGCGGGCATAATGACGGGGAGTGTGCCCTCCGCGGTGGCGGGGCACACGGGCATGTCGTGGCGGTGTTACGCCCTGGTAGGTGTCAAGATTGGCGGCGATGCGTCTACCCACGTTGCGCCGGTCCCGGTCCGCTGACCCGGGTGTGATTACCGGCCCGGTCCGGCTGGACCGGCGGACCAAACGACTCGTCGGCCGGCTGCGGCCGGGCGACATCGCGCTGATCGACCATGTGGACCTCGACCGGGTCGCGGCCGACTCGCTCGTGGCGGCCCGGGTCGCGGCCGTGCTCAACGCCAAGCCGTCGATTTCCGGACGGTACCCGAATCTCGGGCCCGAGGTGCTCATCGAGGCCGGCATCCCCCTGCTGGACGACCTCGGCGAGGACGTCTTCCAGCTCGTCCGCGAGGGCGACGACCTCGTCGTCGAGGCCGACACCGTGCTGCGGGGCGGCGAGGCGATCGCCACGGGCGTCCGCCACGACGCGGGCACGGTCGCCAAGGCCATGGCGGACGCGCGCGAGGGCCTGTCGGTGCAGCTGGAGGCGTTCGCCGCCAACACGATGGAGTACCTGAAGCAGGAGCGCGACCTCCTGCTCGACGGCGTGGGCGTGCCGGAGATCCGCACGAAGCTGGCCCGCCGGCACTGCCTCATCGTGGTACGCGGCTACGACTACCGGGCCGACCTGGAGGTGCTGCGCCCGTACATCCGGGAGTTCAAGCCGGTCATCATCGGTGTCGACGGTGGCGCGGACGCGCTGGTCGAGGCCGGGCACACCCCCGATCTGATCATCGGCGACATGGACTCCGTCTCCGACGACGTGCTGCGTTGCGGCGCCGAGGTGATCGTGCACGCGTACCCGGACGGGCGCGCGCCGGGCCTGCACCGCACGGAGCAGCTCGGCGTGCCGGCGGTGCTCTTCCCCGCGGCGGCCACCAGCGAGGACATCGCCATGCTGCTCGCCGACGAGAAGGGGGCCTCGCTGATCGTCGCGGTGGGCACGCACGCCACCCTGGTGGAGTTCCTCGACAAGGGTCGCGGCGGCATGGCGTCGACGTTCCTCACCCGGCTCAAGGTCGGCGGCAAGCTGGTCGACGCGAAGGGGGTGAGCCGCCTCTACCGGCAGAGCATCTCCGGCTCGGCGCTGCTGCTGCTCCTGCTCTCCGCGCTCGCCGCGATGGCGGCGGCCGTCGCCGTCTCCACGGTCGGCAAGGCGTATGTGGGCATTCTGGCCGAGTGGTGGGACAACCTCGTCTTCGACCTGCAGAGGCTCTTTTCGTGATCAATTTCCGGTACCACGTCGTCTCCCTCACGGCCGTCTTCCTGGCCCTGGCCATCGGCCTGGTCGTCGGCACCACGGCGCTCAACGGACCGATCTCGGAGTCCCTCAAGGAGCAGGTCGACGAGCTCGGCAAGCAGAACCAGGAGCTGCGCGACCGGATCAACCACCTCGAGGACGACGTCGACAAGCGGGAGGACTTCGCCAGCCAGGTGGCGCCGGCCCTGCTGGCCACGAAGCTCGCCACCGACCGGGTGCTCGTGGTGACGCTGCCCTCCGGCGCGGGCTACGTCGAGGATGTCACCCAGATGCTCACCCTCGGGGGCGCGACCGTCACCGGCATCGTCCAGGTCAACGACAAGTTCATCGACCCGGCCCGCAACGACGAGCTGCTCGACCTCGCCCACCTGTCGCTGCGCCCGTCGATCACCGGGACGCTGCCCACGAACACCGACGGGGTCGAGGCGTCCTCCGCGCTGCTCGCCGCCGTGCTGCTGGCCCGTACGCCGCCCGTGCCGGCCGACGACCTGGACAGCGTGCTCGCCGCGTACCAGAAGGCGGAGTACATCACGATCAACGAGAACGTCACCGGCCCCGCGGGCGCGGTCGTCGTCATCTCGGGCCCGCCGGTCGCCGACAAGGACGGACCGCGCAAGAACGCCGCCGTCGTGACGCTCGTCGACCAGTTCGATCAGGCCGGCCGGATCGTCGTGGCCGCCAACGGGCTCGCCGGCGACGGCAACGTGGTCGCGACCGTGCGCGCCGACCCCAAGCTCAAGACCACGGTCTCGACCGTGGACAACGTCTCCACCCCCCAGGGCCGGTTGGCCGCCGCGCTCGCCGTGGCCGACCAGATCGAGGGGCGGGCGGCCGGCCACTTCGGCATCGGCAGCGGTGCTCTCCTGTTGCCGAAGCTGGCCCCATGACGGGCGTGAAGGCGGCCACGGTGGGGCGGGCGCTGCTCGGCCTCGCCGCCGCTGGTCTGGCCCGGCAGGCGCTCGCCGGCATCTCCCGCACGGCGGGCGCGCGGGCGCTCGACCGGGTCAACCACCGCGGCGAGCCGGTCAGCCTGGCCGCCGGGCCGGCGTTCGCGCTGGCCGCCTCGGCCACGGCGGGCGCGGGCGCGGCCGTGGAGGGCTCACCCCGGCTTGCCGCCGCGAGCCTGGTCGCCGGCCTGGGTTGCGGCGCGGTGGGCCTCTACGACGACATCGTGGGCGCGCGGCCCGACCAGAAGGGCGACAAGGGCTTCCGGGGCCATCTCGCCGCGTTGCGTGAGGGCCGGGTGTCCAGCGGCCTCGTGAAGATCGCCGGCGTGGGCGCGGCCGGGCTCGTGGCCGCCGCGCTGCTGCCGACCACGGACCGGCGGGGCCGGCGCCGGCGCGGCCTCGGTCGGGCCGTGGACGTGGCGCTGGGCGCCGGGGTCATCGCGGGCACCGCCAACCTGTACAACCTGCTCGACCTGCGCCCCGGCCGGGCGCTCAAGGCGGGCCTCATCGTGGGCGTCCCGCTGGCCGCCGGCCCGGGCGGCGCCCCGGCCGCCGGCACCGTCGGGGCCGCGGCCGGGCTGCTGCCCGACGACCTGGGGGAGCGGGTCATGCTCGGCGACAGTGGCGCGAACAGCCTGGGCGCCTTGCTGGGCGTGGCGCTGGCCGCGCGCACGGGCCGGCTGGGCCGCGCCGGGCTGTTCGCCGGCCTCGTCGCCCTCACGGCGGCGAGCGAGAAGGTCAGCTTCACCAAGGTCATCGAGCGCACGCCCGTGCTGCGGGAGCTCGACGCGCTCGGCCGCCGCCCGGCCACGGGCGCCGGGGCGACGCCGCCGGCACCGCGCCGGGCATCCGACGGCGCCGCGGGCCGCGTCACGGCGCCCGGCCAGCGTGGCGCGCCCGCTGGCGAGACCGGCAGGCGGGCCGGCGCGCGGCCGGCCGGTGGAGGCTCCGGGACTGGCCTGGCCCAGTGACGTCCCGCGCGCGCGGCATCGCGGGCGCGGCGGCCCTCATCGCCATCCTCACCGTGGGAAGCCGGGTGGCGGGCTTCGCCCGTACGGTGCTGTTCGCCGGGGTGGTCGGGCCCACCGACCTGGGCGACGTCTACCAGACCGCCAACACCATCCCCAACATCATCTTTGAGATCGTCGCCGGTGGGGCGCTGGCCGCCCTCGTCGTGCCGCTGCTGGCCGGCGCGGTGGTCGCGGGCGACCGCGAGGCCGTGTCGCGGACCGCGTCGGCCCTGCTGACCTGGGTGCTCGTGCTCCTGGTGCCGCTGGCGGTCGTGGTCGCGGTCGCGGCCGGCCCGATCGTGGGGCTGCTCGGCAACGACGCGAACCCGGCGGCCCTGGACATGGGCGCGCGGATGCTGCGCGTCTTCGCCGTCCAGCTGCCGCTCTACGGGGTGGGCATCATCCTCGCCGGGGTGCTGCAGAGCCACCGCCGCTTCGCGTGGCCCGTCCTCGCGCCGCTGCTGTCGAGCGTGACCGTCATGGCGGCGTACGGGCTGTTCGCCACGCTCGCCCCCGCCCCGGCCCGGGTGGCCGACATCGGGCGCGGCCCCGAGCTGGTGCTCTCGGTCGGCACCACCCTGGGCGTCGCCGTCCTGACGATGTGCCTGGTGGTGCCGGTGCGCCGGTTGAGGCTGCGGCTGCGGCCGACGCTCGGCGTGGACGCGGACCTGCGGCGGCGGGCGGTCGGCCTGGCCGGCGCCGCGATGGTCACCGTCGTGGCGCAGCAACTGGCGCTGGCGTACCTGCTGACATTGGCCAACGGGGCGCGCCTGGACGGCACGGTGGTGCTGTTCGGGCTGGCCCAGACGGTGTTCCTGCTGCCGTGGGCGGTGCTGGCCGTGCCCGTGGCCACATCGGCGTACCCGGAGCTGGCCGAGGCCGCCGCCGCGGGCGAACGGGACCGCTTCGACGCCACCCTCGCCCGTACGACCCGGGCGGTGCTGCTGCTCGCCGGGCTGGGCGCGGCGGCCCTCGTGGCCGTGGCCGTGCCGGCCGCGCGGGTACTCGTCACGATCATGCACCGGGCGGTCGACCCGGCCGGGCTGGCCGCCGGCATCGCGGCGTTCGCCCCGGGCCTGCTCGGGTACGCCCTGCTGGCGCTGCTCAGCCGGGCCCTGTACGCGGCCGGCCAGGCGCGCCGGGCCGCCGTGGCCACGGCGGTGGGCTGGGTGGCCACCATGGCCGCCGCGCTGGGCCTGTCGCTGGCGCTGGACCCCGCCGACCGGGTGGCGGCCCTGGCGGCGGCGAACTCGATCGGCATGACCGTGCTCGGCGTGGCCCTGCTCGCCGTCGTGGGCCGGCGGGTCGGCCGTGGTGGGCTGGCCGGGGTTCCCCGGGCCGCCGTGGCGGCGCTGGTCGCCGGCGCGGTCGGGGCCGTGGCCGGGGCCGGCGCGGCGCGCGCGGTGGCGGCGCTGACGACCCCGGGTGTCGTCGCGGACGTGTCGGCGGGCATGCTAGCGGGTGTCGTGGCGGCCGCGGGCTTCCTGCTCGTCGGGCTCCTCGTCGACCGGCCCGACCTGGGGCCGATGCTGGGGCGCCTCGCGCGCGCACTGCGCCGCGGCCGCCGAAGGCCGGTCGTCGACGAGCCGGCCGCGACGGGGCGACGGTGAGAGGGGCGGGTGTGAACGGCGCCGACGCGGGCACGGGCGGCCGCGACGTGGCGCTCGTGCTGGGCAGCAGTACGGGCGGCATCGGGCGGCATGTCGCGTCCCTGGCCGCGGGCCTGCTGGCCCGGGGCGACGCCGTCACCGTGTATTCGCCCGCCGAGACGGAGCGGCAGTTCGACTTCGCCGGCCTCGGGGCCACCCACGTCGCGTTGGAGATCCCCGCCTCGCCCCGCCCGGCCGACGCGCGGGCCGTCGCGGCGCTGCGTCGCGGGCTCGCCGATCGCCCCGCCGGGGTGATCCACGCGCACGGGCTGCGGGCCGGCCTGGTGGCCGCGCTGGCCCGCCGCAACGGCACCCCGCTGGTGGTCACCTGGCACAACGCCGTTCTCGGCCGGGGCGTGAAGGCCAAGGCGCTGGCCGTCGCGGAGCGGTACGTGGCCCGTAGCGCGGACCTGAACCTGGGCGCCTCGGCCGACCTCGTGGACCGGGCGCGCGAACTCGGCGGGCGCGACGTGCGGCTGGGTCCGGTGGCCGCGCCGATCCTGCCCGCGCCCGCGCGTACCCGCGACCAGGTGCGCGCCGAGCTGAACGCCGGCGACGGGCCGCTGGTGCTGTCCGTGGGCCGGCTGCACCCCCAGAAGGGGTACGACCTGCTGGTCACGGCGGCGGCCCGGTGGCGCGAGCTGCGCCCGGCCCCGACGGTCGCGATCGCCGGCACCGGCCCCGCGTACCGCAAGCTGGCCGCGCAGATCTCCACCACCCGCGCTCCCGTGCTGCTGCTCGGGCACCGCACGGACGTGGCCGACCTGCTCGCCGCCGCCGACCTGGCCGTGGTGAGCAGCGTGTGGGAGGCCCGGCAGCTGTTCGCCCAGGAGGCCCTCGTGGCGGGCGCCCCGCTCGTGGCCACCGCCGTGGGCGGCCTGCCCGGGCTGGTCGGCGACGCGGCCGTCCTCGTGCCGGCCGGCGACGTGGACGCCCTCGACACGGCGGTGCGTGACCTGCTGGGCGACGCGCAGCGTCGTGCCGAGCTCAGCGCGGCCGCCCGGCGGCAGGCGGCGAGCTGGCCCACGGAGGCCGACACCATCTCCATGATCAGTGACCTGTACGACGAGCTGGGGGCGGCTGCCGGCGGGTCGTCCGAGGAGCCGGCCGCTGGCGGTCGGGACTGATGCCGCGCCGACTGGCCCGGATGGTCCCCTCGTCGGAGGGCTCACGCCTGGCCCCGTTCCTCGTGGCCGCCGCCGTCGCCGTAGCCAGCATCGTGGCCCTGGTCGCCCGCCCGGCGACGACCCCCGCCGAGCGCCAGGCCGACTATGTGATCATCGCGGGGGCGCCCGGGCTGCGTTGGGACGACCTGTCACCGACCGAGACGCCCGCCCTGTGGCAGCTGGCCGCACGCGGGTCCATCGGCGCGCTGGCGGTGCGCTCCGCGCGCGGCGTGACCTGTCCCGCCGACGGCTGGCTCACCCTGGGCGCCGGCAAGCCGGCCCTGCGCACCGGCATCCGGGCCGCCGCCCGCCCGACGGGCACGGCCAGGCCGGGCCCCACGTCGCCCGGCCGTTCCAGCGGCGCGGCGCCGACCACACCCCCCGCCACGACCGCGCCGCCGGAGGTGGACAGCGCGATCGGCTGCTACCTCGGCAACACGGAGGTGTTCAGCCCGGACTCGATCGGCGGCCTGCTGCCCGACCAGCCCACAGTCGTCTCCTACAACGAGGGCCTCACCTGGGGCGCCCGGCCGGGCGCCCTCGCCGAGTCGATGCGGTGCACGGTCGCCGTCGGGGCGGGCGCGGCCGTGGCGGCGGCGCGGCCCATCGGTCGGGTCGACCGGTACGCCGCGGCGCTGCCCGCCGACCCGGCACCGCTGCTGCGACACTGCGTCCTGTCGATCGTCGACCTGGGCGTGGTGGCCGGTGACGGCGACGTGCGCCGGTTCGCCGTGCGTGAGGCGGACGCGCGGATGGCCCGGGTGCTGGCCGCCCGCCCGCCCGGCTCCCTCGTGCTCGCGGCCGGCCTGGCGGACACGGACGAGACGTCACGCCTGCACGTGGCCATCGCGGACGGGCCCGGCTACGCCGGGGGCTGGCTCAGCTCCCCGAGCACCAGCCGGTCGGGGTACCTGCAGCTCATTGACCTGGCGCCGACGGCGCTGGCCGCGCTCGGCAAGCAGCACCCGGCCCGGCTGTTCGCCGGCCAGCCGGCCAACCGCACCGAGGGCCGCCCGGACGACCTCGCCGCGGCCGTGCGCCGGCTCGCCGACGCCGACCGCGAGGCGGGCGCCCAGCGCGACGTCTCCGGGCGCTTCTTCGTGGGGCTGGCCGTGGTCGCCCTGCTGGCCGTGGCGCTCGCGGTGCCGCTGCTGCGGCAGGTGCGCCGGGGCATCGGGCCGCGCGGCCCGCGCGCCGCGCCCGCCGGCCTGCGCCGCGCCGCGGAGATGGTCCTCATCGCCATCGCGCTGGCCATCCCGGCCGCGCTGGTGGCGGGCCTCACCGGGTGGTGGCACACGGCCGCGCCCGCCTGGGTGTTCCTCGTGGGCCTGCTCGTCGCCCTGACCCTCGGCGTGGCCGTGAGCGTGCTGTCGCCCGCGCGCCGGCACACCCTCGGCCCGACGGGGGCGGCCGCCGGCCTGGCCGCCGTGGTCGTCCTGCTCGACGTCCTGACCGGTACGAGGCTGCAGCTCAACGGCGTCGGCGGGTACTCGGCCCTGGAGGGCGCCCGCTACGCGGGGCTGGGCACGGTCGGGCTCGGCGTGTTCAGCGCCGGGCTGCTGCTCGCCGCCGGCTGTGTCGCCCAGCGGCTGCCGCGCCGGTGGCGGCCCGCGTGCGTGGCCGTGCTGGGCGGTATCGGCGTGATGGTGGTCGGCAGCCCGTACCTGGGCACGGACGCGGCCGGGGCGATCTCCCTGACCGCCGGGGTCTGTGTGGCCGCCGCGATGAGTACGGGCGGCTGGCTCACCGTCGGGCGGCTGTCCTGGACGGTCCTGGCCGGGGTCGTGGTCACCATGGGCTTCGCGCTGCTGGACCTGCGCCGCCCGCCGGAGACCCGGGGGAGCCTGGGCCGCTTCCTCACGGCCGTACAGGACGGTACGGCCGCCGCGATCGTCCGGCGGACCAACATCGACAACGTGGCCATGATGGCCCGCAGCCCGCTCGCCTGGCTGGCCATCGGGGCGGCCGTGTTCGCGTTCGTGGTCATCCCGCGCCACTGGGGTGGCCTCACCCGCCTGTTCGCGATCTACCCGGCCGTGCGGGCGGCGGCGGCCGGCCTGACCGTGGCCGTCGTGCTGGGCGGCCTGACCAACGGGGTGGGCCTGACGGTGGCCGGCGCCGGCGCGGCGACCGCCCTGCCGCTGCTGGTGGTCGCCGCGCTGCGGGTGCTCGCCCACGCCGACGAGCGCACGGGCGCCGCCCCGCCCACCGGCGAGGTCCTACCGGAGCCGGACCCGCCGGAGCCGGCCGTCCCGGAGCAGGCGGGCCCGCCGGGCGACACGGTCGCGGGCCGTCCTCAGCCCGCCGCCGGTCACGTGTTACCGTGAAATCCCGTGGATGGCGCCTCGCCCGGACGGGCCTGCGCCGAACCGGACAACACGGGAGCAGGCATTGACCCCTTCGGTGCGCACCACCAAGCACATCTTCGTCACCGGGGGCGTAGCCTCCAGTCTCGGTAAGGGCCTGACGGCCTCCAGCCTCGGCAGTCTGCTGACCGCCCGGGGCCTGCGCGTGGTCATGCAGAAGCTGGACCCCTACCTCAACGTCGACCCGGGCACGATGAACCCGTTCCAGCACGGCGAGGT
Source organism: Luedemannella helvata (assembly GCF_039528415.1). Taxonomy (NCBI): domain Bacteria; kingdom Bacillati; phylum Actinomycetota; class Actinomycetes; order Micromonosporales; family Micromonosporaceae; genus Luedemannella; species Luedemannella helvata. Next base: position 17,858 of record NZ_BAAALS010000040.1, read on the forward strand.
GTTCGTCACCGAGGACGGCGCCGAGACCGACCTGGACGTCGGGCACTACGAGCGCTTCCTGGACCGGGACCTGTCGCAGAAGGCGAACGTCACGACCGGCCAGATCTACTCGGCCGTGATCGCCAAGGAGCGTCGCGGGGAGTACCTGGGCGACACCGTGCAGGTCATCCCGCACGTGACCAATGAGATCAAGGCCCGCATCCGGGCGATGGCCGCGCCGGACGAGGACGGCCGCACCCCCGATGTCGTCATCACGGAGGTCGGCGGGACGGTCGGCGACATCGAGTCGCTGCCGTTCCTGGAGGCGATCCGGCAGGTCCGCCACGACATCGGCCGCGACAACGTCATGTACCTGCACGTGTCGCTCGTGCCCTACCTGGCCCCGTCGGGCGAGCTGAAGACCAAGCCGACCCAGCACTCCGTGGCCGCGCTGCGCAGCATCGGCATCCAACCCGACGCCCTGGTGTGCCGCTCGGACCGCGACATCCCGTCGAAGCTGAAGGAGAAGCTCGCCCTCTACTGCGACGTGGACCGCGAGGCCGTGGTGTCCGCGGCGGACGCGCCGAGCATCTACGACATCCCGAAGGTGCTGCACCGCGAGGGCCTGGACGCGTACGTGGTGCGCCGGCTCGGCCTGTCGTTCCGCGACGTGGACTGGTCGCGCTGGGACGACCTGCTCGACCGGGTCCACCACCCGCGCCGGTCGGTGGTGATCGCGCTGGTCGGCAAGTACGTGGACCTGCCGGACGCGTACCTGTCCGTGAGCGAGGCGATCCGCGCGGCCGGGTTCGCCCACCGGGCCCGCATCGAGCTGCGCTGGGTGCCCAGCGACGAGTGCGTCAGCCCGACCGGGGCGAGCGCCGCCCTGTCCGGTGTGGACGGTGTGGTCATCCCGGGCGGCTTCGGGGTGCGCGGCATCGAGGGCAAGATCGGCGCCTCGCGGTTCGCCCGCGAGCGCGGCATCCCTGTGCTGGGCCTGTGCCTGGGCCTGCAGTGCATGACGATCGAGGTGGCGCGCCACCTGGCCGGCCTGGAGGGCGCGAACTCGCTGGAGTTCGACCTCGACGCCGCCCATCCGATCATCGCGACGATGGCCGACCAGGAGGACATCGTGGCCGGCAAGGGCGACCTGGGCGGCACGATGCGGCTGGGCGCCTACCCGGCCACCCTCGCGGAGGGCTCGATCGTCGCGAACGCGTACGGCACGACCGAGGTGAGCGAGCGTCACCGGCACCGCTTCGAGGTCAACAACGCCTACCGGGAGGCCCTGACGAAGGCGGGCCTGCGCATCAGCGGCACCTCGCCGGACGGTCGCCTGGTCGAGTTCGTCGAGCTGGACCCCGAGCTGCACCCGTTCTTCGTGGCCACCCAGGCGCACCCGGAGCTGAAGAGCCGGCCGACCCGCTCGCACCCGTTGTTCTCCGCGTTCGTGGACGCCGCCCTGACCTACAACGCGGCCGACCAGCTGCCCGTTGACGTCGCGACCGCGGTCGCCCCGTGACGGCCGCGTCCGGGCACAACTACGAGGTCCTGTCCCGCCGCGAGCTGTACTCCGGCCCGCTGTTCGACATCGTCTCCGACGAGGTGACGATGCCGGGCGGCGGCCAGGCGCACCGCGACTACCTGCGGCACGTGGGGGCGGTCGGGGTCGTGGCGCTCGACGACGAGGGCCGGGTGGTGCTGGTGCGCCAGTACCGTCACCCGGTCGGGCAGGCGCTGTGGGAGCTGCCGGCCGGCCTGGTCGACGTGCCGGGGGAGGCGTCCGTGGGCACGGCGCGCCGCGAGCTGGCCGAGGAGGCCGACCTGCTCGCCGACCGGTGGGACCTGCTGGTCGACATCTACACGTCGCCGGGCTGCTCCACGGAGCTGTTCCGCGCGTTCCTGGCCCGCGACCTGCGCCCGGTGCCCGACGGCGAGCGCCACACCCGCCAGCACGAGGAGGCGGAGATGACCGTGCGCCTCGTGGACCTCGACGAGGCGGTCGCCATGATCTTCCGCGGTGAGATCCGCAACGGCCCGACCGTGGCGGGCCTGCTCGCCGCCGCGCGCGCCCGCGACCACGCCTGGTCCACCCTGCGCCCGGCCGACACCCCACGCCCCTGAGGTCCGGTATCCCGCCGGGGTTGCGGTCGGGCTCGCGTGTCGCGGGCCCGACCGGGTGGCCTCGACGACTAGGAGCGCAGGATGCGGCCCTGCGCGTCCGTCTGGTTGGGTTGCACGAGGATGAGAATGCCGTCGATCAGCGGCCAGAGCGCGCCGAGCCCGCAGGTCAGCCACGTGACCGCGATCTGGGCGATGGCCATGCTCGTGTGTCCGGTGTAGAACCGGCCCACGCCGAAGCCGCCGAGCACGAGCTGCAGGACGCCGGCGACGACCTTGCTCTTGTCGGACAGCGGCAGGCCGGTCGCCGGGTCGACGGCGGGCTGGCCGTACCCGGGCGGCGCGTAGCCAGGCTGCTGGTAGCCCTGCTGCGGGTACCCCGGCTGGGCCGGGTACTGGGTGCCGGGCGGCATCGGGGCCGTCGGTGAGCCCGGTGGCGTCGACGTCGGGTAGTAGCCCGGCGCGGGCGGCGGCGGCTGCGGGACGGGCATGGTCTCGCCCTGGCCGGCGTACGGATCGGCGGGCGGCTGGCGGTACGGATCGGCCGTTGGATCGTTCACCACGCCGAGTCTAGGCCAACCCGGCAAAGCCCGTTTCCGGGTCCGGCCCGCCCCGACCGTCGCCTGCCTGACGCGTCAGTTCCGCAGCAGTCGGCCCTGCGAGTCCGTCGGCCGGCCGGCGAGCAGCATGATGCCGTCGACGACGAACCAGATCCAGAACGGCACGGTCAGACACCAGCCGACGATGGTGAAGAAGCCGCAGACCAGCCCGAACCACGCGATCACCGTGCCGAGCAGCTGCACGACGCCCAGGCCGACATGGCCGGCGTAGAGGCGACCGATGCCGCCCAGGCACAGCACGATGCCGGGCAACAGTTGCAGCAGCCCCGCGGCGACCTTGCTCTTGTCGGACAGGGGCTGCCCGGTGCTGGGATCGACCCCGTACGGGGCGTTCGGCGGCGGCGGCACCACGATGATCGGCTGGAGCATCGGGTACCCGCCGGGCGGTATCCCGTACCCGGCCGTCGGCGGATATCCCGGCGACGCCGGGTATGCGGGGGAGGACGGGTAGGGAGGCGGGTAGACGACGGCGGGCGGCGCGGCGGGTGGGTTCGTGGGGGTGCGCGGCGTCGTGTCCCACGGCTGCGAGTCGATGAACGTGGCCGGCAGGTTGTCGGGCGGGGGCTGGTAGATGTCGGGGTAGGTCGCCGGGTGCGGCCCCGCGGAGGAGTCGTAGGGGTCGACGGGGTCGCCCGGATCCGTCGGGTCCTGCGGGTGGGTCGTCACCGCGCCACTGTAGGCGAGCCGTGTCACACGCGCGCGCACGCATACTGTTTGATCTTGACACTTCGTCGGGTAAAGACCCGACGAGGGCACAGGCTGTCGCGACCAGTCTCACATTCTGGCGGCCTAGACTCCCGGCGAACGGCCAAATCGCGGCCGGCACGGAGCGAACAGGGGTCTGCAGTGAAGGTCGGAATCCCGCGCGAAGTCAAAATCCACGAGTACCGGGTCGCCATCACCCCGGCCGGCGTGCACGAGCTCGTCCGCAACGGCCACCACGTGTACGTGGAGTCCGAGGCGGGCGCCGGATCGTCCATCACGGACGCGGAGTACGCGCAGGCGGGCGCGACGATCCTGCCCAGCGCCGAGGACGTGTGGCAGGCCGGCGAGCTGATCCTCAAGGTCAAGGAGCCCATCGCCGAGGAGTACGACCGCATGCGCGAGGGCCAGACCCTGTTCACCTACCTGCACCTGGCTGCGTCCCGGGAGTGCACGGACGCGCTGCTGGCGCGCAAGGTCACCGGCATCGCGTACGAGACCGTGGAGCTGCCCGACGGGTCCACGCCGCTGCTCGCCCCGATGTCCGAGGTGGCCGGCCGGCTCGCCCCGCAGGTCGGCGCCTACCACCTCATGCGGTCGGGCGGCGGGCGCGGCGTGCTCATGGGCGGGGTCTCCGGCGTGTACGCGGCCAAGGTCGTCGTCATCGGCGCGGGCGTGTCCGGCATGAACGCCGCCGCCATCGCGCTCGGCATGCAGGCCGAGGTGCTGCTGCTGGACAAGAACATCGCCCGGCTGCGCCAGGCCGACGCCATCTACCAGGGCCACCTGCAGACGGTCGCGTCCAACGCGTACGAGATCGAGCGCGCCGTCGCCGACGCCGACCTGGTCATCGGCGCAGTCCTCATCCCCGGCGCGAAGGCGCCCACGCTGGTCAGCAACGAACAGGTCAAGCACATGAAGCCGGGCAGCGTGCTCGTCGACATCGCCATCGACCAGGGCGGCTGCTTCGAGGACTCGCGGCCCACCACCCACGCCGACCCGGTCTACCCGGTGCACAACTCGCTGTTCTACTGCGTGGCGAACATGCCCGGCGCGGTCCCGCACACCTCCACGTACGCTCTGACGAACGTCACCCTGCCGTACGCGGTGGAGCTGGCCAACCACGGCTGGCGCGAGGCGATCAAGCGCGACCGCGCGCTGGCGCTCGGCCTCAACACCTACGCGGGCCAGCTCACGAACGCGCCCGTGGCCCAGGCACACGGCCTGGCGTACGCGAAGCTGGAGGAGGTCCTGGGCTGATCGCGGCCGCCGTCGAGGCGTACCTCGACCACCTCGCCGTCGAACGCGGCCTCGCCGCGAACACGCTGCGCGCGTACCGGCGTGACCTGGCCCGGTACGCGGCGGCGCTGTCCGCGTCCGGTCACGCCGAGCTGGCGTCGGTCGCCGAGGCCGACATCACCGGGCACCTGCGCCGCCTGCGCGAGGGCGACGAGGAGCACCCGCCCCTGTCGGCCGCCTCGGCCGCCCGCGCCGTGAGCGCCGTACGCGGGCTGCACCGCTTCGCCGCCCGTGAGCGGCTCACGGACGCCGACCCGGCCGGCGCCGTCCGCCCGCCGGCCCCACCCCGCCGGCTGCCCCGCGCCCTCGACGTCGCCGACGTGCTGCGGCTGCTGTCGTCGGTCGACGGGACCGACCCGCTGGCGCTGCGCGACAGGGCGCTGCTGGAGTTCCTCTACGGCACGGGCGCGCGCATCTCCGAGGCCGTCGGCTGCGTCGTCGACGAGGTCGACCTCGACGACGCGAGCGTGCTGCTGCGCGGCAAGGGCGGGCGCTCGCGCCTGGTGCCGCTGGGCTCGCACGCGTGTTCGTCGCTGCGCGACTATCTGCACCGGGGCCGGCCCCAGCTGTTGGCGCGGCAGCGCCGCGGTGACCGTACCCACACGATTTTCCGGAACGCGCGCGGCGGGACACTGTCGCGGCAGGGGGCGTGGGCGATCCTGCGCGACGTGGCCGGGCGGGCCGGTCTCGACGGACGCGTGTCGCCCCACACGCTGCGCCACTGCTACGCCACCCACCTGCTCGACGGGGGCGCTGACGTGCGCGTTGTCCAGGAGTTGCTCGGCCACGCCTCCGTGACCACGACAGCCGTGTACACGTTGGTTACTGTGGACAGGCTTCGCGAGGTGTACGCGGTATCGCACCCGCGTGCGCGCGATTAAAACGCGACACGCAGCGACACGCCGAGCGACGTATATCTGTCGGGCCCCGGTGGTGCCGTACAGTCGTCTCGCGGCTCCCCGCGGAACGACGAGCGGCGGGAAGGGCGTATACGGGAGATGGCAGGCATCGACGATCGAGCCGAGGCATGGACGACCGAGCTGCGGGCCGAACAGGCCTCGCTGACGCTCGGCGCTGACCTGGGCCCCGCTGACCCCTCCGCGTACACCACGCGCCGACCCATTCCGCAGCCCATGCCGCTCGACCGGCACGGGCCTGCCCGGGTCATCGCGATGGCGAACCAGAAGGGCGGCGTCGGCAAGACGACCACCACCATCAACCTCGGCGCGGCCCTGGCCGAGTACGGGCGCAAGGTCCTGCTGCTCGACTTCGACCCCCAGGGCGCCCTGTCGGTCGGCCTCGGCGTCAACCCGCACAACCTCGACCTGTCGGTCTACAACCTGCTCATGCAGGACGAGGTCACGATCGACGACATCCTCATCAAGACCAACGTCGCCGGCCTGCACCTGCTGCCGGCCAACATCGACCTGTCGGCGGCCGAGATCCAGCTCGTCACCGAGGTCGCGCGCGAGATGGTGCTCAAGCGCCTGCTCCGCCCGGTCATGAACGAGTACGACTTCATCCTCATCGACTGCCAGCCGTCGCTGGGCCTGCTCGCCATCAACGCGCTCACGGCCGCCCACGGCGTGCTCGTGCCCCTGGAGTGCGAGTTCTTCAGCCTTCGCGGCGTCGCCCTGCTGCTGGACACGATCGACAAGGTGCGCGAGCGGCTCAACTTCGACCTCGAACTCGAAGGCATCCTCGCCACCATGTACGACTCGCGCACCACACACTGCCGCCAGGTGCTGCAGCGCGTCGTCGAGGCGTTCGGCGACAAGGTCTACCAGACGGTCATCACGAAGACGGTGAAGTTCCCCGAGTCCACGGTGGCCGGCGCCCCGATCACCTCCCTCGACCCCTCCTCCTCCGGCGCGCGCAACTACCGCCAGCTCGCGCGCGAGGTGATCGCGGCCCACGCCCCGAAGGGGTGAGCTGAGGTGCTCTGGGCGCTCGGCCAACCGGTCGCGGCGCTGGGGCTGATCGCCGCGTTCGTTCTCGGCGCCACCCTGCGGGCCCTGGTACACCGCCGCGTCGCGCACCGCTACGGCGGCAACGCCGACGTCGCCGCCGGGTCCGCCGTGGGCGCCCTCGGCGCGATCACCCTCGTGTTCACCGGTACGGGCTGGTGGCGCCCCACGGGCGCCCGCCGCGCCCTGGCCGTCGCCGCCGGCCCGGTCGCCGTCCTCGCGGCCGGGGAGGCATGCCTGGCCGGCTTCGCGCTCGCCTTCCCGGCCCAGCGCGCCAGCCTGCGCCTGAACTACCCCTCCGACGTGCTGCGGGGCGTCGTCGGCGTACCGCCGGCCGCCCAGGTGATGCTGAGCCTCGCCGTCGGGCTGCTCTGCTTCGGCGTGCTCGCCCTGCTGCCCGTACCGCCCCTGGACGGCTTCCGCCTCGGCTCCGCCGCCCTCCTGCAACCGGCCCCCGCCCCCGCCGGCGGCCCGCCGCTGGCGGCCTCGCCGGTGCTCGGCCTGGTCGGCGAGTGGCCCGCCGTCCTGGGCGCCCTGGGACTCCTCCTCGCCGCGGTCGTCCCCCTCGGGGACCGCACCCCGCTGCTCGCCGCGCTGGACCTGCTCGCCGCACCCCTCGTGCGGGTGTGGGCATAGGGGGCGTCGCGGGCGGGCGTCCCGCCCCATGGGTTACGTTTCCGGGGTGAGTGAGGTCAGCACCCCCATGCCCGAGGCGCCCGCCGGCGGCTTCACGGTGCGGCTGACCAACTTCACCGGCCCGTTCGACCTGCTCCTGCAGCTCATCGGCAAGCACCAGCTCGACGTCACCGAGGTGGCGTTGCACCAGGTCACCGACGAGTTCATCGCCTACATCCGGGCCATGGGCGACGACTGGGACCTCGACGAGGCCAGCGAGTTCCTTGTCATCGCCGCCACCCTGCTCGACCTGAAGGCGGCCCGCCTGCTGCCCGCCGCCGAGGTCGAGGACGAGGAGGACCTCGCCCTCCTCGAAGCCCGCGACCTGCTGTTCGCCCGCCTCCTGCAGTACAAGGCGTTCAAGGAGGCCGCCGCCCACATCGCCGGGCGCGAGTCCGAGATCGCCCGCAGCTACCCCCGTGCCGTCAGCCTGGAACCCCGCTACGCCCAGGCCCTACCCGAACTGGTCCTCGGCATCGGCCCCGACCGCCTCGCCCAGCTCTACCTGCGCACCATCACCCCCAAGCCCGAACCGGTCGTCTCCATCGCCCACGTGCACCAGGTGCGCGTCAGCGTCCGCGAACACGCCGGCATCCTGCGCGAGAAGCTCATTCGCCTCCAGGTGGCCACGTTCCGTAACCTGTGCGCCGACTGCCAGAACACGCTGGAGGTCGTGGCGCGGTTCCTCGCGCTCCTCGAGCTCTACCGCGAGGGCCTGGTGGTCTTCGACCAGATCGAGGCGTTGGGGGAGCTCACGGTCCGCTGGACCGGCGACGGGTCCGCGCCGGTCACCCTCTCCTTCGACGAGTACGGCGATGAGCCCGCGACCGGGGCACCCGAGGGTTCGGACCAGCCGGGCGGGGACAATGAGGAGCTGGCCGCACAGTGACCGAGGCGGACAAAGGGGAGTGGGCGCGATGAACGACGAGCGGCCGCCATCGCTCGCGGAGAGCGCGGCAGCGTGGGTCCCACCATGGGCCCGCGACCCGAAACCGGCCGACGAGCCCGCCACCAACGCTGAGCCGACGGCCGCTGAGCCGGCCGACGTCGAGGCAGCAGACGTGGAGCGATCGGACGTCGAGGCAGCGGACGTTGAGCGAGTGGACGTCGAGGCAGCGGACGTTGAGCGAGTGGACGTCGAGGCAGCGGACGTCGAGGCAGCGGACGTCGAGCGATCGGACGTCGAGGCAGCGGACGTCGAGCGGGCGGAGGTCGGGCCAGGGGTCAGTGAGCCCGCGGCCGGTGGGCCCGGCGGTGGTCACCTGCCCGAGCCGGCGCCCGTGGCCAGGGGAGTCGCCCGGGTCGTCGGGGCCCACGACCCGCGGCACCCGTCCGGCGACGTGCCGCCCGACGGCGTCATCGAACTCGTGGAGCCCGCCGAACACGTGCACCACGACCCGGCTGCCGAACCGCCCCCGCCGGCGGTCCTGGAGCTGGCGGAGCCCACCGAGCCACCCGTCGAGACCGATGCCGATGCGCAGTCCGATGACCACGCGGACGAGGTGCCGCCGGCGGCCGTCCTGGAGCTGACCGAGCCGACAGAGGTCCCGGACGACGAGCCCGCCCCGCCCCACCAAAGCCCCGCTTCTGGCGAGGGGAACGCCGCGCCTACCGACCAGAGTCACACTTCTGGCGGGGATGGGGACGCCGACCTTCGCCAAAGTCACGCCTTTGGCGAGCGGGAGGACGCGCCCTCCCGCCAAAGTCATGCTTTTGGTGAGGGGAGCGAGGCGGCTTCCCGCCAGAGTCATGCTTTTGGTGAGGGGAGCGAGGCGGCTTCCCGCCAGAGTCATGCTTTTGGTGAGGGGAGCGAGGCGGCTTCCCGCCAGAGTCATGCTTTTGGTGAGGGGAGCGAGGCTTTTGGTGAGGGGAGCGAGGCGGCTTCCCGCCAGAGTCATGCTTTTGGTGAGGGGAGCGAGGCGGCTTCCCGCCAAAGTCATGCTTTTGGTGAGGGGAGTGAGGCGGCCTCCCGCCAAAGTCATGCTTTTGGTGAGGGGAACGACGCGGCCCCCCACCACAGTCACGACTCTGGCGAGCAGGCGACGTCCGACGGGGACGAGCAGGCGCCGTCACGCGAGGTGATCGAGCTTGCCGAGCCGGCCGAGATCCCGCAGGAGCAGCCCGTACACGACGCTTCGGGGGTACCCGATGAGGAAGGTGAGGCGACCGCGGCGCTGAGCGACGCGGAGCTGCGCGGCGCCCTCGAGGCCGTGCTGCTCGTCGTGGACGAGCCCGTGGGGGAGTTCCTGCTCGCGCAGGTCCTGGACGAGCCGGCCCAGCGGGTGGCCGCCACGCTCAAGGAACTGCGCGACGAGTATGCCGCCTCGGGGCGCGGGTTCGAGCTGCGCCAGTCGGCGGGCGGGTGGCGGCTGTACACCCGCACGGAGTACGCGGCGTACGTGGAGCGGTTCGTGCTCGACGGGCAGCAGACACGCCTGACCCAGGCCGCGCTGGAGACCCTCGCGGTGATCGCCTACAAGCAGCCGGTCACCCGGTCGCGGATCTCGGCGATCCGGGGCGTGAACTGCGACGGCGTGATCAAGACCCTGGTGGGGCGCGGCCTGGTGGAGGAGTGCGGCACCGAACGCGAGAGCGGCGCCCTGCTCTACCAGACGACCCCCTTGTTCCTCGAGAAGCTCGGCATCAACAGCGTCGCCGAGTTGCCGGGGCTGGCCCCCTTCCTGCCCGAGAACGTGGATGAGATTGATGCCCACCGATAATACTGACCTGCCCCGACTGCAGAAGGTGCTCGCCGGCGCGGGCGTCGGCTCCCGGCGGGTCTGCGAGGACCTCATCGCCGCCGGCCGGGTCAACGTGAACGGCAAACGGGCCCAGCTCGGCGACAAGGTCGACCCGGAGACGGCGGAGATCTACGTCGACGGCGACCGGGTCGTGACGGACGCCAACCTGGTGTACCTGGCGTTCAACAAACCGCGCGGCGTCGTGTCGACCATGTCGGACGAGAAGGGCCGCCAGTCGGTCGCCGACTTCGTCGAGCGGCTGCCCCAGCGGGTCTACCACGTCGGGCGCCTGGACGCCGACAGCGAGGGCCTGCTGCTGCTCACCAACGACGGCGACCTGGCCAACCGCCTCATGCACCCCTCGTACGGGGTGTCGAAGACCTACCTGGCGGAGGTATCCGGGACGATCCCGCGCGGCCTGCGCAAGCGACTCGTGCAGGGCGTCGAGCTGGAGGACGGCCCGGCGCACGCGGACGACTTCCGGGTGGTGGACACCACCCCCCGCACGGCACTGGTGGAGATCGTGTTGCACGAGGGGCGCAAGCACATCGTGCGGCGCATGCTCGACGAGGTCGGCCACCCGGTCAGCCGCCTGGTGCGCACCGCGATCGGACCGGTGAAGCTCGGCGACCTGCGGGTCGGCCGGTGGCGGCGGCTCACCGCCTCGGAGATCGCCGGGCTGTTCCGGGCCGTGGAGTCCTGAGCGGCTGATGTGTTCCGGATCGCCCGGGGTCGTGCCCGCCCGCACGGCCTGCCGGACGAACCGGCATGATGGACCTGAGATCGGACCGGTTTGCTGTCGTGGGGAGTCTTGGTGGGCGAGGTTGAGCGGCGTGTCGCGGCGCCTGTGGTGGCGATCGACGGACCGTCCGGTTCCGGGAAGTCGACCGTCTCCCGGCGGCTGGCCGCCGAACTGGGCGCCCAGTACCTGGACACCGGCGCCATGTACCGGGCCGTGACCTGGGCCGTCCTCGACGCCGGGGTTGACCCGGCCGACGCCGACGCGGTCGCCAAAGTGGCCGTGGATGCCGACCTGGTCATCGGGACCGACCCGACCTCCCCCCACATTTCGGTCGGCACCGTGCCGGTGGACGCTCCGATCCGCGGCGCGGCCGTGACCGCCGCCGTGTCGGCTGTGGCGTCCGTACCCGCGGTGCGCCAGCTGCTCGTCGCCCGCCAGCGCGACATCATCGCCAGCGCGCGCTCCGCCGCCGGCATCGTCGTGGAGGGCCGCGACATCGGTACGGTCGTCGCGCCCGACGCGGACCTCAAGGTGTACCTGACGGCCTCCGCCGCCGAGCGGGCCCGCCGGCGCAGCACCGAGGTCGCCGCCGACCTGGCCGCCACGGCCGCCGATTTGCAGCGCCGCGACACCATCGACTCGACCCGGGCCGTCGACCCGCTCACCCAGGCCGCCGACGCCGTCGTGCTCGACTCGACGGAACTGGGCATCGACGAGGTCGTCCACCGGCTCACCACGCTGCTGGAGGCGGGCGCGTGAGCCGTCGCCGGGAGGCCTCCGGCGGGCCGGCCCGTCCGGGCGGCGGCGCCGGACCCCGCCGCGGGCGCGAGCCCCGCGAGGTGGACGTGGTGGACGACTTCGAGGTCCTCGACGCCACCGACGACGTCGCGGGCGCCGTCGCCGAACCGGCGTCCGACGCCGACGCTCCCGCCGGCCCGCTGCCGGTCGTCGCGGTCGTCGGCCGCCCCAACGTCGGCAAGTCGACCCTGGTCAACCGCATCCTGGGCCGCCGGCAGGCCGTCGTGGAGGACGTACCGGGCGTGACCCGCGACCGGGTCGCCTACGACGCCCAGTGGGCCGGGCGCCGCTTCACGGTCGTCGACACGGGCGGCTGGGAACCCGACGCGCGCGACCGCGCGGCGGCGATCGCCACCCAGGCCGAGCTGGCCGCCGCGTCCGCGGACGTGGTCCTGCTCGTCGTGGACGCCCGCGTGGGCGCCCTCGACGAGGACGAGGCGGCCGTGAAGATGCTGCGCCGCACGAACAAGCCCGTCATCCTCGTCGCGAACAAGGTCGACAACGCCCGGCAGGAGATGGAGGTCGCCGGCCTCTGGTCGCTCGGCCTCGGCGAGCCCCACCCGGTGTCCGCCCTGCACGGCCGCGGCTCCGGCGACCTGCTCGACACGCTGCTCGCGGCGCTGCCCCACCTGCCCCCGGTCGGTGACGCGCCCGTCGGCGGCCCGCGCCGCGTGGCGCTCGTCGGCCGCCCCAACGTCGGCAAGTCCAGCCTGCTCAACCGCCTCGCCCAGGAGGAGCGCGCCGTCGTCGACTCCGTGGCCGGCACGACCGTCGACCCGGTCGACAGCCTCGTGACGGTCGGCGGCGAGACGTGGCTGTTCGTCGACACCGCCGGCCTGCGTAAGCGCGTCAACACGGCCAGCGGCACGGAGTACTACGCCAGCCTGCGCACCGCCGGGGCCATCGAGGCCGCCGAGGTCGTCGTGGTCCTCCTCGACGCCAGCGAGGTCATCAGCGAGCAGGACCAGCGGGTGTTGTCCATGGTGGCCGAGTCCGGCCGGGGCATCGTGCTCGCCTTCAACAAGTGGGACCTCGTCGACGAGGACCGCCGCTACTACCTCGACCGCGAGATCGAACGCGAACTCAAGCGCATCCCCTGGGCCATCCGGGTCAACATCTCCGCGCGTACCGGCCGGGCCGTGGAGAAGCTGGCCCCCGCCCTGCGCACCGCCCTGCACAACTGGGAGCGCCGGGTGCCCACCGGGCAGCTCAACCAGTGGCTCACCGCGCTCGTGCAGGCCACCCCCCATCCCGTACGCGGCGGTCGGGCGCCCCGGGTGCTGTTCGCCACCCAGGCCGGCACGTCCCCGCCCCGGTTCGTGCTGTTCACGACCGGCCAGCTCGACCCCGGGTACGTCCGCTTCGTGGAGCGCAAGCTGCGCGAGGAGTTCGACTTCGAAGGCACCCCCATCGACATCGCCGTCAAACCGCGCGCCAAGCAGGGCCGCCGCTAGGCCCGGGTGCCCCGGCCGCTGTCAAGACCTCGCGGTCGATGTCACGTTCGCGGTTCGGCCCCCTTACCGGTCCGGTGCGGGCGCGCTAGGTTGGGCAGCTGATCTGCTCAGACCGAGGCGGGGACGCGGTGGTGGGACAAGGCGGCGAGCGCATCGCCGAATGGGTGGCGGCAGCCGTACTCGCCGCGGCGGCGTACCTGGTCCTGCTGCCCTGGGACCTGCGCGGCACCCCCCTCGACCCGGGTACCGACCAGGCCACCGCCGAACTGGCGGTCGGCCGCGTCGTCGCGCTCGCCGCGATCCTGGTCGTGCTGGCCGGCTATCTCGGTTGGCGGGAGCAGCCCCTCTGGGCGTCGGCGGCCTTCGTCGGCGCGCCACCGGCGGCCCTCATGCTGGCCTCCTTCGCCACGCACCACGCCGCCATGTGGCCCCTCACGTGGCTGACCTTCACGCTCGTCCTGGGCCTCGACGCCGTCATCGTCGCCCTCGTCGTCCGCAACGCCCGCAACGTCCTCGATCGGCTGCGCGGTCAGGCGTAGGAGCTTTCCCGCGTCGCCTACCCTGGGCACCGTTGCGGAAGGGAGCCACCCATGGCCGATGTCATCTTCGACAAGCGTGAACAGCTCAACCAGATCCAGTCGGGCCTGCTGGAGGGCGAGAGCATCATCGCCGTCTACGACGCCGTCGGGGTCGGCACCGGGTTCATCGGGCTCACCGACCGCCGCGTCATCATCCAGGACAAATCCTTCGTCGGTAAGCGCGTCGCGCTGACCTCCATCCCGTACTCGAAAGTCAGCAGCGTGAGCGTGGTCAGCAACAAGAGCTGGGCCGGCAGCTTCTTCTCCACCGGCGCGATCGCCGTCCACGTGGGCACGCACGTCTACGAGGTCGAGTTCCGGGGCTCGAACAAGGCCCACCACGTGCACAACGTGATCCTGCACTACGCGACGACCGGCGGTCACTGATGCCGTACTCGCCGATCCCCGAGCTCAACGCACTCTGGTCGCTGCAGCAGCGGGAGGGATTCGAGGAGTACGCGAAAGGCTTCGGCCTCACGGAGTACGCCGACCCGTCCGGCCTGATCGCCGGATGGTCCAAGGACCAGGCATTCCTGTCGCGCCTGATCCCGTTCGCGCAGGCCAACGGATCGGGCTCGTTCTACGCCCTGTGGCGGTTCGACGACCGGCCCGATCTGGCTACCCTGCCGGTTGTGGTCTTCGGCGACGAGGGCGGACAGCACGTCGTGGCGCGCAACCTGCGCGAGCTGTTCCAATTGCTGGCCTGCAACGTGGAGATCTCGGTGGACTGCGAGGAGGCATACTTCTACCAGGATGAGGACGACGATCTCGACGTCAACGACGAGTACGTCGAGTGGCTGGCATCGGCGTTCGGCCTGACCTCGCCAGAAGACCCGGCCCTGATCGTGGCGACGGCTCAGGCGGAGTTCGGCGAGCCTTTCGCCACCTGGTCCGCCCCCTTCCTTACCCCATCATCCTAGGACGCTGTAGCGGGTGTGGCCTCCGTGGCGGAGGGATACCCGCGCGCGGGGGAGCGGAGGATTGCGCTAGTCTGTAGCGGCTGCCCGGGGCGTACGGTCCGGGCAACGGGACGTGGCGCAGCTTGGTAGCGCACTTGACTGGGGGTCAAGGGGTCGTGGGTTCAAATCCCGCCGTCCCGACTTCGACAAAGCCCTGACCAGTATAAGCTGGCCAGGGCTTTGATTTTTGTCGATGGGAATTTGAACCGCCCCCCGAAAACCTCTCAAAAACGGGTCCGGCAATCAGGTTCGTCATGCATGAGCATCGTCGGGCAACATCCATCGGATGGCGCCTACGCCGCCCGCTCGGGCCGTGATCGTGAGGTCCAGAGCCTTCGGTTTCCACGTCTTCACCGAGCTGTTCGAGGATGTGGAGACGTCGGGGGCGAGGACGGATTAGGCGATGTAGTACGCCGTCCATCGTCGTTGAGCACCGGCCTGACACGACGGCCGCTGCCGTTGGTTCTGTTCGCGAGCTCCGGCGCGAGATGTCGCTGTGTCTTGGCCCATCGAGATCTCCCGATCTCGATGCTCGCGAATTCGGCGCCACCATCGGCTGCGGTGGCAAGTTCCATCGCGGAACCGGCACCTCACTCACGCGGAGTAACGAGGGTGGTAGCCGAACGAGCGGATCGCGGCAGATCCGGATGCCGTCAGTCGGACGTGAGGTTCCACTGCGAGGGCAGGGC
>NZ_BAAALS010000041.1:0-32983 GCF_039528415.1 Luedemannella helvata
AATCCACCACGCCCTCACCGTTGACAAACCATAGGAGCATCACTTTGGCGGCATCCGGGCCCGTCCATCCCGCCAAAGTGCGCACCTTGGCGGACGAGGCGAGCAGGGGGCGGGGGCACGGGGCGAGCACGGACGGGGCACGGGGTGGGGGCGGTGGGCTTGGGCGTTTGCGCGCGGCGGGGACCGGGCATCCACCATCTAGCGAAACTTACGGTCCGTAACGTCCGTGCTGAGCTGCGCGGATGGGGCGGGCGTCACGGTCCAGCCGCGCACCATTGACATGGCCGAAACACGGTGTCATATTGGGAGCGCTCCCAAAACAATCGGCTTTGTTCGATGGGCACGGGGGATACAACCAGCTCAGAGGGGGAGGCGGCTCAGCAGGGGCCGCCTCTTTCGTGTCCGAGGTGACTACTCAACGTCACCGAACGACCACGATCCGGTCGCCAGGAAGCGGTCGATCGCGGCGAGGTGCGGGGCCAGGTCGAGGCGCTGCGCGCGTACCCATTGATCATTGAAGTAGGTGTCCGCGTACCGTTCGCCGCCGTCGCAGAGCAACGTGACCACGGAGCCCTGCGTGCCCTGGCTGAGCATCTCGGCGATCAGGCCGAAGGCGCCCCATAGGTTCGTCCCGGTGGAGCCGCCCACCCGGCGGCCCAGTATCGCGGAGCCCGCGCGCATCGCGGCGATGGAGCCGGCGTCGGGGACCCGGATCATGCGGTCGACGACCGACGGTTGGAACGAGGGCTCGACCCGGGGACGGCCGATGCCCTCGATCCGCGACGTCTGGCCCGTCTCGACGGAGTAGTCCCCGGCCACCCAGCCCTCGTAGAACGCCGACCCCTCCGGGTCCACCACGCACAGCTTCGTGCAGTGGCGCTGATAGCGGGCATAGCGCCCGATCGTCGCGGACGTGCCGCCGGTGCCGGCGCCGACCACGACCCAGGTGGGGATGGGATGCCGTTCCAGGGCGAGTTGGCCGAAGATCGACTCGGCGATGTTGTTGTTGCCCCGCCAGTCCGTGGCCCGTTCGGCGTAGGTGAACTGGTCCATGAAGTGCCCGCCCGTATCAGCGGCCAGAGCCCGGGCGGCCTCAACGACGGTCGCGCCGTCCGACACCAGGTGACAGGTGCCGCCCTGGAACTCGATGAGCGCGATCTTCTCAGGCGACGTGGACGCCGGCATGACCGCCACGAAGGGCAGGCCGAGCAACCGGGCGAAGTACGCCTCGGAGACGGCGGTCGAGCCCGAGGAGGCCTCCACAATGGTGGTACCGGGCCGGATCCAGCCGCCGCACAAGGCATACAGGAACAGGGAACGGGCCAGCCGGTGCTTGAGTGAACCGGTGGGGTGTACGGACTCGTCCTTGAGGTACAGGTCGACACCCCACGAACGCGGTAGCGGGAACGGCAGTAGGTGGGTGTCGGCTGAGCGGTTCGCGTCCGCTTCGACGACCGCGATCGCCTCTGTCACCCACTCGCGATCCGAGTCCGAACAACGCTCCAACTGTTCCACCGGCAGACCCTAACCTGATGATCGCGATCGGCGTCGCACGCGTGTCCGGCTCGCCTATTCTCCCCGCAGAACGCCCCTACACAACGCGAATTACGGTTTGTCGGACATGGGGTTATGGCGGTGCTGTAATGGTCGTACGTCCCATCGAAGACTCTGGCTCGGGCTGGCCGTCACCCCTGTGTCGATCACGGTCGAGCCGCAGAGAGCTTCGGCGACGCAAGGAGGGGGTCGTGGACACTGGAGATCGTCTGCTCACACCGGGCGAGGTGGCCGCGCTGTTCCGCGTCGACCCGAAGACTGTCACGCGATGGGCGGCGGCCGGCCGGATCAGTAGCATCCGTACGCCCGGCGGTCACCGCCGCTTCCGTGAGTCAGAGGTACGCGCCCTGCTGGAAGGCGAGGCCGAGGAGAACGCAGCCACCCCACCCACGCGATGACATAACGGCGCAAACGTCACTACTCGGAAAGGCGGCCAGCACCCAGCTCCCCAGACCACCGCGTGAGGAGCGAATGGCCGACATCGATGGCATCAAGTACCTTCGCCGCCACGAAGTCGACCAGTTGCTGGCCGCTGGCCCGTGCCCCGGCACCGTAGAAGCCCGGGCTGGCCGGCAGCACGACCGCCCCGGCGTCGTGCAGCGCGATCAGGTGCTCCAGGTGGCCGCGGGTGACCGGGGTCTCGCGGGGCACCACCACCACCGGGCGGCGCTCCTTGAGGTTCACCTCGGCCGCCCGCTGTAACAGGTCCTTGCTGAGGCCGATCGCGATGCCGGCGCACGCCGCGGTGCTGGCGGGGACCACGAGCATGCCGCGGGCCGGGTACGAGCCGGACGCCGGGCCGCCACCGAGGTCGCCCGGCGGCCAGTACACGACGTCGCCCGGATCGGTGCCGAGCCAGGCCGCGAGGTCGTCCTTCCAGTGGGCGTCGCGGAACCGCACGCCGGTCTCATCCAGCAGGGTGAGCCGGGCGGCCCGCGAGACCACCAGATCGACGGACTCGCCGGCGTCGAACAGCCCTCGCAGCACCGCGGCGGCGTACGGGGTTCCGGAGGCCCCGGAGACGCCCACGATCCAGGGAACGCGGGCCGCCGTCATGGCCGCAGGCCCCCGTTCACCACCAGGTCGGCCAGCCCGAAGGCGAACAGCGCGATGCCGATGACCCCGTTGGCGGTGAAGAACGCGCGGTTGACCCGCGACAGGTCGTCCGCGCGGACGATCGCATGCTCGTAGACGAGGACGGCTCCGGTCAGGGCCAGCCCGACCCACCACAGCCAGCCGTAGTTCACCACCACGCCGTACCAGACGAAGAACGCCATCGTGACGACATGGACGGCCGACGAGATGCGCAGCGACCCCGCGATCCCCCAGCGCACCGGCACGGACCCGACCCCGATCCGCTTGTCGGCCTCGTAGTCCTGGCAGGCGTAGATGCAGTCGAACCCGCCGATCCACGTGCCGACCGCGACGCCGAGCAGCGCCGCCGGCCACGACCATTCGCCGGTCACGCCGATCCACGCGCCCACGGGCGCCACCGCCTGGGCGAGCGCCAGGAACGCCTGCGGGTAGTTCGTGAACCGCTTCGCGTACGAGTAGATGACGAGCGCGATGACAGCCAGCGGGGACAGGGCCAGGCACAGCCAGTTGAGGGCCGCCGCCGAGGCCAGGAAGATCACCAGACTGAGCACGAGCCCGACCCAGGCGGTGCGCAGCGACACGGCGCCCGTGACGAGTTCGCGGCCGGCGGTGCGCGGGTTCTGCGCGTCGATGTGCCGGTCGATGATCCGGTTGGCGGCCATGGCGACCGTCCGCCCGGCGACCATCGCCACGGTGATCAGTCCGAGGGTGCCCCACCGGATCGAAGGCGCCATGGCGGTCAGCGCGGCCAGGTACGCGAACGGCAGCGCGAAGATCGAGTGTTCGATCATCACGAGCCGCAGGAAGGCCCGCACCGGCGGCGGGCGTTCGGCCACCGCTGTCACAGGCCGAATTCCTTCCAGCGACGGTCCACCCGCGCCACGACCTCGGGGGACATGACGGCGTCCTCCGGCCAGCCCCGCGTGTACCCCTCCGTGGGCAGCTTGCGGGTCGCGTCGATGCCCGCCTTGCCGCCCCAGAACTGCTGGTACGACGAGTGGTCCAGGTGGTCGACCGGCCCGGAGGTGATCAGCAGGTCGTGGGCGTAGTCCACGTTGCCGAACGCCCGGAACGCCACCTCGTTGTAGTCGTGCGGGTCGCAGTCGTCGTCCACCACGACGATCAGCTTCGACAGCGACAGCAGGTGCGCGCCCCAGATCGACGACATGACCTTCTGCGCGTGCTTGGGGTACCGCTTGTTGATGGAGACGATGCAGCAGTTGTGGAAGACGCCCGCCTCGGGCAGGTGGTAGTCGACGATGTCCGGGATGAGCATCTTCAGCAGCGGGAGGAAGATGCGCTCGGTGGCGTGCCCGATGCCGCCGTCCTCCTGCGGGGGCTTGGACGTCACGATCGAGTGGTAGACCGGGTCCCGCTGGGTCGTCATGCACGTGACGTGCAGCACGGGGAACGGCTCGACCGGGGTGTAGAACCCGGTGTGGTCGCCGAACGGGCCCTCGGGCGCCCGCTCCCCCGGCTCCACGTACCCCTCCAGCACGATCTGCGCGCTCGCCGGCACCTGCAGCGGCACGGTGAGGCAGTCGACCATCTCGACCCGCTCGCCGCGCAGGAACCCGGCGAACAGGTACTCGTCGATGTCGCCCGGCAGCGGCGCCGACGCCGAGTAGCTGACCACCGGGTCGCAGCCGATCGCGACGGCCACGGGCAGCCGCTGGCCGAGCCGCTCGGCGACCGCGTGGTGGGCCGTGGAGTCCTTGTGGATCTGCCAGTGCATGCCCAGGGTGTTGTGGGAGTGCTGCTGCAGCCGGTAGAGGCCGAGGTTGCGCTTGCCGGTCTCGGGGTGCTTCGTGTGGGTCAACCCGAAGTTGTGGAAGACGCCGCCGTCGCCGGGCCAGCTCTGCAGCCCGGGCAGCCGGTTGAGGTCGACCTCGCCGTCCCGGTAGACCACCTCCTGGCAGGATCCCGTCTTCACCTTCTTGGGCGGCACGCTCTTGAGCTGTAGCAGCTTGCCGAGCCCTTCGCGGATGCCGGAGAAGCCGACCGGCAGCTCGGGACGCACGAGCGACCCGATCCGGTCGCCGATCTCGTTCACGTCCCCCACGCCGAGCGCCATCGCGGCGCGCTTGTGCGACCCGAACAGGTTGATCGCGACCGGCATGTCGCCCCTGGTCGGCCGTTCGAACAGCAGCGCCGGACCGCCGGCCCGCACCGTGCGCGTGACGATCTCGCTCATCTCCAGGGTGGGGTCCACCGGGACCGTGATGCGGTGCAGCTCGCCGGCCTTCTCCAGCGTCTGGAGGAAGTCCTTGAGATCGGTGTACGGGCCATACTGTCCGGACTGCGCACGTGCCATGCCCTGCA
Organism: Luedemannella helvata; assembly: GCF_039528415.1. Taxonomy (NCBI): domain Bacteria; kingdom Bacillati; phylum Actinomycetota; class Actinomycetes; order Micromonosporales; family Micromonosporaceae; genus Luedemannella; species Luedemannella helvata. The sequence goes on from NZ_BAAALS010000041.1 coordinate 4,972, forward strand.
GTCTGCCGGGTCGGGTGACGTCACCCGCTGGCGGGCTGTCCCGTTGAGGTGTTCGTGGCAATCGCGCGGGCAGGGGTCGCGCTCTGCGGCGTACTCCTCACTGTTCTTCTGGCGTCCGCGGCGTGGGCCGCGCCGGCCGACGGGCCGCCACCACCCACGCCCGCTACGCCGCAGCCGCGCGCCGGGTACCACCACCTCGGCGCGACGACCGTCAGCGGGTGGTCCGGCGTCTCGGGCCGCCTCACGGTCGCGAACCCGGGCGTACGGGCCGGCACATACGACTTCGTGGCGGCCCGCTTCATGGCCCGCAGCGCGGACGGTACGGCCTGGTTGGAGGCCGGCTGGTCGGAGAACGGCTGGCTGCGCGACGGCCGCCAGCGGGTCTACACGTACGACACGGTGAGCCGCCGGTGGACCTTCCACGACGAGTACCCGATCACCCCCGGCGACCGCGTGTGGATCAACCTGGAGTCGGCCGGCGACGGGCACTGGCGGGCGTGGCTGTGGTGGCGCGGCCAGTGGCGGCTGCTCATCGACCAGCGCGTGCCGATCGGCCGGTCCACGACGATCGAGCAGTATGTCGAGGTGTACGTGGACCCGGCGATGGGCGGCTACATCACCCTGCCGAAGGCCGGCTTCGACAACGTGCGGCTGCGCGACGCGGGCGGCGGCAGCACGTTCTGGCGGGAGGGCGAGGTGCCCACGGGCGCCGGGAGCGGGTTCGCGAACTACTGCCTCAACTGGGTGAAGCGCTACGACACCTGGTCGGCCGCGACCTGCGCCGCCGCCCGGGCCCGCTGACCCTCAACGAGGGTCGCGGCGGCGACGGGTCACTCGACGCCGGCGTAGGAGTGCATGCCGACCGCGACGAAATTGATCACGTAAAGGTTGATCACCATGGTGGCCCAGGCGAGCACGCCGATCCAGGTGGCCGTGGTGCGGCGCACGCTCGGCGTCGCCCGGGCGTGCAGGTAACCGGCGTAGATCACCCAGGAGATGAACGACCAGGTCTCCTTCGGGTCCCAGCCCCAGTACCGGCCCCAGGCCGCCTCGGCCCAGATCGCGCCGCAGATGATGGCGAAGGTCCAGATCGGGAAACCGAAGACGGTCACCCGGAACGCGAGACGCTCCAGCGAGTCGGCGGCCGGCAGGCGGCGGCCCAGGGTGTACGGGAACGACCGCTTGCCCCGGTCCCAGCCGTCGCGCGCGAGGAACAGCGCCGACGGGATGAACGCCATCAGCAGGATGCCCGACGACAGCGCCGCCGCCGAGACGTGGATCTTCAGCCAGTACGAGTTGAGGGCCGGCGCCAACGGCGCGACCTGCGTGTGCAGGACCAGCAGCGCGAAGCCGAGCAGCAGCACCTGAGCCAGCGCGACGAACAGCCCCAGCAGCCGCACGGCGGGCCGCAACGCCAGCATGACCAGCCACGACACGATGCCCACGAAACATGCGGCGAGGACGAACTCGTACATGTTGCCCCACGGCACCCGCTCGGCCGCCAGGCCGCGGGTGACGAGCGCGCCGCCGTGCGCGAGCGCGGCGACCGCCGTGAGCGCCACGCCGATCTTGCCGAAGATCGCGGCGCGCTGGCCCTTGCCGCCCGCGGGCGACGGTGCCGTCCCGACGTCGGCCACGGGCGAGGAGAGGCCGTCCGGGTCGTCCCACAGCGGGTCGTGCACCCGCTCGGGGCCGCCCCCGACCGAGGCCGTCACCAGCTCCCTGCGGGGAGCGGCCGCGACCCGGGCCACGACGCCGTTCGAGCTGAAGGCGTACTCAGCCGCGTACCCCAGCATTGCCAGGGCGTACCCCAGGATCGTCCACATCAGCAGCTGGTCGGACAGTTCGGCCATGGTTCTCCTCGATCACACTCACAAGCTGACTGAACTCCACCGCGAAGGAGGGCTGTTCGGTTCGGGGCAAGCCACCCAGCGAAATGAGGCTACGCCCGTCCTCATCAGGCACGACGCGCGCCCACGCCCGCCGGCGCCGGCCGGTCAGGGAAATGAGCAGCCCGGCGAGCATGACGACCGACCCGGCCAGGACCGTCTGCTGGCCCGGGTCGTACCGCACGGACAGGGCCGCCCACTTCCGGGTGCCCAGGAACGTCATCGTCGAGCCGTCCGGCAGCGTCCACGACTCGCCGGGTGCCAGCTTCGTCTCCGGGCCGACCTGGCTGAGCTGGCCCGAGTCGATCTGCCTGCGGTCCAGTTCGTACACGGACTGGGCCCGGCCGGTGTCCAGGCCGATGTCTCCCTGGTAGGCCGAGCACATGAGGGCCGGATTCTTCTCGGCCGGGTGCGCCGAGCGGGCCAGGGTCACATCCGACGGCACGGTCGGCAGGTACACGCAGGAGAACGCCGTCTGCGCCCGGTCCGAGCGCGGCGCCTTGCCGGTCGGGTCGATGTTCGCGTCCGGGAACGCCGCCAGCCCGTGCGAGGTGAGGAAGTCGTCGTCGACGAGGAACGGCGCGACCGTGGTCTGCGACACCCCGTACCGGTCGGTGTAGCGGACGATGACCGCGTACCCGTGGCCGAACAGGTAGACGTTCGCCCCGTCGAGGCGCAGCGGGTCGTTGACCGAGAAGGTGGCCTGGCGCGGCGCCCCCGACAGCCCTTCGGTGTAGGTCGCGTGGGCCGCGAACGACACCGGCTGTCCGCTGTCGAGATACTCGACGTCGAAGCCGTCGAGTTGCAGGCAGAACGGGGGCAGGTCCTCGGCGCCGACCCGCGCGCCCAGCGCCGACTCGTCGAACTGCGGGATGCTGCTGCAGAACCCGTGATCCGGCCCGGCCACCACGATCCGGTTGCCCTCCCAGCCGTACCACGACCCGGCCGCGACCCCGACGAGCAGCGCGAGCAGGGAGAAGTGGAACAGCAGGTTGCCGGTCTCCTTGAGGTACCCCTTCTCGGCCGCGACCGTCACGCCGTCAGCGTGCTCGCGCACGGCGACGCGCCACCGGCGCTTGCGCAGCGTCGCGGCGACCGCCTCGGCGACGGCCGCGGGAGCGCCGTCCGCCGCCAGGCCGCTGGCGTGTTGCGGCAGGCGGTCCAGCCGCTTCGGGGCGTCCGGGGGTACGGCCCGCAGCGCGCGTACGTGCTGGGCGAGCCGGGGCAGCAGGCACCCGACGAGGGAGGTGAACAGCAGCAGGTAGATCGCGGAGAACCAGGGCGAGGAGTAGACGGAGAAGCCCCACAGCCGGTCCAGCCACGGGCCCAGGTCGGGGTGGTCGCGCAGGTACTGGTTGACCCGCTCCGGGTTGAGGTTGCGCTGCGGCAGCAGGGAACCGGGGATGGCGGCGACGGCGAGCAGGAACAGCAGCAGCAGCGCCGTGCGCATGCTGGTCAGCCAACGCCAGAAGGCCCGCGCGGAGGCGATCATATGCCGACGCTTCCGGGGCCGATGGTCGCGCGCAGCCAGTTGAGGAAGCCGCCCCAGACGCCCGTGACCAGGGCGAGGCCGACGACGATGAGCAGCGCCCCGCCGACCCGGGTCACCCACTGGCTGTGCCGGCGGATGGCCTTGTGCACGCCGATGAGCCGACGGAAGCCCAACCCGAAGATCACGAACGGCAGGCCAAGGCCCAGGGAGTACGCGACCGCGAGGGTGACCGCGCGGGGCGTGGAGCCGCTCACGGTCGCCAGCCCGAGCACGGCACCCAGCGTCGGGCCGATGCACGGCACCCACGACAGCGCGAACACCGCGCCGAGCAGCGGGGCGCTGGCCAGGCCGGCCGCCGGCAGCTTGTGGACCCGCCACTCGCGCTGCAGGCCCGGTACCCAGCCGAGGAACGCGGCGCCGAGCACGATGATGAGTGCGCCGACCACGATCTCGACGGGTCGCTGGTGCACGAGCAGCGTGCGGCCCACCCCGGCGACGACCACCGTGGTGAGCGTGAAGATCACGGTGAAGCCGGCGATGAACCCGGCCGTGCCGAGCAGCACCCGGCCGCGCACCCCGGCGTCCGGCCGGTCGAGCCGGTCGCGCAGGTCGGCGCCGGCCAGACCGGTCATGTACGACAGGTAGCCCGGCACGAGCGGCAGCACGCACGGCGACAGGAAGCTGACCAACCCGGCGAGCGCGGCGACGCCGACCGCCACGAGGATCGGACCCCCGGTGGCCAGCTCGGCGAAGGTCTCGCCCATTACGCGCTCTCCGCGGCGATCTGCGCGACGATCGGCTCCAGGTCCGACCGCAGCATCGCCTTGCGGATCATCGCGGCGACCCGGTGCTGGCGGTCCAGGATGATCGTGGCGGGCAGTGAGGTGGGCGGGATGTTGAACGTCAGCGCCAGCTTGCTGGCCGGGTCGAACAGGCTCGGATAGCTGACCTGGCCGGCGATGAACTGCTTGGCCTTGTCCCGGTCGTCGCGGATGTTGACGCCGAGGAACGCGACCCCGCTGGCCTTCGTCGCCTGGTAGGTCTGTTCGAGGTCGTCCTTCTCCACGCGGCACGGGCCGCACCACGACGCCCAGAAGTTGATCACGACGACGTCGCCCGCGTGCGACGAGATGTCGTACGAGCCGCCGTCGAGCAGGTCACCCGCGACCTTCTGGACCTCGCCGCGCTCGGCCACCGGGTACACGGCGACGAGCGAGGGCGGGCTCTGGCCCGTACCCGAACAGGCGGTGAGGGTGACCAGCGCGGCGGTGAACGCCGCGATGAGGGCGAGGCGGCGCATCGTCAGGCGCCCTTGGCCTTGAACGCGTCCTGGGACAGGCCGAGCAGGTGCCCGGCCGGCTCGGTGTAGCCGACGCCCGCGAGCGTCTCGCCCTCGAAGTGGAAGCTGGTCACGCTTGCGAGCGAGCACTGGCGGCGGCGCGGGTCGTGCCAGAGGCGCTTGCGCTCCATCCACCGCCGCAGGATCCAGATCGGCAGCTGGTGGGAGACGGCGACGGCCTCGTGCCCGGCAGCGGCGTCGCGGGCGGCGAGCACGGCGGCGGTCATCCGGTCGGCGACGACCCGGTACGGCTCGCCCCAGGACGGGGTGAACGGGTCCCGGATGGTCCACCAGTTGCGCGGGTCGCGCAGCGCGCCGTCGCCCACGCCGACCGTCCTGCCCTCGAACATGTTGATGCTCTCCAGCAGCCGCTCGTCGCTGGCGATCTCCAGGCCGAACTCGGCGGCGATCGGCTCGGCGGTCTGCTGGGCGCGTTCCAGCGGGCTCGCCACGACGTAGGTGACGTCACGGCCGGAGAAGTACTGGGCGACCGCCTTGGCCATCTGCACGCCCAGCTCGGACAGCTTGTAGCCGGGCAGGCGGCCGTAGAGGACCTTCTGCGGGTTGAAGACCTCGCCGTGCCGCACGACGTGGACGATCGTGTTCATGCCCCTCCCCCCTCCGGGGTCACGCTGGTCGCGGCGGCGGCGGCCTCGGCCGCGGCCGGCAGGGCCCTGGCGAACACCTCGACCGCGTCGTCGTCGATCGCCGTCGAGACGAACCAGGCCTCGAACGCGCTCGGCGGCAGGTAGACCCCGTGGGCCAGCATCGCCTGGAAGAAGGCGGTGAACGCGGCCACGTGCTGGGCGCGCGCCTGGTCGTAGTTCGTGACCTCACCGCTGGTGAAGAAGATCGAGAACATGTTGCCGGCGTGCTGGAGCCGGTGGGCGACGCCAACCGCGTCGAGCGCCTTCGACGCGAGGCCGCTCAGCTGCGCGGCCGTGCGGTCCAGCGTCGCGTACGTGCCGGACGTGCACTCGCGCAGCGTGGCCAGGCCGGCGGCGCTGGCGAGCGGGTTGCCGGACAGCGTGCCGGCCTGGTAGACCGGCCCGGCCGGGGCCAGGTGGCCCATCACCTCGTGCCGGCCGCCGAACGCGGCGGCGGGCAGGCCGCCGCCCATGACCTTGCCGAAGGTGATCAGGTCGGCCGCGATCGGCTCGCCGCGCGACGCGGACAGCTCCGCCCAGCCGCCGCGCGCGACCCGGAAGCCCGTCATGACCTCGTCGAGGATCAGCAGCGCGCCGTGCCGGTGGGCGAGGTCGGCCAGGCCGGCGTTGAAGCCGGGCGCCGGCGGGACGACGCCCATGTTGCCGGCCGCGGCCTCCGTGATGATCGCCGCGATCTGGTCGCCCTCGACCGCGAAGACCGCCTCGACGGCCGCCAGGTCGTTGTACGGCAGGACGATCGTCTCCGCGGCCGCGCTGCGGGTGACGCCCGGCGAGTCCGGCAGGCCCGCGAGGTCGGCCTCCGTCCTGGCCGCCGCCAGGGTCGCGACGCCGGACCCGGCCGCGGCGAGCAGCCCGTCGGAGTGGCCGTGGTAACACCCGGCGAACTTGATGATCTTCGGCCGGTCGGTGAAGCCCCGGGCCAGGCGGATCGCGGACATCGTGGCCTCGGTGCCCGAGTTCACGAGGCGGACCTGGTCGACCGGGGTACGGCTCACGATCTCCTCGGCCAGCTCGACCTCGCCGGGGGTGGGCGCGCCGAAACTGGTGCCCTTCGCGGCGGCCCGGGTCACCGCCTCGATGACGGCGGGGTGGGCGTGGCCCAGGACGAGCGGGCCCCAGGAGCAGATGAGGTCCAGGTAGCGGCGGCCGTCGGCGTCGAACAGGTACGCGCCCTCGCCGCGCACCATGAACCGGGGTGTCCCGCCGACGGCGCGGAACGCGCGCACCGGCGAGTTCACCCCGCCCGGCACGACGGCCAGAGCGCGGTCGAAGAGGTCCTGGGAGGCTGGCGCCTCGGCGGGGAAGGTCTCAGTCACGGTGGGGCCATTCTGACAGCCCAGCCGACGCCGCTGGCCAGCAGCCCCGGCGCCGGGGCTACGTACGGGTAGCCTTGGCTGCCATGACGGTCACTGACGACGTGCTCTCCCCGCCAGCGCCGAAACGCGTTCCGCAGGTTCGCACCCACCACGGGGACGAGGTGGTCGACGAGTACGCGTGGCTCGCGGACAAGGACGATCCGGACACGGTCGCCTACCTCACGGCCGAGAACGACTGGACCGACGCGCGCACCGAACACCAGTCCGCCCTGCGGGAGACCCTGTTCAACGAGATCAAGCGGCGGACCAAGGAGACGGATCTGTCCGTCCCGGCCCGCAAGGGTGGGTACTGGTACTACTCCCGCACGGTGGAGGGCAAGCAGTACGCGATCCACTGCCGCCTGGTCGCCGACCCCGGGCAGGTCGTGCCCCCGTCGATCGACGCGGGCGGGCCGCTGCCGGGCGAGGAGATCCTGCTCGACGGCAACGCGCTGGCCGGCGACTCACCGTTCTTCTCCCTGGGCACGTTCGACGTGAGCCCGGACGGAACCCTGCTCGCCTACTCGGTGGACCTCACCGGCGACGAGCGGTTCACGCTGCGGATCAAGGACCTGCGCACCGGCGAACTGCTGCCGGACGAGCTGACCGAGGTCTTCTACGGCTCGGCCTGGGCCAAGGACGGGTCGGTGCTCTTCTACCAGACCGTCGACGACGCGTGGCGGCCCCACCGCGTCTGGCGGCACGTCCTCGGCACGCCGCGCGAGTCGGACGAGATCGCCTACGAGGAGCCGGACGAGCGGTTCTGGGTCGGCATCGGGCTGACCCGCTCCGAGGAGTACCTCCTCATCGACGTCCACAGCAAGGTCACGAGCGAGGTCTTCGTCGTGCCGGCCGCCGCGCCGCTCGACCCGCCCCGGTCGGTGGCCCCGCGCCGCCAGGGCGTCGAGTACGGCGTCGAGCACGACCCGGCCGGCAAGCGGTTCCTGATCATGCACAACGACGGCGCGGAGGACTTCGCGCTCGCCTGGACCCCGGCGGACGCCCCCGGCGCCTGGGAACCGCTCATCCCGCACGTGAAGGGCGTCCGGCTGCTCGACGTGGACGCGTTCGCCTCCCACCTGGTGGTGTCGCTGCGCCGCGACGGGCTCACCGGCCTGCGGGTCATCCCCGCCGACGGCGACGAGTACGAGATCACGTTCCCCGAGCCGATCTACACGGTCGGCCTCGACGCGAACCCGGAGTTCGACACCGCCACGATCCGGCTGCACTACTCCTCGCTGGTCAGCCCCGACTCGATCTACGACTACGACCTGCGCACCCGGGCCATGGTGCTGCGCAAGCAGCGGCCCGTGCTGGGCGGCTACGACCCGACGCAGTACGAGCAGCACCGCGAGTGGGCGGTCGCCCCCGACGGCACCAAGGTGCCGATCTCGCTGATCTGCCGGGTCGGCACCCCGCGCGACGGCTCCGCGCCCGCGGTCCTCTACGGGTACGGGTCGTACGAGGCGAGCATGGACCCCTGGTTCTCCATCGCCCGGCTGTCGCTCGTCGACCGGGGAGTGATCTTCGCGGTCGCGCACGTGCGCGGCGGCGGCGAACTCGGCCGGCACTGGTACGACGACGGCAAGCTGCTGCGCAAGAAGAACACGTTCACCGACTTCATCGCCTGTGCCCGCCACCTCGCGGCGAGCGGCTGGACGTCGGCCGACCGGCTCGTGGCCCGAGGCGGCTCGGCGGGCGGCCTGCTCGTCGGCGCGGTCGCCAACATGGCCCCGGACGCGTTCGCCGGCATCGTGGCGCAGGTGCCGTTCGTCGACGCGCTCACCACGATCCTCGACCCGAGCCTGCCGCTGACGGTCACCGAGTGGGAGGAGTGGGGCAACCCGCTCGAGGATCCGGAGGTGTACGCGTACATGAAGTCGTACACCCCGTACGAGAACGTGACGGACGTGCGCTACCCGGCGATCCTCGCGATGGGCAGCCTCAACGACACCCGGGTCCTGTTCCATGAGCCGGCCAAGTGGATCGCGCGCCTGCGGGCGGTCGCCCCGTCGGGCAACTACCTGCTGAAGACGGAGATGGGCGCGGGCCACGGCGGCCCGAGTGGCCGCTACGACTCGTGGCGCGAGGAGGCGTTCATCAACGCCTGGACCCTCGACCTGGTCGCCTCGACCTGACCTCTGCCTGATCGTCGCGGGCGGTCACCACGGGACCGGGACGGTCGACAGCTCGCGGGGGTAGACGACCCGGAAGCCGGTGCGCGTGCGGGCTTCGACGACCGCGCCGGCCAGGGTGTTCTGGCCGGTGGCGTCGAACCGTACGCCGTTCCAGGGCAGCATGAGCTGGGTGGCGGGCAGCCACATCTGGCGCAGGGCGGCGCGGACCGCGGTCGGGTCCGCGTCGCCCGCCGTGTCCAGGGCCACGGCCAGCGTCAGGGTCGCGGTGAACGCCTCGGCCGCGGCGGCCGTCATGGCCTTGCCGAAGCGCTTCTTGTACCGCTCCGCGATGGCCGAGGCCAGCGGGTTGCGCGACACGTACTCGGCCGACCAGCCGACCGCGCGCAACACCACGGGCTCGCCGGCCGGCGCGGTGGCCGCCATGCCGGCGAACCCCGGCCCGATGGCCAGCACCGGTGCGGGCACCGGCAGCGCACCGGCGACCCGGGCAGCTGTCGTGGCGCCGCCGTTCGTACCCGCCAGCGACACGACGACCGTGGCGCCGGCGAGGGCGATCTCGGACGCGATCGCGTAGTCCGGCCCGGTACGCGTGTCCACCTCGACCACCGTGCGATAGCCCGCGGTGCCGGCCAGTTGGCGGACGAGGGCGAGCAGGTTGTCCGCGCGGCCGTCGTGCAGCACGCCCAGCCGTACCCGTGCCGCGGCCGCCACCTGTTGGTGGCGCAGCAGCCCGAACGCGGCCTCCGCCAGCATCCGGTCGGTGGGCGCGGTGCGGAAGTACCACTCGTGGCCCAGGTCGGCGAGGTTGTCCGTCGACGTCAGCGCGTCGATGAAGGGCAGGCGCAGCCGTTCGGTCTGCCCGCTCACGGCGATGGCGGTCGCGGTCGGCCCGGCGCAGATGACCGCCACGGCGCCCTCGGCGCTCAGGCGCCCGGGCACCTTCGTCAGCGCCGCGGGCGAGCCGGTGTCGACCGTCACGAGCCGCAACGGCGCGCCGCCCAGCCCGGGCAGGCCGCGTTGCGCCGCGAGGGGCACGGTCAGGTCGCCGACGAACTCGTTGACCAGGTCCACGGCGAGGCGGGCCCCGTTGAGGACGTCCGTGTCCCCGGGGTCCGCGGCCAGCGCGATCGTCACCGGGACCGGCGGCGCGGTGGGAACGCGGCCGGCGTCGCAGGCGCCGGCGCCGAGGACCGCGACCACCGTGACGAGCAGATGGCCGACACACCGCCGTAAACGCACCGCCGTATCCTGGCTCGACGCGTAGGAGTTTTCAACCGCCGACAACGCGTTCGACGGTTACCCGCCGGTCGCCTGCCATCTGGGACGTGCGTGGCCGTCACGGCCCTCCTGGGCTATTCGTACATGGACGGGCAGCGGCAGCGTGGTGGAGGTGAGGCGTCGTGGAGTTGGGCGGCGCCGCGCCGATCCACATTGCCAGCCACCGGCGGGGCCGTCGCTGGCCGGCCCGCGCGCCGGGGCGGTCGGCACCGCTGCGCGTCGACGACTGGCGGGTCCGCACGAAGCTCATCGTCGTGCTCGCCGTGCCGATGCTGGGCTTCCTGTCACTCGCGGGTGTCCAGACATACAACGGCATCACGGCCGCGAACGAGCTGGCGGACTTCGGCCGGCAGGTCGCCCTGGGCCGGCAGATCACCGCGTTGATCGACGCGCTGCAGCGCGAGCGTGACCACACGGCGGGCCTGATGGCCGTCGCGGGCGCCAACCCGGCCCGCCCGACGGCCGCGCCGCTGAGCGGCGACTGGGCGGCCGTCGACGCGGCCATGCGCGACTTCCGCGGGGCGGCCCAGCCGGTGATCGGCACCCGGCCCGCGTACGAGGCGATCAGTCGGCATCTCGACGAGGTGGCCGACGTGCGGCGCGGGGTGCTTGGCGGGTGGCTGCGGCACGGCGCGGCCTTCGACGCGTACTCGAAGATCATTTCCGATCTCATCGGCCTGTTGCCCGCGCCGCCCGCGGCGACAGACGCGGCGCTCGCGCGCGCCGTGCGCGTGGTGCGCGACGTCGCGCAGATCAAGGAACTCACCGCGCAGGTGCGGGGGCGGCTGCACGCCGTGTGCGCCGCCGGCAGCCTGTCCCCCGGCGACGCGGAGACGCTGGCCGACACGCGCGCCCAGCGCCGCGCGATCATCGACCACCTCCGTGCGGACGCCACCGCCGCGCAGGTCGACCATTACGACACGGCCGCCGGTGGTCCAGCCGCGCGGACCGCCAACCGGCTGGAACAGACCGCGAGTACGGGCGGCGCGCGCGTGACCGTCGACCCGGACCAGTGGTGGCTGGTGTCGAGCGTCGCGCTCGACGCGCTACGCGAGGCCGAGCGGGCGCTGCTGGCCGACGCCGTGCGCCTGGCCGGCACGAACACGCAGGCCAACTGGCGCATCACCCTGGCCGGGCTGGGCGTCGTCCTGGTGCTGTTGTTCGCCGCCGTGCTGACCGCCCTGCTCATCTCGCGGTCCATGGTGGACACCCTGCGACGGCTGCGCGACCACGCCCTCGACGTCGCGCAGCGCAGCCTGCCGGAGCTGATCGACCGGCTGCGCCGACCATCGGGCGGCGAGGTGTCGCCGGGGTCCCTGGCCGCCGAGGTCGACCCGGTCGAGATCCGGTCGAAGGACGAGGTCGGCGAACTGGCGGACGCGTTCACGGCCGTGCACCGGGCCGCCGTGCGGCTGGCGGGCGAGCAGGCCGCGACCCGGCGCAACCTGGACGCGTCGCTGGTCAACCTGGCCCGACGCAGCCAGATCCTCGTCGAGCGCCAACTGCGCGCCCTCGACGAACTGGAGGCGCGCGAGACCGACCCGGACGTGCTGGAGCAGCTGTTCCGCGTCGATCACCTGGCCACCCGGATGCGCCGTAACGACGAGAACCTGCTGGTCCTCGCGGGAGCCGACACCTCGCGCCGACGCAACCGCCCGCTGCCGTTGGGTGCGGTCGTGCTCGCCGCGACCGCCGAGGTCGAGCACTACCCGCGCGTACGGTCCACGGTGGACGACGAGATCTTCCTGGTCGGGCACGCGGCCGGCGACGTGATCCACCTGATCGCGGAGCTGCTGGAGAACGCGACGATGTTCTCCCCGCCGGACACCGAGGTGACCGTCACAGGCACGCCGGACAACGGTGGCGCCGAGCTGATCATCCGCGACGAGGGCATGGGGATGACCGCGCCGGAGATCGCGGACGCCAACCGGCAGCTCGCCGCCCCGGCCAGCCCGGACGCGGCCGCGTCGGAACGGATGGGCCTCGTCGTCGTCGCCCACCTGGCCGCCAAACACCGCATCCGCATCGAGCTGCGGGCCGCGCAGCCGGGCCTCGCCGTGCACCTGCGGCTGCCGACCACCCTCCTCGCGGAGGCACCGTCCGAACAGGATCTCGCCCTGCCGGCGCCGTGGCTGGCGCCCCGGCGGGTCACCCGCGCCAGCCGGCCGCTCGCCATCGAGGCCAGCCCCGGCGCCGGGCTGGCGATCGTCGACGCCGAGGAGGTCCCCGCGGCCGCGCCCGGCGGCGTGTGGTGGTCACGCGACACCGGGGGCGGCGCGACCGCACCCCGCGAGGCCAACGGCGACACCGGCGGCGGCCGGATCAGCGTCGCCGGGCTGCCGGTACGGGTGCCGCAGGCACGCCTGCCCGGCGGCCACACGCCCCCGCCCGCGCCGGTCGCCGACCTGGACGACCCCGACCCGGACGAGGTCAGCTCCGTACTGGCCAGCTTCTACCGGGGCGTGCGCCGTGCGGACGAGCTGACCGACGACACCCCGCCCGATCACGACGACACCAACGAGATCCCCACAGGAATCGACAAGCAGGGAGCACCACGGTGACGATGAGTCCCCAGGCGCGCGACTTCAACTGGCTGATCACGGGCTTCACCCAACGGGTGCCGGGAGTCATCCACGCGATCGTCGTGTCCTCGGACGGGCTGCTGATCGCGATCAGCGACAGCCTGCCGCGCGACCACGCCGACCAGCTCGCGGCGGTCACGTCCGGGCTGATGAGCGTGACGAACGGGGCCGCGCGCATCTTCGACGGCGACGAGGTCAAGCAGACCGTCGTGGAGATGGGGCGCGGGTTCTTCCTCGTCATGGCCATCCGCGACGGGTCGATGATCGCGACGCTGGCCGCTCGGGACGCCGACGTCGGCGCGGTCGGCTACGAGATGGCCAAGCTCGCCAAGCAGGCGGGCGCCGTGCTCACCCCCGCACTGCGGGTAGAACTTCAGCAGGCATTACCCCAAATAGAAACGATTTCATAGCACTACGACACCTCGTACCGTCTGTGCGCGTTATCCCTGGCAACGGCTTAGGGAGGAAGGCGCGGTGCGAGACCCATCATTCGAAGAGTTCGTCCGGTCACAGCTGCCCACGCTCGGTCGCCACGCGTGCGCCCTGACGGGTGACGCCCGGGCGGCCGAGGATCTCGTCGTCACCGCGCTGAGCAGGCTGGCGCGCTGGTCACGGCACACGCCGCTGGACGAGCTACGGCCGCTGTCCATGGGCACGCTCTACCGCTCGTACGTGCGGGGCGGAGTCCTGCCCGCCCGGGCCGGCGACGCCCTGCACCGGGCCGGTGGCGCGCTGCGCCGCGCGGTCGGGGCCGGCTCCGGCACGGGTACGCCGTTCCAGCGCGCCATCGCCGGCCTGCCCCGCGACCAGCGCGCCGTGCTCGTCGGCACGTATGTCGCCCAGGCGTCCGACGACGACATCGCCGAACTCATCGGGCGTACGCCCGTGGCGGTACGGTCGCTGCGCTACCGGGGGCTGCGCACGCTGCGAGCCGCGCAGGGCCCGCGGGAGGCGGCATCGACGCGGGAGGCGTGGGTGTCCCGCGACGTGTGGACGCAGGAAACGGTGCACCTGCCCGGCGCCGTGATCCTGCCCGACCAGCCCCGGTCGGCAAACACCGTCCGCGACGTGAAGGCGGCCGGAAAGCCGGCGAAGGCCGGGTCGGCGGCGATCGCGCCGGAGGCCGGCGTCGCGCGCGTCCCCGCGAAGCGGGTGACCCCGCCCAAGCGCGCCACGAACGCGCCACGCGCCCTCAACCCGGCACGCGGCGCGAACTCCGCACGCATGAACAACGTCGGGCGCGCGGCGCGCGCCACCAACGGAGCCGGGGAGGTGCGCCGTGGCGGACGTTGAGGAGGCCACCGCGAAGGAACTGCGACGGGCCGGCGGCCGGCCGCGCTGGGACATCGCGCACATCATCGCCGCCGTGACCCGACGCCAGCGGCGCCGCGCCGCGATCGGCGGGGTCGTCGCCATCGCCACCCTGGCCGGCGTCGTGGTGACCGGGGTGGAGCTGTTCGGCAAAGACTCCGGCGACGGGACGGCCACGCCCGCGCCGGGGGAATCGCTGTCACCGGCCGCGGCCAAGCTGGAGGCGCACGTCGCCCGGCTGCCGTACGTGCCGGCGGACGCCCTGTTCACCGACGCGCGCAACGGGTACGCCCTGGTGGTTTCCTGCGGCGACCGCAGTGCCCCGGAGACCTGCGCGGCGCAGCTCGCGGCCACCGCGGACGGGGGCGTCACCTGGCAGCGGCGCCCCCTGCCGGCCGGCGCCGCGAGCGGGGTCGCGATCGTGCGCGCACGCCTGCTGTCCGTCGGCGCGGGCCGCCTGGTCATCGACCAGCCCGGCCAGTACCAGGAGGACCACGCCGGCGAGGCCGAGTCCCCCGCGCCCAGCCCGACCGCGCCGCCGAAGTGGATCCCCGGTCAGCGATGGTTCAGCCCGGACGGCGGCCGGACGTGGACCCCGCGCGCCCGCCGGGCCGTCGGCACGGTCTCCGCGGTCGCGCCCGGCGCGCCGCTCGTCTTCCCGGCACCTGACATCCCCAACGGGGTCGACCCGGGGTCGCCGCAGGCCGCGGCGCTGTTCGACACGCGCGCCCAGGTGCTGCGGGCCAACGGGACAACGGCGGTGCTCGCGGGCGGGCCGCACGGCGAGGCGTACACGGACGTGGGCGTCGCGACGGCCGCCGACGGCAGCATGTGGGTACCGAGCTACATCTACGGCCAGAACGGCGGCCTGACCGCGCGGTTGCAGGTCACCCGCGACGGCGGACGCTCGTTCCAGGCGGTCCGGCTGCCCACGATCGCCTCGCCGCCGAGCGTGTTCACCGGCGACGGCCGCCACGTCTACCTGCTCGAATACGACGGCCAGGGCGGCGCCCGCCTGCGGGCCAGCGCGAACGCGGGGGGCACCTGGCGCGACGTCAAGCTGCCCGCCCCGCCCCAGGGCACGTACGGCGCCGTCACGAAGAGCACCATCGGCATCGTGACCAGCAGCGCGGCCGGCCCAGGGCCGACGGTCGCGGCCACCGCCGACGGCAGCCTGATCGTCACGAACGGCGGGACGCTCTACCAGCTGCCGCCGGGGGCCGCGGCGATGCGCAAGGTGACCGGCGCACCCGGGATGTTCGGCCTCATCCCGGCCGGCAAGGCGATCATCGGCTTCGGGCGCGTGCAGGGCGTACCGCACTTCTACGTCTCCCTTGACGGCCTGCGCTGGCGCACGATGGCGATCTCCTGACCGTCCGCGCCCAGCACCACGCCGTTATGGCGCGGCGTGAGGGCTCGCACCGGCGTTTCCATGATCGCGATTTGGTGTACCAGGGTGTAGCTGAGCTGCACTCTGGTACACCAAACAACGATCAACGGACGCGCCCGGCACTCGGAGCGGGCGGTCGACGCGGAATTGGCCGGAAGGGCGAGCCGGGTCGTCAGGTCACGTCGCGGCGGCGGACGCTCCACAGTGCGGCCGTCAGCACCAGCACCACCACCCCGCCGAGCACCAGGGCCGCCTGCGGCCAGGTGATCATGGAAGCGCCCTGGCACCGTCCCACGCAGTTCGGGTAGCCGGTCGTCGGCCAGCTGCGGGTCAGCCACGCGGCCCCGTAGCTGGACAGCAGGTAACGTCCGGAGTCCGGCACCCGCACCTGGTCGAGCATGATGCGCACGCCGACCTCGCCGACGATCGCCACGATGAGGGCCGCGCCGAAAGCCACGACCGTGCTCCGGCCCAGGGACGCGAGGCAGAAGCCGATCGCCGTGAGCGCGAGAACCAGTGCGACCGCGCGCGCCCCGGTCAGCGCGAAGGACGACCAGGCGCCCGGGGTCATGCCCGTGTGGTCGCCCCGCTTGGACGCGATGAACCACAGCGCGCCCGTCCACAGGGCACCAAGGGTCAGCGTGACCCCGAGTACCGCGCCGAGGGCCGTGGCGAGCTTGGTGAGCAGCACGGACACCCGGCGCGGATGCCAGGCCAACAGGTTGAGCATGGCGCCCGAGTGCCAGTCGGCGCCCACATAGGACGCGCCGACGATGAAGCCGAACAGGCCCATGAGGCCCGCGATCACGTAGATCAGGGGCTCGAACTGCGAGCGGAAGACGAACCGGTCGGCGGGCCCCCGGGCACTGTGCCAGGCGATGACGATCGCGATCGCCACGAGGATGAGGACGACCGCGGCCAGCGTCCAGCGGGTGACCCGGCGCTTGAAGAACCGCCGCCGCTCCGCCGCCGCCAACGTCACGCCATCACTCCGAGGCGGTGGCGGCCGGCGGTCGAGGCGTCCGTGAGGCGCAGGAAGATGTCCTCCAGCCCGACCGCCTCGGGGCTCAGCTCGGCGACGTAGAGCCCGTGGGTGGCGAGCGCGCGGGAGATCTCGCCGGTTCGGGTGATGCCGCTGACCACGAGTTGATCGGCGAGGACGGTGACCCGCATGCCGACGGCGGTCAGCGCGCGGGCGGCGGTCGGCAGCTCGTCGGCGCTTTCGAGGCGAACTCGCCATCTGCCGGAGGCGTGCCGCGACAGGACGTCGGCGACGGACCCGGCGCCGACGTGGCGGCCGCTCGAAATGATCGTCACCGAGTCGCACAGTTGCTGGACCTCGGCGAGGATGTGGCTGGCCAGCAGGACGGTCATGCCGGAGTCGGCGAGGGCGCGCATGAGGTCGCGCATCTGCCGGATGCCCGCCGGGTCGAGGCCGTTGGCCGGCTCGTCGAGGATCAGCAGGTCGGGGTGCTTGAGCACGGCCATGGCGACGGCGAGCCGCTGGCGCATGCCCAGGGAGTACGTGCGGACGCGGTCGCGGGCCCGGTCGGCCAGGCCGACGAGTTCGAGCACCTCGTCGACGCGGCTGCGGGGCACCCGGCCGGCGTCGCAGAGCAGGGCGAGGGTGTCCCAGGCGGAGAAGTGCGGGAAGAAGCGCGGGCTCTCCACGAGCGCGCCGATGTGCCGCGCCAGGCGCGGACTGGCCTGCGGCACCGGCTCGCCGAGAACGCGGACCTCGCCCGCGCCGGCCCGGGTCAGGCCGAGCAGGACGCGCAGGGTGGTGGACTTGCCGGAGCCGTTGGGCCCCAGGAAACCGTGCACCTGTCCGGCGTGGACGGTCATGTCGAATCCGTCCAGGGCCAACCGTGTTCCCCGCCGCACACTTCGAAACGTCTTGCGAAGCCCGCGGATCTCGACCACAGCGGACACTGGAGGCGCCTCCCCGACCCACGCGTCGCCAACTAGGGACTCACCGTACGCGTTCGGTGGCGTTCTGTGGGGGACGATTGTCGGACCCGCGTCACACAGCCACGGTCGCGCCTTCCTCGGCGGCCCGTTCGATGGCGGCCAGAATCGCCACGACCTCGGCTCCGAAGTGGACACCAAGTGGATGAGCGGGTTCCGGAGCGGCCGCCGTGGCGATCAGTTCCGTGATGGCGGCCCCGAAAGCTTCCACGGCCGTACGGTCGGCGCCCGGCACGACGAGCCGACCGTGCTCGCCGTAGAACACCGTCTCGACCTCGCGGGCGGCCTCGGGCGCGTCCAGGGTCAGCGCGAGGGTGGTGACCGCCCCACAGTGGTGGCGCAGCAGCGCGTGGGTGGCGGCGTTCGGTCCGTGCACCGCCATCACGTCCGCGACCGTTCCGAGTACGGGCAGGATGATCGACAAGGCGTGCGGCCCGACGTCCCACAGCCCGCCCTTCTGCCGGCGCCAGTACGAGTGGGCGTACGGGTTGCCCTCGTCGAAGACGCGGGCGAACATGACCGACCGCGCGCCGTCCCAGCCGCCGGCCGCCGCCGCGTCGCGGACGAACCGGTCGATGGACGGGCTGAACCGGGCCGTGAAGAACACGATGGCGGCGACGCACTGCCGGTCGACCTCGGCGAGGAGGGCGTCGGCGGCCGCGACCGTGAGGGCCATGGGCTTGTCGAGCAGCAGGTGACGGCCGGCGACCGCGGCCCGCACGGCGAGCGCGGCCTGGATGTCGGGGGGCAGCGCGATCGCGATCGCGGCCACGTCGCCGAGCAGCTCGTCGACGTCGTGGTAGGCGGTCACCCCGTAGCGGTGGGCCAGCTTCTCGGTCTTGCGCGGCGTGCGTCCCCACACGCCGGCGAAGTCGACATCGGGGTGCGCGGCGAGCGCGGGCGCGTGTGTCTCGGCGGCCCAGTAACCGGTCCCGACCAGCCCAAACCTCACGGCCAGATGCTACCCGGACGGGATCCGGGCAAACCCGCGGCAACCGGTCAGCGGGTGGTCAGGCCGTCCCGGACGAAGGCGGTCAGGCGGTTCACGACCGCGTCGTAGACCTCCTGGGGCAGGTTCTGCAGCGGGCCCTCCAGCATCAGTAGCGCCAGGCCGTGCACGGTCGACCAGGCCATCGTCTCGGCGTACTCCCGCCGGTCGAGGTCGAGGGAGCCCACGGCGACGAGGTCGTCGAGGACGGCGGAGAGCAGCCGGTACGGCTCGGTGGCGTTGGGGTCCTTGTCCAGCGAGTCGAACGTGGGCTTGTCGGCGTGGCAGAACGCCGTGCGGAACAGGCCGGGTTCGGCGACGGCGAAGTTGAGGTAGCCGCGGCCGAGGGCGGCCAGCCGCCGGTAGGCGTCCTCGGCCGGGTCGGGCAGGGGGTCGGTGGCGGCCAGCTCGACCTGCATGGCGGCGCCGAGCCGGCTCAGGGCGTACTCCTTGACGGCGTGGATCAGCTCGCTGTGGCCCGCGAAGTGGCGGTAGGCGGCGGTGGCCGACACGCCGACCTGCCGGGCGGCCTCGCGCAGCACCACGGCCTCGGGCCCCCCGGTGCGGGCCAGCTCGGTGGCGGCCTTGGTCAGCGCGTTGGCGAGGTCGCCGTGGTGGTACCCGCTGCGATCCGTTCTGCTGGGGTTCACGTCACACATCCTGCCCGAGATTCGTCCCGACTCAATGTTGACACCGTTAGCTTGGTCCGCCAAGGTTAACGCCGTCAACATTCACTCCGGGGGATCTCCGGGCGAAAGGGGAGGGGAACGCCCGTGTTCGAGAGATACGGATTTTTCGTAGTAAGACGCGCCAGACTTCTGCTGATCATCTCCGCCGTGGCCTTCGCGGCCGCAGCCGTGATCGGCATGGGCGCCTTCGGCAAGCTACAGAACGGCGGCTTCGCGGACCCGGCCGCCGAGTCGGCCCGCGCGCAGCGCCTCATCGAGGACAACTTCGGCGGCGTCACCAACCTCGTCCTGCTGATCCGGGCGACGGAGGGCACGGTCGACGACCCGGCCCTCGCGGCGGCCGCGACGAAGATCGCCACCGGCCTGGCCGGCGAGCCCACCGTCAGCGACGTCGTGTCGTACTGGCAGACCAGGGCCCCGGCGATGCGCTCCACCGACGGCCGGGACGCCCTCATCACCGCGCACGTCATGGGTGACGACACCACGATCGTCGCGAACACGGAGAAGCTGCTCGACGCGTACGGCACGGACGGTCCCGGCTACACCGTGCACGCCGCGGGCAACGCGGCCGTCAACGTGGACGTGCGCACCGAGGTCGGCACGAGCCTGGCCCTGGCCGAGGGCATCGCCGTGCCGCTGACCATGCTGCTGCTCATCGTCGCGTTCCGCAGCGCCATCGCGGCCCTGCTGCCGCTCGCCATCGGCGGCCTCGCCATCATCGGCACGTTCGCCCTGCTGTACGTGCTCGGCTCGGTCACCCACGTGAGCATCTTCGCCATCAACCTGACCACCGCCATGGGCCTGGGCCTCGCCATCGACTACGCCCTGCTGCTGGTGAGCCGGTTCCGGGAACAGCTGACCGCCGACCCCGGTGACGTCACCGGCGCCGTGGTCCGCACGGTCACCACGGCCGGCCGCACGATCGTGTTCTCGGCCGCCGCCGTGGCCGCCGCGCTGGCCGCGCTTCTCGTGTTCCCCATGTTCTTCCTGCGCTCGTTCGCGTACGCCGGTGTCGGCGTGGTGATCATCTCGGCGGTCGCGGCGCTCGTGGTGGTGCCCGCGCTGCTCACCGTGCTCGGCCCGCGCGTCAACAAGGGCCGCCTGCCGTGGGCGCGCCGTGACCCCGGCCCGTCGTCGCGGCTGTGGGGCCGGCTCGCCGCCGCCGTCATGCGCCGCCCGGCCCTGGCCGGCCTGCCCGTGCTGGCCGCACTGCTCGTCGCCGCGAGCCCGCTACTGGGCGTCACGTTCGGCTCCCCCGACGAGGGCGCGTTGCCGCCCGGGTCGGGCAGCCGGGTCGTGGCCGAGACGCTGCGCGAGTCCTTCCCCGGCAACGGCAACACCCTCGACGTGGTCACGACCGGGCCGGTCGCCGAGGCCGCCTGGGCGCAGTACGCGACCGCGCTGTCGCGCCTGCCGGGCGTCACCGGCGTGCAGACCGCCTCGGCCACCTTCGCCGACGGCGGCGCCGGCCCGGCCGCCCCCGGCGCGGCCAACCTGGCCAGCGCCGCGGGCCAGCGCCTGCGCGTACTCACGAGTTTCGCCCCGCAGTCCGACGCGGCGCAGGACCTCGTGCGCGACGTCCGGGCGCTGCCCGGGCCGGCGGGCGCGAGCCAGCTCGTGGGCGGCCCGGACGCGCAGCTCGTCGACAGCAAGGCCGGCATCGGCGGGCGGCTGCCGTGGGCGCTCGGGCTGATCGTGGCGACCACGTTCGTCCTGCTGTTCCTGTTCACGGGCAGCGTCGTGCAGCCGCTGCGGGCGTTGGTGCTCGGCGGGCTGTCGATGTCGGCCACGCTGGGCGTGATGACCTGGATCTTCCAGGACGGCCACCTCGCCTCGCTGCTCGGCTTCACGCCCCGGCCCATGGACACCTCGATGACCGTGCTGCTGTTCTGCATCGCGTTCGGACTGTCCATGGACTACGAGCTGTTCCTGACCAGCCGCATCAAGGAGCTGCACGACCAGGGCGCGCCGACCGAGACGGCGGTCAGCGAGGGCCTGGCCCGCACCGGGCGCATCGTGACCACGGCCGCCGGCCTGCTCGCCGTGAGCTTCTTCGCCTTCGGCACCAGCTCGGTGAGCTTCCTGCAGCTGTTCGGCCTGGGTACGGGCCTGGCCATCCTGCTCGACGCCACCGTGATCCGGGGCGTGCTCGTCCCGGCGACCATGCGCCTGCTGGGCCGCACGGCCTGGTGGGCCCCCCGCCCGCTACGCCGGGTCTACCAGCGCGTGGCCATCTCGGAGGCGTAACCCACGCCCAGGCAGATCTTCGGGGTTTCCGGTCGCTATGACGGCCGGAAACCCCGAAGATCGTCCAGTACTTCCTCGTGTCCCAGGTGGCGGGCCCAGTCGGCGGGGGTCGCGTCGAAGCGGGCGTCGCGCAGCGCCGGGTCGGCCCCCAGGCTCAGCAGCAGCCGCACCCACCGCCTCGGGGCCCAGCCGTACGCGGTCACCGCGTCGAGATACCGGCGCAGCCGGGGCCAGCTCGGGAACCCGGACTCCCTGGCGAGGACGAGTTGCGCGGCGCTGAGCGGCAGCGCGGACAGCTCGGCCGGCGGCGCGGGGTGTCCATCCGTGATCCGGGCCAGCGCGGCGGGGTCGCCGGCCCGCGCGGCGCGCCACAGCTCGCGGGCCTGGCGGCGCAGCTGGTCGAGGTTGGGGTTCTCCGGCAGTGACACGGTCGCCATGGCGACCTCCCTTCGCCGCCCGGTGTCCGCGTGGTCGGGCCGAAAGGAGGCGCGTGGGCAGGGTCGTGCCGCTCACCCAGGTGGCTCTGCCCTGCCCGCGGACCGGTCGGCTGCCTGGAAGCCGACCTCAGCGTAGTGCCTGACCGCCCGTCGCGGCATACAGGTCACGCATCATCGCGACCTCCGCGCCGTGGTGGATCAGCTCGTCGAGGATGTGCAGGACGAAGGCGCGCCGGGTGGCCTCGGCGTAGGGCCCGGCGGCCGGGCCCAGCGGCACGACCAGGCTCTCCTCGGTGGTCGCGGCGAGCACGGAGTGCCAGTGCCGGAGGGCGAGGCCGAACCTCTCCAGCGCGTCGGCGGCGGTGCCCGGGGCGCCGATATCGGGCCAGGTCGGGATGCCCTGGATGCCCAGCCAGTCGGCGATCCGCTCCGCGGTGAGCAGGTCGATGATGTGCGCGAGGCGCCACGACAGCGTGGTGAACTCGCGCGGATCGTCGTCGTCGACGCGCGGGCCGTCCGACCGGAACAGGCCCTCACCGACGGGTCGTACGGTGCGGCAGTTCGGTACGGGCTCCCAGGCGTACTCGTCGTCGGTGAGCCCGGTGAGCCGCTCGCGCAGCCGACCGCTCACGTAGTCGGACGTCCCGATGATGTCGTCACGTGCTGAGATCATGTCTTTATTGTGGGGATTCGCCGTGGCCGCGGCGCCGCAGAAATGCCGCGACAATTGTCCGACCGCGTCGATACTGTGCGCCCATGGGCGGCGGGGGAGCGGTCATCAGCGCACGGGGGTTGGTGAAGCGATTCGACGACTTCGCGGCGGTCAACGGCATCGATGTCGGGGCCGCCCCGGGAAGTCGTTCGGGTTCCTCGGGCCCAACGGTGCCGGCAAGAGTTCCACGATGCGGAACCTCACCACGTACGCGCGGATTCTCGCGGGCACACGCGCGGACGCGCTGCGCCGAGCTGCTCGACTGGGTGCAGCTCGGCGAGTGCGCCATGAGCCGGGTCGCCGCCCGCCGCGTGCTCTACACCTGACGGCTCAGCGATCCCCGTACTCGGCCTCGTCGACCTCGCCGCTCGGCTCAGCGACGGGGTGGATGGCGAGTTCCTCCATCGTGGGACCGCCGCCTGCCGGGCCGGCGTCGAAGGCGAACTCCTCCGGGTCCACGTCGGCGGTGCCGCCGCCGTCCGGGGCCACCAGGCGCCCGACGTGCTCGCTCGCGGTGTCCGGATTGTCGTACACGGACACCGGCGAACCGGCATTCGCCGCGATGGGCCCGCCGTCCAACTCCTCCATCGTGAGCGGGGTCTCGGCACCCGACCACACGTCCGGCTCCTCGCGGCGCAGCCGCGTGTCGAGCGTCTCGCCCCTGACCTCTTCGTCCGCCGTCACGCCGTAGTCGTCGAGGACCACCGGGCCGTGCTCGCGGTCGGCGGGCAGCGGCGCGGGAGACGGGCCGTCGGCCTCCCGGACCGACGGGTACCCGTCGTACGCCGTTGAGTCGTCGTCGGCCACCTCGGGTACGCCGTCCGCCTCGGGGTCCGAGACGGGGTGCGGAAAACTGTCCTGCTGCATGGCGGACTACTACCCGACCGGCGCGCGCTCACACACCGAAGTCCAGACGTACCGGCGGTCCACCCAGCTCCCGCTGGTCGATAGGGCCGCCATACCGGAAGAAGGTGACGATCACGCTGCCCCTGGGACCCGGGCGGGATTGACAAACGTCGACGGGATGCCACGCTGTAATCACATGTGAACATGTGAATCAGAGGAGCTCCGATGAGGTTCGTCCCCCTCAGCGGCGCGGTGGCCGGTGCCCGGCGCAGGTTCGTGGCAGGCGCGGCGGTCGCCGTCGTCGCCGCGGCCGGCGCCCTGGTCGCGACCGCCGCCAACGCGCTGACCCCGTTGCCCTGCACGTACGCGTACACGATCATCTCGAAGTGGCCCGGCGGGTTCCAGGCCGAGGTGGCCGTTACCCCCACCGGCGGCGTGAGCAACTGGACGATCGCGTGGACGTTCACCGCCGACGAGCGGGTCAACTCGGGCTGGAACGGCAATTTCAGCCAGTCCGGGCAGCGCGTCACCGTGACCAACCCCGCGTGGCAACCGACCATCGCGGCGGGCAGCACCGTGCGCCCCGGCTTCGTCGCCTCGGTCACCGGGTCACCGCCCCTGCGCCTGGCCTCCATCACGCTCAACGGCCTGACCTGTTATCCCCCGGGCACCTCGACCGCCAGCGCCACCGCCACGAGCCGGCCGCCGACCAGCGGCGTGCCCACGAGCGGCGCCGCGCCGACGAGCGGCACGCCGGAGACCAGCAGCGCGCCGACCAGCGCCGTTGCCACCACGTCCGGCCCGCCCACCCGGACCAACCCGTACGCCGGTGCGGTCGGCTACCGCAACCCGGACTTCACCGCCCGCGTCGCCGGCTCGGCGGCCACCCGCACGGGCGACGTCGCGGCCGCGATGACCCGGGTGGGTGAGCAGCCCACGGGCATCTGGCTGAGCAGCATCGCCTCCGTGGCCAACCTGCGCGGTCACCTGGACCGCGCGCTGGCGCAGCGCACGGTCGTCGGCGCGCCGGTCGTCGTCACGGTCGTGCTCGACAACCTGCCCAACCGCGACTGCAACGAGTGGGTGCCGCACGGCGAGCTGTCGGTCACCAACAACGGCCTGGCGAGATACAAGACCGAGTACGTGGACGCGATCGCGGCCGTCCTGCGCGACCCGGCGTACGCGAGCCTGCGCATCGCCACGATCGTCGAGCCGGGCGCCCTGGTGAACCTGGTCATGCAGTCCACGCGGACGGCGGCGTGCGCCGAGGTGATCGCGGGCCAGGTGTACACGGACGGCGTCCGGTACGCCCTGAACGCCCTCGCCCCGATCGCCAACGTGTGGACATACCTGGACGCGAGCCACTCGTACGCGCTGGGCTACGAGACGAACCTCGTACCGGCCGCGCAGCTGTACGCGACCCTCGCGGCGAGCACCTCCGCAGGCCTGGCCAGCATCGACGGATTCGCGATCAACTCGGCGGGCTACAGCCCGATCGTGGAGCCGTTCATCACCGACACCCGCAAGACCATCAACGGGCAGATGCTGCTGATGTCCCGCTGGATCGACTGGAGCGACGTCATCGACGAGGAGGACTACATCACGGCGCTGCACGCGGAGCTGGTCAGCGCAGGCTTCCCGGCTGACATAGGCATCGTGGTCGACACGTCACGCAACGGTTGGGGTGGCCCGAACCGCCCAACGGCCGTGAGTACCTCGACCGACATCAACACATACGTCGACCAGTCCCGGGTCGACCGCCGGATCTACCGCAGCAACTGGTGCAACCAGGTTGGCGCCGGCATCGGCGAGCGGCCCCGGGCCAACCCGATGCCGCACGTGGACGCCTTCATCTGGGCGTGGCAGCCGGGCGCGTCGGACGGCGCGGCCCCGGCCGCGGCGGGCCAGCCGCGACCGGACGGCGCCGACCCGATGTGTGACCCGTCGTGGTCGCCGCCGATGGGCAGCATCCGCCCGTCCGGCGCCAGCTACGGCGCCCCGGCCGAGGGCGGCTGGTTCGACGCGTACTTCGAGACCCTCGTACGCAACGCCTACCCGGCCCTGTAGCCAGCGTCACAGGCCGCCCCGACGTACCCCTAGGGAGAGATCCAAGGGCCGTCGGGGCGGCTTTGCGCAGGTGGGAGCTCGTAGGGTGCGGCTATCCCCCGTACCCGCAATGGGTTGTCCCGTCGGGGTCACACCCGATGGCAGCAGTCGGTCCGCTCCCTAACGTCTCTGGTGACACAAAGACAACGAACACCAAGGGACGGACCAGATGGAGCGCAAGCCTTTCACCGTGCGGGTGGCACGGTGGAGCGCCGAGCACCCGTGGCGCGCCATGGCGCTGTGGGTGGTCTTCGTGATCGCCGCGATCGCCGTGGGATCGGCGGTCGGCACGAAGGAGGCCACCAACGGCGGCAACGTGGCGGAGACCGCGCGTGCCCAGCAGATGATCGAGGCGGGCGACTTCCCGGACGACCCGGCGACCGAGCGGGTGCTCGTCACGTCGAAGGCGGGCGCGCTCGACACCGCCAAGGCCACCGCGGCCCTGACCGACGCGGCGACCCGCATGCGGGCCCTGCCGGAGGTCGCCGGCGTCGGCGACCCGGTCACGTCACCCGACGGCACCACGATGTTCCTGCCGGTCACGGTGGCCGGTGACCCGGACACCGCCGAGGACCGGGTCCAGCCGCTGCTCGACACCACCGCCGCCCTGCAGGCCGCGCACGCCGACGTGCGGGTCGAACAGGTCGGCAACGCCTCGATCAACAAGGCTCTCAGCGACACGATCGGCGAGGACTTCAAGCGCGCCGAACTGTTCAGCGTGCCGGTCACGTTGATCATCCTGCTGGTCGCGTTCGGCGCGCTCATCGCGGCCGGGGTGCCCGTCCTGCTGGCGATGTCGGCCGTTGGCGCGGCGATCGGCCTGTCCGCGCTGGCGTCTCACCTGGTGCCCGCGCAGGAGGCCACGAACAGCGTCGTCCTGCTCATCGGCATGGCGGTCGGCGTCGACTACTCGCTGTTCTACCTCAAACGCGAACGCGAGGAACGCGCGAAGGGCGCCGGACACCTCGACGCCGTGGAGATCGCGGCCGCCACCTCCGGCCACGCGGTGGTCATCTCCGGCCTCGCCGTCATCATCGCGATGTCGGGCATGTTCCTGGCTCAGGACAACATCTTCTCGTCGTTCGCGGTCGGCTCGATCCTCGTTGTGGCCGTCTCCGTGCTCGGCTCGCTGACCGTCCTGCCGGCCATGCTCGCCAAGCTCGGCCGCTGGGTTGACCGCCCCCGCATCCCGTTCGTGTGGCGGCTCACCGCCCCGCGCGTCAGCGGCGGCGAGGTCACCTCCCGGTTCTGGTCGGTGATCCTGCGCCCGGCGCTACGCGCCCCGTGGCTGACCCTGATCCTGTCGGTCGGCGCCCTGCTGGCGCTGGCCGCACCCGCGCTGGGCATGACCCTCAAGCTCAACGGCCTGCAGGACGTCCCCCGCAGCACGGAAGTGATGCAGGCCTACGACCGCCTCACAAAGGCCTTCCCGAGTACGGGCACGAGCCACGTCGTCGTCGTGCGGGCGGAGGCCGGCCAACAGGCCGCGGTCGACACGGCCCTGGGCGCGCTCGCGGCGCGTACCGCGAGCGACCCGCTGTTCGCCCACGACCAAGAACCCAAGCTCGTCCACTCCCCCAACGGCACGGTGACGATGCTGGAGATCGGCACTCCCGTGATTCCCGGCACCAAGCACGCGACCGAGTCCCTCGACCGGCTGCGCGACGACTACGTACCGGCCACTCTCGCCGGGTTCGAGCACGCCGTCACCGGCGAGATCGCCGGAACCACGGACTACTCCGCCCACGTCAAGGAGAAGCTGCCGCTCGTGGTCGGGTTCGTCCTGCTGCTCACCCTCCTGGTGATGGCGTGGACGTTCCGCTCGGTGGTCGTGGCCCTCACGTCGATCGCGCTCAACCTCCTGTCGGTCGGCGCGGCGTACGGGCTGTTGGTGCTGGTCTTCCAGCACACCTGGGCGGAGGGCCTGCTGGACTTCACGTCCAACGGCGGCATCATCTCCTGGTTGCCGATCTTCCTCTTCGTCGTCCTGTTCGGACTGTCGATGGACTACCACGTGTTCGTGGTCAGCCGCATCCGCGAGGCCCGTCTGGCCGGGGCCGCCAACCGGGACGCGGTGGCCCGGGGCATCACGAGCTCGGCCGGCGTGGTGACGAGCGCCGCGGTCGTCATGGTCGCCGTGTTCGCCATCTTCGGCACGCTCAGCACGCTGGACATGAAGCAGCTCGGTGTCGGCCTGGCCGCCGCCATCCTGCTGGACGCCACGATCATCCGGGCCGTCGTGCTGCCGTCGATCATGACGCTGCTCGGCGACGCGAACTGGTGGGGCCCGGCCTTCCTGCGCCGCCGCGGCACGAGGGGGGCCGCGGCGCCCCAGGTGGCACCCGCACCAACCCCGGATCGCGACCCGGTCCCGGTCGGCTGAGAGCCCGACACCTCTCAGCCACCAACGGCGGGCCGCCCCTTCACGGGGCGGCCCCCCACCGCACCCGCCCACCGCACCCGCCCACCGCACCCGCCCACCGCACCCGCCCGCCCCGCGCCCGCCCGCCCCGCGCGCGCGCCACACCCGCCCGCCGCCCCCGTGCCTACCGAGCCGACCTGCAGGCCCGCCACCCC
>NZ_BAAALS010000042.1:0-31173 GCF_039528415.1 Luedemannella helvata
CCATGACTCCATCTCCTCACGGAATGGAGCCTCCACCAAACCCAGCGCGCTTCAGCAGTTCGTAGAACTTCGGGTTGGCCATCGACGCGGCGTGCTTGAACGTGGCCAACGCCGCTGGCGGCAGCTGCGATAGCCCCACCCGCAACCCGGCGCCAAGCTCGGCGTGCACTACTACCGGTAACGGCGGATGGACCTTGGTCGCCTCCGACCGGCTCATACTCGCGACATCGCTCCCGACCAGCGTCCGCTTCGCCTGCCGGGCGACCCGTTGCGCGTCGCCAGGGCTGAGCCGGTCAACCGTAGACAGGAACGACCACTGGTCCTCGTACGGTTCCAGGGTCGCCAGGTCCAGGAACACGGTCAGCCCGTCACGGCGCCGCCGGCCCTGCAGCGGGGCGGCGATCAGGTTGCCGAACCCGCCGTCGGGCAACACGTCCTGGTTGGGAAACAGTCGGTCGTAGGAGCGCAGGTCCATCGAACCGCGCAGCACCATCGCCTCATGCACCAGCACGGTGCCGACCGCCCGAGCGGTCGACGCGGCGATCTTCTCGGTGAAGAACACCCATACGTGCGCACCGCGGCCCGACTGCGACAGTTCCAGCGCGGCCGGTACGCCGTTGGCCCGTGCCGCTTTGACGTAGGCCAGCGCGTCGAGCATCGCCGCTGGGCCGTCGAAGTCGGCGGCCACGAAGTGGCACGTGTTGTCCTTCAACAGCGGGTACAACCCGATGAACGCATCGCCGACCAGATGCGCGCCGACCACCCGGTCCGTCAACGGCAGATGCTGCGCGCCGCGGCGATCCATACCCTTGCGCCACCCCCCGGCCACCGCAGGCATCCACCCCGCCTGCCCCGTCCGAAGGTTCTCCCACCGAACGGCGTGAACATCCGTACGCGATCGGAACCGATCGACATATAGGGCCAATTTGTCCTGCACCGGCGACGTCATAGTCACCAACCTGGGTGCCGGCACAGCGAGCTGTTCGTGGGCCGGCGCGGTGTCACGACCCTGAAGATCCAGCAGCCGGGTCAGGCGGCCGTTCTCCGCCCGCAACCGATCCAGCTCCCGCCGCAACCGGTCGACTTCACCCGCCGCGGCCCCATCCGCCAACCCCACCGCCGCATCGTCGCACGACACGGGCTCAATATCGGCGCATGCTCGGTCCGCTCCAAATAACTGGAGCCGATACGCCCCGAACGCTGTCCCTGACTGGACTGAGACCTATCGGGCGAACTACAGGTCGGCCGGATCGCGCAGCGCGATAATCGCCTGGTTATGACTAATATCGAACGTATCGAGCGAGGGTTGAGACGGAGAGGCAGGAGGTGGATCATGACAGCGAGTCCAGCGGGTGGTCAGACCAACTGGCCGTCAAATGATCATGTCCCGGTTGCGGAGCTTGCCCGGCAACAGGGTGTGCGGCCCATTGCCTCGGCGGACGAGCTGGCCCGTCCCGGGACCTTCGAGTCCGACGATGAGCTGGACGAGTTCCTGGCCGACCTGTACGAATCGCGGCGGGCTGACGTCGCGTGAGCTTTGTCGTCCTGGACACCGACGTCGCGTCGGCAGCCTTGCGCGGACGTCTCCCTGATCAGTTCCGAGCACGACTCGCGGGTCAGACGGTGTGCATCACCTTTGTGACCTTGGGCGAGTTGACCAAATGGACGCACCTGCGCAGCTGGGGACCGCGCCGTCTCGCCGGCCTGCGCGAGTGGCGAAGCGACGTCGTCCTTCTCCCGTACAACGAAGCCGTGTCCCTCGTCTGGGGTGAGCTGCAGGCCCGCGCCCAGCACCGCGGTCGGCCGCGCCCGGTCAACGACACCTGGATCGCGGCCTGCTGCCTCGCCCACGGGCTACCGCTGGCCACGTTCAACGTCAAGGACTACGAAGACTTCGTGGCACACGATGGCCTCCACCTCGTCGATGCAGGACCTGGACCAGTACGGCCCTGAAGCCTGGCCTGGTCGCTCGACGGTTGCTCGGATGTTCACGGACTGACCGGATTGACGCCACCCGTGCCGGACTTTGCAGACCCGCCAGACCTGGCGGCCTGGTTACTTACCGTGTCCACCGTCTGGACCAGCGCATACTCGGCTGGACATGACCGCCAGAAATCCGGACTCACGAGGATTACTCTCCGATAGAGTAAAAATTCAGAAATGTCGTTCTCTTAATCCGCGGGTTCGGGGTTCGAGTCCCTGGCGGCGCGCAATTGATCAAGCCTCTGAGCTGGAAAAACACCCCAGAGCGGAGGCTTTCTCATTTCCATTGTGGACGTCAGGTGCCTCGAAGGGTGCCTCCTATGTCAAAGCGGCCCGCCATCACATCGACCTGGCCACCGCGGCGTCCGACATGGACGAACCCTTGCCTGCCTGGTTCGACTTTTTCAACAGCAGCCGGCTGCACACGTTCGCCGGATACGCCGCGCTCACCGTCGGCGATCACGACGCAGCCGCCGAGCACCTCACCACAGCCCTCAACAGCCTCGGTCCCGCCGGCGCGAAGCAACGCAGCGTCGTACTCGCTAATCTAGCCTCCACGCACCCCGACGACGGAGACCGCGTGGCAACCTACCTGCACCAGGCCATCGACGCCCTGAACACCGACTGGTACGACGCGGGTGCCGATCGCGTCCGTACCGCACGGGCCACGCTCGGCCACAGCCTTGCGGGCAACCAACTGGACGAGCGGCTTCTCACCCTCACCGCGTCACCTCGAGCACTGCCCGCTTAGACGACCGCTTCGTTGTGCTTGCGTACCAGATCGGGTAGCTCATCAAGACTGCTCAGGTGAAACAAGCACCGCTGCGCCACCTCGGGGTCGTCGAGGATATAACCCCACGGGCCGCGACGGATCAATGCCGCCGCCAGGCCCGCCTGCTGGGCCGGCCGTACGTCGTTGTCTAACCGGCCACCCACGTACAGCACCTGCTCGGCCGGGCAACCAGCCTCCAGCACGACACGATCGAAGAACGCCGCGGACGGCTTCTCCACACCCCATCCATCCGATGTACCGATCACATCCACCGAAAACGCCAGCGACCGCAGGATCACTTCCGCGCGGGCGGTCTGGTTGCCGGCGAGTCCAACCCGCAGGCCCTGTTCCGTCAACGCGACCAGGCTGCTCGACCCTTCTCAGGTGTGGCGGGCGTCGATCGTCCGGTTCGCCGAGCACGGCAGCCCGTCACAGGCTCTGCAACGGTCGGCTATCGAGGCTGGCGTCGGTACGGCCGAGGTCGCGTTCACCAGGCACGGCTACGTCGTGCACCTGGGCCGGTCGACGCTGCGGATGGTGGCCGAGGCCGGTGAGAGGGACAACCGGTACTTCGACTGGGCGAGCACCCACTACGAGCCGCACTTCATGGGAGAACCTGACGCACCCGCCTGGTACGCCGCCTTCCTGGATGAGTTCACCGCCGATGTCGGTGCCCTCACGCCAGCGGCCCTCATCGCCGCGTGTTCGCAGTACCGACGCCAACCGTGACAGGCCACGGCGACCAGCCCAGTCCGCCCGGCATGGGCACAAGACAGCGCTGCACTCATATGGTCCGGACGCCCCCATAGGTCCCGGCCGCATCAGGTGGACTGGGTGGCGGGGAATTCGGCGAGGGAGTCGGTGACGGCCCGCCGCCAATTGTGCCGGTGGTCGCGGACGTGGAGCCGGTAGCAGAGCGTCCTACGGATCACCGGTGACGTGTTCGCGCTGATGTTGTGCGACAGCAGGTAGGAGGCGAGGATCAGGTCGCCAGGTGCGGCGTGGACCTGGACCGGGTCACCGTATTCCACCGGCGGGTATCCGCCGGTGGACAGGATCGCGTCCGCGCCGTGCTCCCGCAGGTAGTCGGCGGTACGGAGGTGGGTTCCGGGCCAGACCACCAGGTTGCCCATGTCGTCGCGGGTCTGGTCGGACAGCACGATCCCGGCAAGCATGGTGAACGTGCCCGGCCGGCCGTCGTCCTCTGGTGGGGTGATCCCGTCGATGTGGCCACGCCCTGGCCGATGGTCGTGGGGCGGGAAGGTCAACGCGACCTGAACCTGCGGGCGGGCCTGCAGTTCGGCCGGCGCCACCAACTGCTGCGCGTACCGCCACGCCAGGGTCTGGGTGAGCATTCCCATGAGGAGCGGTTGGTTCTTCGCGTCTTCGAAGTAGAAGTGGTGGCCGGTGTGCATCGGGGAACGAGGTGAGTCGGGTCGTGCCGTCGCAGTCCGGGCACGTCCACCGGGCGCCGGCCGCCTGACCGGCTTGGCCGTCCGGCCGGCCGGGACAGTGCGGGCCCCGCCCGCATACCGGTGGGGCGGCCGAGGCGCCAGCACGCGTCGATAGGCCCTGGATGTGGCCGCCGCCGGAGTCGACGTACACGTCGATGGTCTCCGGGGTGAGCCGGCCGGACAGGTGACCGGTCGCCTCGGTGGACTTCGTGGCGTACTTGGCCAGGCGGGTCCAGCCGAGGGTCTGCTTGACCAGGGCAGACGGTGTGTTCGAGGTCGAAGCGGCGTAGGAACGCCTTCCAGCAGCGGTCGACATGCGTGGCGGTAGCGGCGGTCGCTGATGACCACAGCCACACCGGCTTCGGGTCGCGGTCTCCGGGTTGGTGTTCGATCTGCAGACGGACGAGGGTGCCCTCGATGATGGGCAGGTCGCCGGTGTGGTCGAGCCACCTGGTTCGGTGGGTCAGGCGAGGATGCAGTCGGGTCCCAGCGGTCCCAGCAGTGGCGTGGACTAGCGGCGGCGCTGACGAAGCGGCTCGGCGCTGGCGACCACCATGACGGCCAGCGCGGCCACGAGCACACCCGCCCAGACAAGATGGACCGCTGGCCAGCGGGGCGAGTCGGGCGGGACCACCAACGTTAGGTCCGCAGGCAGCAGACTGACGGCCACGACGACACCCAGCAGCGTTGCCGCGCCGCTCACTCCACCGGCGAGGCCGGGGCCACCGGAAGGGGACCGCAGTCGCAACGCGACGACGGCGGCCGCGACCGCGATGGCGGCCCCGGCCGCCGCCTCCACGCTCAGTCCACCCAAGGGAAGCCGCACGCCGGACACGTGTGCGTTCCACCCGGCGATCAGGAGCATGACCAGCCACCACAGCCCGAGCCCGGCGGTGAGCCAGGCGACCCGCGCACAGGTACGCCACAGCCGTCCCACTGGGACTGTGGTCGTGGCTCCCGCTGCCGCGTCGTCGAGGGCGAAGGCCGCTCCCAGCGCCCCGCATATACCGCCCAGCCGGAGCAGCAGACACAGATCGGCGGCGCCGAGGTGGACATGGGCCATCGCCGGCACAGCTGGGATGACCGTACCGACCACGGCCGCGAGAAGCAGCGGGCGCCAGTCCATCGTCCGTCGGATGACGAGCAGCACCGGCACACCGATGGGTACCCCGACAGAGCGTGCCGGTCTGTGCCCTCGGGCGTCCGTCCCCTCGCCGGTCAGCAACGGTCCACGCTGTCGATCGAGGGAGCCGTCAACTGGCCCGCGCCGAGCAGTTGGGCGGCGTC
Organism: Luedemannella helvata; assembly: GCF_039528415.1. NCBI lineage: Bacteria > Bacillati > Actinomycetota > Actinomycetes > Micromonosporales > Micromonosporaceae > Luedemannella > Luedemannella helvata. The sequence goes on from NZ_BAAALS010000042.1 coordinate 5,497, forward strand.
CTCAGTGGTCGCGCCTGGCGCGGTCAGCGCGGCCAGCGATTGGCGCATCCGGGCGCCGACGTCCGCGGCCGGTATCCGGGCGAGGTTCCGGACCGCCTCGAGTTGACGGACATCGAAAACCAGTCCGCTGCCGTACCCACCGGTGAAGAACGCGACGCCCGCGCTCGAACTGGACTCCAGTTGGGCCAGCCCTCGGGCGGACCGGGGCGACGCCTGTACCGCCAACCAGAGGATCACCACACCGCGGGCGCCGCACGCCGGGTCGATGCGGCTCGGCGGCGGCCCGCCGATTATCACGGCCCTGGCCACACTGGCGGCGAACGCGAACTCCGCCTCGGCGCTCCATGCGGTACCCACGGTGACGTCCTCGGGTGGGTATCCCGCCGCGGCGGCGTCGCTGAGCCACCCGGCAACCGGTGCCGCCGGCATGACCTCGGTGATCGGCTTGGGTCCCTGGTCGGCGCGAACATGCTGGCGGACGGTCAGCGGCCGGACGCTGGTCACCGGAGCGACCTGTCCGACCACGGCACGTACCAACCTGTCCCAATGCGGAATCCGGCCGGTGAAGTCGGGATAGGCACAGTACGTCCACGGCTGCGTGTTCCGGCAGACCTGGCCGGCTGCCGGCGATTGGGCCGCCCTGGTCCGCGCGTCGAGCACAGCGGCCGAGGGCCGGGCGATCTGTACTGCCGTACTGACCCCCAGTAAGACCACTGCGGCCACGATGGCGGTGACGCGACGCACGGCGGCTGTGCCGGCCTGGGCGGAGCCACGACCCGCCAGCAGCGACACCGCCGCCGCGAGCAAGATGAGGGCGAGCAGGTAGAAGTTGTGCGAGGCGACGGGACGGCTGAGCAGGTCAGCCGGCAGCGGGTTGTCGTTGTGGTCCTCGTACGCGACCGGGAACAGCCACTGCCATTGCGGACCACTGCCGCTCGCGATGCCCGGAATGGCGGGGATAAGGGTGACCACGGCAAACGCCACCAAGGCCAGTGGCGCGACGACCGGCAGGGGTACCAGCCGGCCCAGCAGGACGCCGAGACAGCCGAGCAGGATCACGCACAGGGGTCCTACCGCCAACTCTGCGGGGTTGATCCGGCCGACGGCGGCCGGCTGGGCGGCCACAGCCACGATCTGCGCCACCACCAGTGCAGTGGCCAGTACCGCCAGCGGCACCAGCGCCAGGAGGTGGGCGGCGGTGCGGTGGGACCGGGTCAACGTCGCCACGTCGAGCACGGCATCGGTTCCGAACCGCCGGGAGCGCAGCACCGCGAGATTGGACACGATCATGGCGGCACCGCCGAGTAGGAAGGCGCAGGGGAACTGGGTGGCCCGGTCGGCATTCTGCAGCACCGCGAAGTGCACCGAGTCGGCCCCGGTCACCAGCGGGTACGCCCAGTAGACGGTCAACAGGAACAGGGCGATGACGGTCAACGGGTGGCGGAGCAACCGTCCGGCCTCCACCCTGGCCAGGGCCATCGTGGAGCCGCCAGCACTGCCGTGTGGGGTGACCAGGTCACCGGTTGCCGGCGCGACGGAGGTGATCGTGGCGTTCATCGGCTTGTCACCGCCGGGTGTGCCTCGACGAGGGTCAGGTAGCCGTCCTCAATGGTCGGCTCGACCAGCTCGGCGTCCGGCGGCGGGTCACCGATACTGCGGTAGCGCCCGTCGCCGGCGCGCCAGCTCGCCAGCATCCGCTCCGGTCGGGCGTCGCTGAGCCAGACCCGTTGGTGGGCCAGACGGGTCAGGTCGGCGGGCGTGCCGTCGTACCGCACCCGGCCCTGGTGCAGGACCACTACCTGCTGGCAGACCATGATCACGTCCTCGGTTTGGTGGGTGGACAGCAGCACCGTCCGGGTCTCGCCCAACTCCGCCAACAGTTCCCGGAAGCGCAGGCGCTGCTCCGGATCGAGGCCGACGGTCGGCTCGTCGAGGATCAGCAGCGGCGGGTCACCGATGAGAGCGGCGGCAAGACCGACCCGTTGCCTCATCCCGCCGGACAGAGTGCGCAGCCGTTTCCCGGCGTCGGCGGTCAGGCCCACCTGCTCGAGTACCCGCCGTACCTCTTCCCGGCGGGAGGCACGGTCGGACATCTCCTTCAAGATCGCCACGTAGTCGACGAAGTCAAAGGCGGTAAAATGCGCGTAGTAGCCGGGGTTCTGCGGAAGAAAGCCGAGCCGCCGCCGGACGGCCAGCCGCCCTTCCGGGGTGGCCGGGTCGTAGCCGAGGATGCTCAGGTCGCCGCTGCGTGGCAGGAGGGCAGTGGCCAAGATGCGCAGCAGGGTGGTCTTGCCGGCGCCGTTCGGGCCGAGCAGCCCGGTGGTCCCTGGGCGGAGTGCGAAGCCGACGTCCTCCAGTGCGCGGGTCGATCCATAGTGGAGTGTCAATCCGCTCGCTACGACGGTGTGCTCCATTGTCCGATCCCCTTTTGCGCTCTGCGTGGGTTCTATGGCGTGCCCCTGCGGCGCCGCTTTCCGCCACCGCTCAATGGTTGCCCGGCCGGCCGGCGGCGCCCCACGATAACCGCTCGGCACCGCCGGCCGTTGTCCTGCCGGCTCAGCAGGAATTCAGTTCCTCGAGGTAGGCCAGGCCGCCACCCGGCTTAATGGTGTAACAGCCCGAGTCGACGTGGAAGGCGATAATAAACTTGACCTTCACTGTGTAGGAGCAATTGTTGAGGGCGAGAAATGTGGTGACAACGCCGCTGCTGGAGGTGCTTGTGGTTACGCACTGCGGTGCCAGCGGGCCGGCGAATGCCGGACTCGCGGCGGCGCCCACAACGGCGCCGGACATGCCGACTGCCGCCAATGCGCCGGCAGCGATCCTTTGGCCGATCATGGCCATGGCGATTCCTCCGCTCATTTCGAAGGCGATTCCGGCGCGCGAAGTTCATTAATTCCGGGGCGCGCCAGGATGGTGATGGGGATGTACTGGCCGTGTAGTCGGCGCGCGCTCAGGACTGCGCCGACCGATTTGGTTGCGACCTACCGGGCTAGCAGAGGACGAGGGCTTCCAGCGCTGCCGGCGTTCCGTTGACGATGGGGTACGTCCGAGTGCTGCCACCAGAGAACGCTGTGGTGCAGCTCGAATCCACGTGCCAGGAGATTACGAACCGGACCCGCACAGTGGAGTACGGGCCGGCGATGTCGGCTCTTCGAGCTTGGTGCGGTACCACAGGGTCAGCGCCCCAGTTGAGGGTGGCAGCGGTACAAGTGACGGCGGCGGCGACTGGCTCAAGTGGCTGGCGGCAGGTGTGGGCGGGATCCTCGCCACGGCAGGCGCCTACTGGGCGCGCCGCTGGCACCAGTTGCGCCAGAACGCCGCGAACGCCAGCGATGCCGTGCTGGAGAGGTCAGCGGGCACGTCATGGACACACTGAGCGAGCTGCCGTCGGCACCGCCGGGGGTCAAGGCGGTGGGCAAGGCCGTGTCCATGCTCGACAACGGTATGGTCGAGATCACCACGGGCAACATCGCCGTGCAGTACGCCAACGGCCAGACGCAGCTCGGGGCCGCCGGACTGGACTACGTCGACGACCCGGTGCGCCTGAGTTGGTCGCAGAGCTGGCCCGCATCGGGCAATAAGGACGCGGTCATCAAAGCCGCCCGCCTCATCCGTACCCAAGGCAGTGCCGCGGTGACCGCCGACCAACGGCCAACGCCTGAGACAGCGTCCCTTGTGGTCGGGGGTGAACTTGATGAAGACGGCCCGCGCACTCGGCCAAGGGCACGCCGAGCCGGCTTCACGTGGTCCTTCGGACTCGCGACGCCGACCGGCGTAGGTGTCACGATCCCGGGTGGGGTGGCAGGATGCCTGCCATGCCACGGACCGTCTCGGTTATCAACTACAAGGGCGGGGTCGGCAAGACGACCCTGACCGCGAACATCGGTGCCGAGTTGGCCAACCGTGGCCGGACCGTCCTGTTGATCGACCTTGATCCTCAGTCGAGTTTGACGTTTTCGTTCTACACCGCGCGGCAGTGGGAAGAAGAGCTGCAGGATGAGCGCACGATCCTGCAGTGGATCGGCGCGCTGCTGTCGGACGGGCAACCAACGCCGCTGGCTGACTTCGTGTTGACGCCGACGCGCGTCAACGAGCTCGTTGCCGCCAACGGCGGCCGGCTTGATCTGATCGCGTCCCACTTGGGGCTGATCGATGTTGATCAGGATCTGGCTGCCGAGCTGGGCGGCTCGCGGTTCCAGGTGACGAGCCCTAACTTCCTGCGCGTGCACCGGATGCTGGCGGACGCGTTGGCGGATGACGCGTTCGGGCAGTACGACGTGGTGCTGATCGACTGTCCGCCGAACTTCGGCATGGCGACCCGGGCCGGCATCGTGGCCAGCGAACGGGTGCTGGTGCCGGCCAAGCCGGACTACCTGTCCAGCCTGGGCATCAACTACCTGCGTGGCCGGCTCTCCGACCTGGTCGGTGACTACAACAAGGTGGTGCTGGCCGACAGCGGGACGGTTCCGCCGATCACCCCGGAGATCATGGGCGTCGTCGTCACGATGGTGCAGTACACGGGAGTACGGCCGATCACGGTGCATCGGGAGAACATCAGGGCCCTCGCCGCGACCGAACTGCCGGTCTTCCGCCAGACCATGCGGCAGAGCAGCGCGCTTTTCGGCCAGGGTGGCGAGGGCAGCCTGCCCGTCGTGCTCACGCCCGGGATCAACGACACGGTTCTTTATGAGCTGCATCAGCTGACCAGCGAGTTCTATGCGAAGATCCGCGTCTGAGGTAGACGCGACGCTTGCCTGCCCCATCACGAGGAGCGCTCAGTGACCGAACCCGCTATCGACCTGACCCAACGCGTGCTGGTGATGGTCGGCGACTTTCTGCGTAAGCTACCGCCCGCTCAGGTCGCCGATCTGGTCACCGGTGAGGCTCGGCTGGCCGTGCTGCCCAAGGGTGCCCGGGTGTCCGGCCCGTCGGCCGCGGCTGCCAGACGCACGCCCGCGACCGCTAAGCCGGCTCCGGCCTCCGCGACGCAGATCAGCGCCGAACTGGCGAAGATCGATGACCGGGCGGCCGCCACCCGCTATCTCAACGACCTGAAGCTGACCGTCCCGCAGTACAAGCAGGTCTGCGCGGAACTGGACATCCCCGTCGCAAGCAGCGCGAAGCGGGACGTGGTCATCAACAAGATGGTGGAACTGCTGGTCGGGCGGCGCCTGGACGCCGATGCGATGGTGCGGCGCTCAAGCGCCGGGCGGGTCTGACGGGTCCGCGGCCGTGAGCCGGTCGCGGACGAGCGTCAGCACCTCCTCCCAGTGCGACGGCGGCAGGGTCGCCCGGATGCGGTTCGCGACGTAGTCAGCCAGCGGTACCAGGTGACGGCCTGCGTCGACAGTTTCCTTCGGACGGACGGTCTCGGGTTGCTGCGCCGTGAGCGGCATCGGATCGCCCACGCACACCACGTCGAGGGTCGCGGTGGTTCGGGTGAGCGCGACGTAGAGCATGCGATGCCCGCGTTCGTCTTCGGCGACGATCGCCTCGGGCTCGACGACCACGACGGCGTCGAACTCCAGGCCCTTCGCCTCGCGTGGGCTGACCAGGTTGACAGCCCCGCCCAGCTCGCCCCGGTCGGCGCTGCGCCAGGTGACGCCGTTGGCGGCCAGCGCGGTTTCCACCTCGCGGCGGCAGCGATCCGGGCAGATGACGCCGACGAACGCACCTTCGCCCGCGCGTGCCATCGCCACGGCCGCGACCTGCCCGGCCCGCTCGGTGAGGGCCACCTGGTGGACGACCGGCTCGCTCGGTCCGTCGCGAACGACCTCCGGAGCGGTGGCAGTGGAAGCGGCGACCGGGAGCAGCCGGGCGGCGAAGGCGTACGCCTGTCGGGGTACTCGGTAGCCGTACCGGAGCGGCCGGATCGCGACCGGCAGCGTGTCCGGCAGGTGGCGGGTGATCTCCTCCCAGGTCTGCGCGGCCCACGCACCGGTGGCCTGGGCGAGGTCACCCACGATGGTCAACGAGCCGGTCGCCGACCGGCGGGCGACGCTGCGCAACTGCATCGGCGACAGGTCCTGAACCTCATCCACGACGATATGCGCATACCGGCGCCGCACACCGTTGATCAGCGCGTCCGCCTCGTCGAGCAGCGGAAGGTCCGCTGCGGACCAGTGCTCCTGCGAGAGGCGGTCCGCGCCGCGGCGGTGCAGCAGCGTCACCTCCGCGGCGGTGAACTGGTCGGCCGCGGCGGCGAGCAGCCGGTCGCGCGAGGCGAGCAGATCACGGAGGAAGGCGGGTACGGTCAGCTGCGGCCAGAGCCGGTCGACGAGGTTGTCCAGGGCGGGCAGGCGGCCGGGGCCGGTGCCGAGTCGTTGGGCGACGAGCTCGGTCAGCTTGTCCCGGAACAGGGTGCGCCGCTGGGCGTACCCGAGGGTGGCCGCGCGGCTGTCGGTGAGCGCCGCGGCGACGTCGGGACCGGGGAGCGTGATGAACCGGTTGCCGACCATCAGGCGTTCCGCTGGTTCGGGTACGCCGATGCGCGCGTCGAGCGCCCGCGCCAGCAGCCCAGCCATCCGGGCATCGCCCTTGAGCGCCGCCACCTCGGCCGGCTCGTCACGCCCGCGTGGCACCTCGGGGCCCAGCTGGCCGACGTGCCGGAGCGCGACATCGGCGTCGCCGAGCGCCGGCAGCACCTGCCCGATGTAACGGGTGAAGGTGGGGTGCGGGCCGACGACGAGTACGTCATCGGCATTGAGCCGGTCGGGGTTGTGGAACAGCAGCCACGAGACCCGGTGCAACGCGATCGCGGTCTTTCCGGTGCCCGGACCGCCCTCGATCACCAGTAGCTGATCCATCGGCGCCCGGATGAGGTCGAACTGCGCGGCCTGGATGGTGGCCACGATGTCGCGCATGGTGCCGTCCCGGCGGCGGGCCAGCTCGCCGAGCAGGTGGCTGTCGATGGCGTCGGCCAGCTCCCCGAACAGCACGTCCGAGAAGTCCAGGATGGTGTTGCCCTCGCAGCGGTAGGTCCGCTTGCGGGTCAATCCGTGCGGGTCGGCGGGGCTGGCCTGGTGGTAGGGGATCGCCGCGTCGGCCTGCCAGCTGACCACCAGGATGTTGCGCTCCTCATCACGGATCAGATGCCGGCCGATGTAGAGCCGCTCGCCGTCCTCGGCGTCGATGCGCCCCACGGCCACCGCCGTGCTGTCCCCGAGGCGGGCGAGTTGCTCCCGGCTGAGCGCCCGCAGCGACCGGGCCGCGGCCCGGTCGGCGGCCCCATCCGCCAGTGCGGCGGTCTCCGCCATGCGGCGTCGTAGGTGCTCCTCGGCCCGATCGAAGTAGCCCTGCTCGTCAGCCAGCTCCGCGGCCCTGCCCGTCACCGTGTCGGCCCCCCTGCCTGGTGGTTCGAGTCGACCAGGCTACGCGGAAGCGCCCGCGCGGTGTGTCGGCGTGACGACGGTGGCGACTCTGCTGCGATGACCCGCCGCACGCCAAGCGCCTCCGGTCCGTCAGCACTCGTTCAGGAGCCCGGGAAGGAGAGCTGATGGACCCGTCCGCGGAAGCGGTCGACCTGACGCGGTGTCGCATGGCCGTCGCCACCGTCGTCCGCGGCGGGGTGACCGCGTTCGAGGACGCGATCGCCCTGGTCCGCCAACTGCCGCAGAGCCTGCCCGAACGTGGCAGCCTCGCTGCCGATGTCGTCGTCGCGCTGGTCAACGCGGGCGCGGAGCACGGGTTGGGCACCATCTGGCTGCGGCACATGAACGACCTGATCGCGATCGCGGACCGCTGCCCACCGCCCGGCTCCCTGTGGCCGCGCATTCGCCCGGTGGCACGGGCCCAATCACTGCTGTACGCCGCGGGCCAGGGTCAGCTCCACGACATTGATGCGGCGCTGGCCGAGATCGACGCGTTCGACCTCGGGGATGATCCGGCAGTGCGGCTGGGGGTCGGTTCGGCTCGCGCCGGACTCGCCTTTCTTCGCGCCCAGCGTGACGGCGACTTCGGCGCGCTGCGGCGCGTGCGGGAGGACGTGGCGGCTCTTGGTGACGGGCTCACGGGCGTGCCGGCGGTGGCGGAGTTGCACGCGTTCATCATGAACATGGTCGACGCGGCGGCCGCGTCCCAGACCGGCGACCAGGCCACGAGGCGCGAGGTGTTGGATCAGCTCGCCACCAACCTTGATCACCTGTCGAGGATCGACGGTATGCGGGAAGCGGTCGCGGACACGGCACCCATGATCGAATCGATGCGGTCTGCCCTCGACGCCGAGGACCGACCGCCGTCGCGGCCCAGCGACGCAGGGCTAGCGGGCCTGATCGCGGCGACGCTACGCCCCGGCGCCACAGCCGCCGACCGCGCATTCGCCCACGTCAACGTGACGATGTGCGCACTCAACGCGGGCACCGAAACCGACGTGGCCCGTGTCGACCTGGGCATCCATCATGGGCGCCAGGCCGTGGCGTCGTGTTCGGACGACGACACGCGACGGTCGTTCTATCTGTCGACGCTCGCGCTAGCGCTGATGCAGCGCGCGGACATCACCGCCACCGTGGACGGCCTCGACGAAGCGGTCGACCTGCTCCGGCAGGCGAAGGACAGCATGGGAGGACCGCATCATCCGCACTGGACGTACGTCAACGACATGCTCAGGGGCGGCTTGGAGCGGCTCGGGCGCGACCAGGACGCTCAGGAGTCGACTCGCGACGCACTCCGCGGCTTCGCGGTCCGCGCCCTGCTGGAGTCCGACGCCGTCGGGCTGCCAACCGCCGTACGCGAAGCCGCCGATACGGCCGTCGACGCCGCGCGCCGGTTCGCCAGGGACAACCGGCCCGCCGACGCGCTGACGGCCATCGACGCCGGACGGGCACTGATGCTCTTCGCCGCTGTCACCCGTCGGGACTTCGCGTCGCAGTTGGACGGTACCGACCGCCGGACGGTATGGGAGGCGCTTTCCAGCGGACCCGGGAATCTCCGGGAGATGACGGAGCCGCGCGAGCTGTCGGAGATCCAGGCCGCGCTCGCCGCGTTGGACGCGGACGCCCTGGTATATCTCGTGCCGGCGGAGCCACCCCTGCCGGGCTGGGCGCTCATCGCCCCGGTTGACGGACCGGCGGGCTTTGTGGCGCTGCCCTACCTGAACCTTACCGAGGACCTCGTGGTGGACCGCTACCTTCGTGCGCTCACTCGCGACCTGGACGCATCCGGGCACGACGAGTTGACCGGCAGCACCGACCGGATGTGCGACTGGGCATGGCGCGCCGCTGTCGGACCGCTGCTGGAGCAGTACGTCGACGGGCGGCAATGGAGTTCGACGGGGCGGCGGGACCGACGGATCGTCCTCGTCCCGATCGGCGACCTGGCGCGCATTCCGTGGCAGGCGGCCCGGCGGTCCGACGGCGTGTACGCCGTGGAGCTCGCGGGATTCTCCCTTGTCGCGTCCGCCCGCATGCTGTGTGACTCGGCGGCGCGCACCCAGGTGCCGCTGTCGCAGGCGGGACTGCTGGTCGGCGACCCGGACACCGGCGGCCGTGCCCCCGACCTCGAAGCGGCCCGGCGGGAGGCCTATGCCATCAGAGGCGCCTTCTATCCGGGTGCCCGCTATCTCGGACGGCTGCCCAAGGGATCGGAGAGTTCGACGGGCGCGGGTACCGCCGGCCAGGTCCGTGCGTGGCTCACCGACCGGCGACCCCAGGCCGGGACAATGATCCATCTGGCGTGCCATGGTGATTACCGGACCGACCCCGCGCAGGCGAAGTCGTACCTGCTCCTCGCGAGCGACACCGATGCCGATGGTCCCGGTGAGCTCAGCGCCGCGGAGCTGGTCGAGCTCATGGCGAGCGCCGAGGGACGGGACGTGAGCCTGGTCGTCCTCGCCGCCTGTAACACGGGCCGCTCGATCTACGGATACGACGAGGCGTTCAGCCTGGCCACCGCCTTCCTGGCCGGCGGCGCGCGGACCGTGTTGTCGACCCAGTGGAGCGTCCCGGACGAAGCGACCTCCTCGCTGATGTTCATGTTCCACTACTACCTCCGGCATGAGCACCTCCCGCCGTGGCAGGCCCTGCGCCAGGCGCAGTTGTGGCTGCTCCACCCCCAGCGTCGCAAGCCTCTCGAACTGCCGGCCGGCGTAGTCGCTCCGACCGCCGACGACGTACCCGCACCGGTGGTGGCCTGGGCGGGTTTCGTGCACTGGGGCCACTGATCCGGCCGGACGTCCCGTACGGAAATGGAGTGTGATGTCGACAGACGACCAGATCGCGAGAGCCAGGGCGGAACTTCCCGAGCCGCCCAACCCCGCCCGCGCCATCCCTTTGGCCCGCCTCGGGCAGATGCTGATGGAGCGGTACACCCGCGTTGGCGCCGGGGCTGCCTCAGCCGAACCGGACCTCGACGCCGCCATCGCCGCGTTCGACGAGTCCTACTCGTACCTTCAATTCGGCAGCCCGGCCCGGGCGAAGGTGGCCGCCCTGCTGGGCAACCTGCTCGCCATCCGCCATACGGTGCATCTCGGCCCCGCGCGCGACCGCGACACCGGTATCCACATGCTCGAGGAAGCTGTGGGCAGTCCCGTGGTTCCGCCTCTCATCAGCGCGTGGGCCCGGTTGCAGCTCGGACAGCTTTACCTGTCCCGGGTGATCGAACAGCTCCGGTCGCCTGACTTCGTCCGCGAGGCGATCTACGGAGCTGGCGTGCCGACCACAGTGGATGACACTGACCGGGCCATCGAACTGTTCCACTCCGCGGCGCAGGCACGCACGGGCAGCTCCGACCTCGTCCGAGCTGCCGAGGCGTTCATCGAGATGGCGGAGGTCCTGCGGGACCTTTTTCGAGGGCTCAACGCCCGACCCATGTCTTTCGACGCCGGTGGCCTCATCCGCACCATGGAAAAGATCCAGACGCTGAGCGCGAGATTCCAGTCGGGTGGGCGCGGCCTTGGCATGACCGGACCGATGGTTCCGCTCCGCATGGAGTTCTTCGACTCCGACGGGGTCTCGGTCATCGACCCGCTGGACCGGCCCGTCGCGGTGGTAGAGGATCCCGGTCCTCAGGCGCCGCCTCCGCCCACCCGGCCGCCGGTGGTGGCCAAGAAGACTGACTACGACGACACGCGCGCGGCGTTGCACGCGCTGGTGCTGACCACCGTCGGCGACCCGGACCTCGACGTCTGGCGGGCCGCGATCGAACTCCTCCGCCCCACCACACCCGCGCCGTCAGGCGAGACGGTGGACGATCTGGTCGCCATGGCCAGCATCCTCGCCGACGCCGACGCTGACGGGGTCACCGCCGCGATCGACGACCTGTTGTACGCGTCCGCGCTGCTGCTGCGCCACCGGCGCGACCACGCGGACGACGGGATCGACCTGGCGGTCGGCACACAACGCCTGTGGCGCGCGGCCCACTCGATTCCAGACGACCATGCGGCCGTCGTGCCGATCATCGGCGCCCTCGGCGCCTTCGTCGACGGCGGGAAGCCACCGGGCCAGCCGCTGGCCACGGTCGCCGCCCCCTTCGCCGACCGGATCGACACTCTGATGGCCAACGGTGTGGTCCAGGACGCCGCCGACCTCGTGACGCTGCACGCCTTGCGGTGCCTGTGCCGGGCGGCCGGCGACGCCGCGACCGGCGATGACCGGATCACCCTTCGACAGGCCGTCGGCGCCGTGCCCCTCGACTACCCATGGCTCGCTGCGCTCCGGACCGCCGCAGAGGCCTAGGGACCGTCCGGTCCCCGGTGCGGTGAGCCGCACCGGGGACCGGACCGGGACCCTACGGGCAGGAGATAGCGATGGTGACCTTGCGGTTCAACTGGTCAAACCGGGGATTGCCGGGCGCCGTCGGATGGGGCTCAGGTCCCCACCCCTTGCCGATCGCGCTGATCGGATTGGGCGCGCCGAGCGACACGAGTTCCTGCTTCACCCGGTCGGCGCGCCGCTGGGACAGGTCGCCGGTGCCGTAATGCGCAACATAGCCCCTGATCTCGACAGTGGCGGTCGGCACGGTCTTGAGGTAGTCGGCGAACTTCTTGAGAACGGCGCGTGCGGCGACGGGATCACGGAACTCCGCCTCGTCCGGTTTGAAGCCCACCTCCTTGTCGTCCGGGAGCTCCGACTCAGCATTGCAGGTCAGCTGGATCCCGTGGACGGGGAAGGTGACGATGCCGACCTCCGGACTCCGCGTCGCCGCGTCCGCGGTGTTGGGCTCGGCCAGGACCAACGGCTCACCCGCCCCCGCCCTCACCACGATCGCCCGCCACAGATCCACGACAAAGGCCCGGCTACGGTCGTCGAGGGCGGCCTGCGGTTCCGCTGTGTACCCGAGACCCGACAGCACCACGGTCCGGCCCTTGAGGTTCGGCAACAGGCCCTCGCGCTTCAGCGCGTCCGCGATCACCTTGGGCTTCTTCTCAGGCAGCTTGTTCTTGCGGAAGTCGATGGGCCTGGTCGTCTGGACGCCGGAGTCGATGAGCACCACCGTGCCATCATCTCCGGCCGCGCCGGCCGCGATGCTCAACGCACCCAGGATGTCCGCCTGCGGCGCCTGCGCCCTCGCCGCGTTGAGCATCCTGACGACTCCCTCGGCAAAAGACCGTTTATCCATCTCAAAATTCTGTTCCGTTTGAGCCGCGGTGGTGAACGTCGCCGAGCCGGAGACGGTCGGCCGGCCGTCCACACGGACCACGGTGATCTTTCCGCACCCGTTCGTGGTGTCCGCCACGAGTTGGCGCACCTCGGTCGGCAACGTCGGCGCCGGGCTGTTGGCCCGCACGCCGACCGCGATGACCAGCGGCGGGTGCACCGGCTGCGGGCACTGGAACGTGAACTCCGACCCGAACACCAGCTCCTTGAACGCGCCGCATCCGGTGGTCGTCGGGACGCTGAGCAGGACACACAGTGCCAGCACCGCGATTCGCTTGTGCCTGGATCGCCTCATGCTTGCCACTGACGGACAGCACACGGTCCGTCAGAGACTGCCGTGGCAGATACAGCGGAGGGCTCATACCCCACGGCTTTACGGCGGCGGGACGAGGCGCGCGGCCGGCGGGACGGCGAGCAGCGCACCCCGGCGCTCGCCGAGGTTCGCCGCCGGCACCAGGAGGTGTTGGTCAACGGCGGCCAATTGGCCGTGGGCTATCAGCTCGTCCTGCTGGCCGAGCTGAACGGACGGCTGAACGAGCTCTACCCGCTGTTCCAACGCACCGGACGGCACGCGAGGCACGAGATCAGGCAGTGCCGCGACGCCATCGAGCAGGCAGTACAGGCGCTCGGGCGGGCCGAGGACAATCTCCGCGCCGCCGCGGCCGCGCTGACCGAGGAGGAGCTGCGTCCCCGCAACCCCGAGGAGGAACGCTGGTCCGCGGAGACGCTGCGCAACCGGCGGGAGGTCGCGCGCTCCAGGCGGATCGCGCGGGCGCGGGCCGAGGTCGACGGGGCCCGTCAACACCTGGCACAGCGGAAGGCCGACCTGGCTTCCGCCGAGCGTCGTCGCGACGAGGCGATGGCCGACTTCGGCGTGCGCGCGCGGCGCCTGCAGGACCTGTACCAGCGCCGTATGACGGCGTACATCGACGCGCTGGCCCGCAGTCATCCCGATGGCCGGACGCTCTACCCGCTCCTGAACATCCCCGAGATTCCCTTGCCCAGGTGGGTTCCCCATCCCCCCGCACCCGACGGCGCGCAGACAACAGCTGGAGTACTGGATGAGGAAGAAGAAGCAGCGACGTTTGGAACTGCGACGGGTGGCGAAGCGGCTGACGGAACTGAGCAGCCTGCCCGTCCCGCGGATGAACACTGAGACGGAGCTGCGCGCCCAGATGCGCCAGCACATCACCCAGGAGGGACGCTACGGCGTGCCCATGGTTCTGGTGCAGGCGGTTGACGAGGTCATCGACTCGCATGTCATCGACATGCGCGCTGAGCTGTTGCGCCACCAGAAGTCCGAGGACGCCCAGATCGGCGAGCTCGAGGCGCGGCTGAACGGCCTGGCGGTCAAGTACCGCGAGGATGAGGAACAGCAGCAGGACGTGGTAGCCCACCTGAGGTACCAGCGTCGGTCGGCGCGCCGACGGGTCGAGGACCGCGACACTCCCATGCCCGCCGGACCGGACGGCGTGGAGGAGAATGGATACCAGCACGGCAACGTGGGCGAGCTGGTCGGGCGGGGCATGGTGACGCGGATCGTTCTACTGGTCGTGCTGCTACTGGCGATGCTGGCCGACCTCATCACCTTCCGGCAGGTCGTCGAGCGCGTCGCCAACGACAGATTCGTCTTCCCGCTCGTTCTCGCCTTGACCGTGACCACGACGTATGTGGCCCACTGGGCGGGCGAGATGTTCCAGACCGCCCGGGAGACCCGCCGTGGTATCCGACGCGCCGTCGGCGGCTGGACGCTGTCAGCGGTCTGGGCCGCGATGGGCGTCGGCGCGTTCGTCTTCCGGCTGCTCGCTCCTCCACCGGTCAGCGGCGACGCCTTGGGCGACTTCGTGAAGGGCGACGCGGCAACGACGACCAGCACCAGCGACGGTTCGCCGGCCCTGAGCGCGATGCTGCTCCTGTTCCTGTACGTGCTGACAGGCGCGATCGCCATCACCGCCGGGTTCCACCGGCCCCGACGGGAGATCGCCCAGTACCGCCGAGCCAACCGGCGGCTTCGGTGGGCGCGGCCCCGGCTGGCCGCGATCCGGCGGGACCTCGCCGAGGCCGCGGCGCTCCACGTGCAGCTCGCCGAGCTTCGGGTCAGCCGGGCCCAGCTGTACGCCGTCGAGTTGGAGCGCTGCGAGTCCGCCGCGCGGCGGCTGAAGGCCGAGGCGGCGATGCGCGTGGAACGCCTGACGCGCGCCAGCGAGCTGCCATGGTACCGACGCATGATCAGTCGTTGAGCTGACGGAGGCTGGGGGCCGGCCTCAGGGTGCCGGGCGACGCCAGCTCACGGACGTCACCCGGTAGCCGAGCGCCCTGAGGCCGTCCTCGATGGCTCTGGCGGTGTTCGGCTTGTTGGGCACACCGACCCACCAGGCGTCGCCGTCGGGGCTGGTTTCGATCTGGATGGGCGGAGCCGCGGGCTCATAGTCCAGATACGATGCGTACCGGGTGCGGCCGAGCGGCGTCTGCAGGTGCATTTCCTGGTTGGCCGAGCCCCGCCAGATGAGCCCTGTCGGCGCCGTCACCACATACCGGCCAGTGATGAGGACGTCGGCGAGCGCCGCCGTCGCCAGTTGCGACACGTCCAGCTCCGCGCGTTCGTACCCGGTGTAGAGCAGGATGTCCAGCGGCGTCACGGCGTTCGCGCTCAGCTCACGCACTCCGCGGAGCAGAGCGGCGAGCGGCTCCGCCTGCTCCAACGGCTCTCCCCCGCTGACCGTCACGCCGTCCCCGCCTTCCTCGATCGCGCGACGGACGTCGTCGAGCAGCACGTCCACGCCGACCGTCACGCCACCGTCAGGGTCCCAGGTGTCCTTCGCGACGCAGCCCGGGCACGCGAGCGGGCAGCCCTGCAGCCAGATGCCCAACCGCGTGCCCGGACCGAGCGCGGTCACCGGAAAGTGGGCCCGCGTCAGCCGCAGAGCGTCAGTCATGCCGCGCCCTCCGCCGCGCCGGGGCCGCCGGCGACGACCTGCGGGAGCGCCGCAAGGTTGCGGCGGCGCAGCACGGCGTCGGTGAACGTAGGGTCGGCCACCGCCTCGATAAGGCCCGCGTAGTAGGCGTTCTCGGCAGCGAAGTAGGCGTGCCGGATCGCCAACTCACGGTCGCCGTCGCCTCCAGCCGGCGTCGCCCGGAAGTCCGGGTTGATGCGGGTACCCATGCGTTGGGCGAGCAGGACAGTGCGGTCACGGATCGCCTGGTTGCGCACGAAAGCCCGCTGGAACGGGTGACGTTCGGCCAGCCCGAGGATGTACGCCATCGTGCACGCGAGGACGAGCACGACGTCGAATACGACGACGAGGGTCGCTGGGGTGAGCCCCAGCGCGGCCGACTGGGAGCCGTCGACGCCACCCAGGATGCCGGTGCCTGCCGTGACGCCACGGTCGAAGAGCCGCGCGGCGACCAGTCCGAAGCCCAGCACGGTGGCGACTGTCGGCAGCAGGAGCGCGAACGTCAGCCCGGTCAGGACACGGTCGGCGCCGGTCGCGTGCCGGTGCCGGAAGAGCTGACCGGACACGAACGGGCCGAGGACCGTCAGCCCCGCCACCGCTATCGTCATGACCAGCACCGTCCTCGCGCCCAGGCCAGTCGCGGGCAGGTACGACTCCGCGACGTAGTGCACGATCTCGAAGACGACGGCGATGAGGAAGCACAGCAAACCTGCCTTCCAGAGCGGGTGCATGGGCGGCGCTTCACCCTCCCAGACCTCCGCCTCGAGCGGCGGCAGGTTCAGCGTGTCCGCGTTGACGTTGCGCTTGCCAAGAAACGCCCGCAGGGAGTCCTCCTCGTCGAGCCGGTCACGCACCGCGGCCACGGCCATCCGGTCGCGGGCCGCGCGCATGTGGCTCTCCGCGTCCCGCGCCCGCCGATCGAGATCGGCGAGCCGCGCCGACGTCAACTCATTGCGGTCTCGGTACTCGTTGATGGCGGTCTCGCAGTCGTTCCGCAGCCTTCGGACGTACTCCGGAACAAGATCCGTATCTTGTGAATCGTCCTCCTGGCCGAAGGACCAGCCGTCGTAGAGGTAGCGCTCGCCGTCCGACCGGCCCTGCTCATGGGCGGCGCGAGCCAGATCATCGGCGCTGCGCCGGGGCTCGACCAACGGCTCGGGCAGGGGCAGCAGCAGGCCGGCGTTCGGGTCGCGGAAGACCGCGAACGCTTGAACCAGCCGCCGAACCAGAAGCTGAAAATAGTTCACCGGTCCGTCACTTCCTCTATGTGGGCGATGACAGGGGACACCAGATATCTGGCGGACCGCGCGGCGGAAGCAACCGCGCATGACCGGGCCACGGCAACCGCGTGAGCTCGACGAGACGCTGCTGGACCCCGGACGGGCGCGTCAGTTCCCGCAGCGGCGGCCGCGCGACGCGGCCGGCCTCGCGCCGACGCTGGTGGACGCGGGCCGCCGTCGGCCGGGAGGCGGTGAACCACTCTCCGCGGAACTGGCCGGGCGGTACGACCTCGACCAACCGTTGAACGTGCCCGCCAGCCAGGCGGATCTGTTCCTCGCACGGGACGGCAACAGCGTTCTCAAGCGGTACCACCAGGGGGGCGCCCCCATCGCCGACGTGAGCGCGTACCTTGCCACGCCACGCCCCCATGTCGCCCGTTACCTGGAGTTCGGCCCCGACTACGAAATCTTGGAGTACCTGCCGCACGGGACCCTGCTCGACCGGCGCGCCACAGATCCGACCGCGTTCGACTTCGCCGCCCTGCGCGAGGTCGCCCAGCAGCTGGCCACCGTGCTGATCCATATGCACCGGCAGGGGCTCGTCCACCGCGACATCAAGCCGGCCAACATCATGATCCGGACGCTGCCGCCGCTCGACCTGGCGGTCGTGGACTTCGGCGTCGCCGGTCGACCGGGTGAGGTCGGACCTGTCGGCCCGCTCAACCCGGCCTACCAGCCACCCGAGTCCGTGCTGCTGGGCCAGTTCCACCAGGCGGGCGACTGGTGGTCACTGGGCATGACACTGCTGGAGCTCGCGGCCGGTGAGCATCCGTTCGAAGGGCTGACGCGGGAGGACATCCGGAGCCATTTCGGTTCCGCGCGGTCTGTCGATGTCTCCGGCGTGCCCGACGAGCCCGGCTCCGACGGCGCCGGCCGTCAGAACCGGCTGCGCAATCTCTGCCAGGGCCTGCTCACCTCCGATCCGGCACAGCGCTGGGGCGAGCCGCAGGTCAGCAAATGGTTGGTCGGGCTGGACCCGGACGTGCCGGGCATGGCGACCCGACCCTTCTCGACAGCGGCCGAATCCCCGAACGCCGCGACGGCCGTGGGTGCCGAGCAGCCGTACGTCTTCAACGGCATCGCCTACCACTACCGCGACGAACTCGCACAGGCGCTGGCGACAGCATGGAACCACGCGGTGGAGGTGCTGTTCACCCGCGACGGTCCGCTGGAACAGCTGCGCACATGGCTGGAACAGTTCACGGACGCTGACGGACTCGAGGCGGGTCGCGTGGTCGACGACGTCCGGGAGAACGTCACCAGGCCCGCCAGCGTACGGCTACTGCAGGTGGTGCAGGCGCTGGATCCGACGCGCCCACCGACCTACCGCCATCACGTCATCTCCCGGCAGAACCTGCAGGCCATCGCGCACCGGGCGTTCGCCGGTGACCACGACGCCAGGTCGGTCCTCGCGGACCTGTGGACCCACCATCTACTGCCGATGTTCGACACGGCCGCACCGATCGACCCGGATCGCGGCGCCGAGGGCCTCACCGACGTCGACCACGCGTGGCGAGCCGAGGTGCACCGGCTCGTCGCCGCCGCGACCGCGCTGGACGACGCGGAAGCCCGCGACTATGTGAACGAGCAGACGGTCAGGCCCAACATTCTGGCAGCCTGCCTGCGCGCGGCGCTGGACGATCCCGCCGACGCCGCCGCCGCGCGCGGCCTGGTCCGCCGGGTCGAGGCGGAACTGCCCGTGGCGGTGCCGTGGTTCAGCGCGCTGACCGGCCGGCGCGACCTGGTCTGGTTGGCGCTAGTCCTCGCCGCCCACGCCACGAGTCGCGCACAAACGGTCCACGACCGTCGCCGCGCTGACGAGGCAGCCGCCGAGACGGACAGGAACAACCACCTGTTCCGGGAGTGGTCGCGGCGGCAGAACCGACCGGTCGCGGCCGGTTGGGCGGTCGCCGGGGTGTGCTTCCTGGTGGCCGGATGGATCGCGCTGCTCACCGCCAGCGACGCCGCCGGATGGGCGACCGACACCGATATCGGGCTCGGCTGGGTCGGCGCGGCGGTCTGCGCAGGTGTGTCCCTGGTCGCGGAGTGCCTGTTCGCCATGGAGGTGGGCGGCCGGTTCCACCCTCGGTTCTCAATGTCCGGAGCTGGGCCGATCGCGCTGCGACCGCTCGGGCGGTGGCTGCGGCGGGCCTGGCTGCCGGCCAGCCTGGCGACCCTCGCTGTGCTGGCCGGGATGACCGCGGCTGCGGTGCGTTACCCGCAGGCCATCGCGGCCGCCACGACCGTCGGTCACCTGGCCTGGCTGGTGCGGCGCTGGCTGCACTGGCGCCGCCACCGCGCCGAGCAGGACGCCCGGCATGCGGCGGCGGAGCGTCGCTGGCCGCCACGAACACCCGAAATGCCCGAATATTCGTAGAGAGGAACCGATACATGAGTGGTGGACAGATCGGGGTCGCACCCGCAGTGCTGCTGGTTCCGGTCGTCGTCGTCGGCGCGGCGGTGGTCGTCGGTGCCGGCCTCGCGGCCGCCCTGGTGATCCGGACGGCCCAAGCGGGCGCCGAGACCACCGGCCGGGCGCTGGAGGAGCTGGCCGACGCCATGGAACGCAAGGCCGACGCACAGGACCAACGGGAGGCACAGGCACGCCTGTGGGGTCTGGCGGCGAGCGCGACCGTCCGGACCAACCAGCAGATCCTGCTGTTGGCGGCCCGGGCAGAGAAGGCGGGCGTCCACGTGCCACTGCCCGGGCCGTTCGACCTGACCGGGCGCCAGCTCGCCGACGCCCGCGACTGGGTCATCGACGCCGAGCGTGCGCTGGCGGACGCGTGGCAGCAGGTGGAACGCGCGGAGACGGAACGGACGTGGCACCAGCTCGTCGCCGCGTTGCCCACCCCCGCCGGCAGCGCCGAGAGCGCCGCCGACCTGCTCGCCGCCTTCTCCGTCACGCTAGCGGACCGCAGGCGGCGCGGGAGGGGCATGACCACGACGGCCACGTCGCGGCCCGTCCAGCCGAAGGCCGACGAGGACGCGGTCCGCGCCGAGATCGACGAGATCCTCGGTCGCCTCGACGTGGACGCGACCGCGGCCGAACGGGAGGAAGTCATCATCCTCGCGGCCCGGGCCGTCAAGCAGCGGGAGACCGGCACCAGCCGCACCTATCTGGACGCGCTCATCCGCAGGGTAGACGAGTCGATCAATCGCCGGGCAGCCGACCGGCGCGACGCGGCCGGCTGGCTCACCGCCCTGGAGCACCCGTTGGTGGCCGGGATCTTGGCCGATGCGGCGCCCCCGCCGCCACGCCCGGACGTCGTCGAGCGGCTGCGCGCGGTCGTTCGTGGGGACGCGGAGCTGACCGCCGCCGACCGTCGCGACGCGGGCGAACTCCTGTCGTGGGCGCAGCGGCAGGTGGAGCGCCGGCGCCTGCTGGAGGTGATGGCCGAGACGCTCGAAGCCGCGGGGTACACCGTGACAACCGGCATGCGGGTTCAGCACACCGCCGCGCTGAGCGTGGCGCGCGAGTCGTGGCGCGATGAGCACGACACCACGGTGTGGGTGGACGAGGCGGGCGGCGTCCGCTGGCGGACGAAGGCGCTCAGCCCGGACGCTCGCGCGGAGGCCAGCCGGTGCGAGGACATCAACGAGACCATGCGGGCAGTCGGGCACACGCTGACCGCACAGGGCTTCGACGTCGACGTAGCTGTGCCCGCCACGCCGCTTCCCGCCATTCCCGCGTACCAGCCGAGCGTTCACCAGTCCCCCGAGGCCGAGACGAAGCCCGCGGCCCGGGAACGGAGCACCACCGACGAGGAAGGAAAGTGACGCCGTGACCGCCGAACCGACCCACCGACCCCAGCCGGGGTCCCTACCGGGAGCGCCGCTGTTCGCCCAGGAACTCGCCGGGACGCTCGCCGTCCACTCGCAGTACGTCCTGTACGGCAACGTCCGCGACGTCTACCTCGTGCCCGAGCCGGTCCGCCGGTCCCCTGATGGGATGTCGCCGGAGTCCATGCTGGAGGTGCTGTGGCGCGCGCTGCGCCCCTCCGGCTACCGCTGCCTGGTCGTTTCCGACCAGGTTGACGGCATCACCGTGTACCCGCGCGGCGACCCCGACGCGCGGGCAGCGGCCGAACAGGTGCTGGGCCGCCGCATGCTCGACCGCAAGCAGACGCTCGAACGGCTGCGGACCTGCATGGCCCGGGTGGTCGGCAACCCCCCGCCGCCGCCGATCAAGGCCGATGCCGTCCAGGAGGACCCGAGCGCGGACGAGGTGTCGACGGACGGGGCGCGGGTCGCGTTCGTCATCGACTACGCGGCACGCATTCCGCGCAGCCAGACGGCACTGGAGGGAGAGGAACGCGACTTCTTCCTGTTCGCGCAGAAGCTTGCCGTGACCGCGGAGACCCGCGGTGGTGGGCCGGCCGACCGGCCGAGCGAGCTGTTCAACCCGATCATCTGGTTGACCGAGGGCGAACGGGACCTGCCAGCCTGGCTCACCGTCGGCATGGAGCGGGTACGCACGATCGCCGTACCCAAGCCAGGGCTGTCCGACCGGCTCATCGCGGCCCGGTACTTCGCGCCGGTGATCACGCGGGACCATCGACCGCCCCTCGATGGCGACCCGGACATCGAGCGGTTCGCCAAGCGGACCGACGACATGACCCTGCACGCGGTGCGGGAGATCGCGCGCCTGTGCGCGGACCGCGGCATGCCGCTCGCCCAGATCGACGACGCGATCCGGATCTACAAGATCGGCATCGACCAGAACCCGTGGCGGCAGGAGACCGTACGGCAGCAGATCATCACCGGGGAGGCCAGGATCCCGGACCAGGTTCTCGGCCAGCGAGCCGCGATCACCAAGGCGTTCGACATCCTCAAGCGCGCGGCGCTCGGCCTGTCCGGGGCGCAGGCGAGCAGTTCGGCGAACAGGCCACGCGGCGTGCTGTTCCTCGCCGGGCCGACCGGCGTGGGCAAGACCGAGCTGGCCAAGCAGGTGGCCACGCTCCTGTTCGGCGATCCGGAGGCATACCTGCGGTTCGACATGTCGGAGTTCAGCGCGAGCCACGCGGCCGACCGGTTGACGGGGGCGCCGCCGGGCTACGTCGGGTACGAGGCCGGCGGCGAACTGACGGGGGCGATCCGCCGCAGGCCGTTCTCCGTCGTGCTGTTCGACGAGTTCGAGAAGGCACACCCGCAGATCTTCGACAAGTTCCTGCAGATCCTTGATGACGGCCGGCTGACCGACGGCCAGGGCACCACCACGTACTTCTCAGAATGCATGTTGATCTTCACCTCGAACCTGGGCGTGTTCCGCACGGACCCTCAAACGCAGGAGAAGATCCAGCTGGTCCACCCCGGTATCGCGTACGACGAGCTGGAGAGGCGGGTCAGGGCCGCGATCGACGAGTACTTCACCACGAAGCTCGGCCGCCCCGAGTTGCTCAACCGCTTCGGCGACAACATCGTCGTGTTCGACTTCATCGACGCGCCCACGGCGGGACGCATCCTCGAGGGGCAGCTGCGCAATGTGATTGACCGGTTGGCTCGGGAGCAGGGCATCACGCTCGACATCGGGGGCCTGGCCCTCACGCGCCTAAAGGAATGGTGCGCGGCGCCCCGGACGCTGGCCAACGGCGGGCGCGGCATCGGCAGCGAGGTGGAGAGCAGGTTCATCAACCCGCTGGCCCGCTACCTGTTCGACGCGAACGTCCGCTCCGGCAAGGTGCACGTCCACGACATCGACGTGGACAACGGCGTGGCCACCCTCGTCGCCAGGCACGAGCCGTGAGCGCCGACGCACCCGCACAATGGTGCCGCAAATGCGATAAGGAGTATCCCCCGCCGCACTATCTCTGCCCCGTGCACCACGGCGAGGCGCTGGTGCCGCGACCGGTCGAGACCTCGGCCCCGCCCCCGGCTGCGGAGGATGCCGCCCGACCGCGGAAGGTGTGCTGGAACTGCGGCACGACGTCGCCGAACGAGACGAGCCGCGACTGCGCCGACTGCATGGAGTCGTTGATACCGCCGACCCTCGTCATCGCCTTTCCGGCCGGGCGGGTAGTGGTGAGCGCCTGTGGACAGTCGGTCGACCTGGGCCGCGCGGGCCAGTTCAGCCGCGTCTTCGACCGCTACCCCAATGTCTCCCGATGGCACGCGACGGTGAGCGTTGACGCCGATGGGGACGCGTGGCTGGCGCCCAACCCCGCCGCGCCCAACGGGACGTTCCTCAACGACAAAGAGATCATGGATCGGACGCCGCTGCGGCCGGGTGACCGCATCCGCTTCGCCACCTGCGAGGGACCGAACATCGGGCCGACCAGCGAGCCGGTCCGGCAACCGCGCCGGGAACCGGCACCCGGTCCCGGTGGGTGACAACCTCGAGGGCGCCGAGATCGCCCCTGACGCGGGCCGCGCCCGCGTCAGGGGGCGACCCTGTTGATCAAACCATGGATCACTCCGCCGGCATCAGGATGGTGGTCAGCAACCGACGGGTGCGGCCTTCGGGTGACAGTGCCATGCGCCGGGCGATCAGCTCACGCAACTCGGTGATCAGCTCGACGAGTTCCTCATCGGTGAGGTGCAGTGCCACTTGGCGGTAGCCGACCAGGTCACTCGCGGGGTTGATGTCGCCGCGTTCGAGGTAGTTGTCGAAGTCGGCCAGCAGGCCGGCGACGAACGCGGCGAACGCGGCCCGGTGCTGCTCGACGCTCATCTGGGCGACTGCTTCGGGGCCGACGACCGTGGTGTCGGTGCGCAGCCGGTAGGTGCGCTCGGCGGCGCCGCGCACCCGGCGCTCGTCGACGATCTCCAGGATGCCGGCCTCGACCAGGGTGGCGACCTGCCGGTAGAGGGTGGCGGTAGCGACGTCGGGGAGCAGTTCACGCAGTTGCAGGGTGGTGAGGTCGCGGCCACCCAGGAAGGCCTTCACGACCCGCAGTCGGACCGGGTGTAGCAGCAGTTCCGCCGTGGTCATCCGGATCACACCTTCAAGGTCATTCTCATACTTGACATCATTCTCATCGTCGAGAATAGTACTGGAGCATGAGCGTTGTGTCCATGACCCCGTCCACCCTCACCGTCGAACTCACCGCCCGCGAGAAGCTCGCCGGGCTGCGTGGCGACGTCACCATCCCGTTGACCTCGATCGCGAGCGTCGATGTCGTGCCGAACGCGCTGGCCGCCGCGCGCGGGCTGCGCGCCCCCGGGCTGGCGTTGCCGGGGTTACGGAAGATCGGCACGTGGCGCAGCCGGGCCGGCGCGGAGTTCGTCGTCGCGAGCCGCGGCCAGGCCGGGGTGCGGCTCACGCTGACCGGCCACCGACTCGCCTCGGTGCTGCTCGGCGACGACGACGCCGCCGCGCTGGCCCAGCGGATCGAGGCCGCCCGATGACCGCCGCCACCGCCATGCACGAGGTCGAGCTGCGGTTCCCCGGCCCGGACCGGGACCTCGCGGGCACCCTGACGCTACCCGCCGGCACCGGGCCGTTCCCCGCCGCCGTGTTGGTCAGCGGCTCCGGACCGGTCGACCGGGACTCGAACGCGGCCAAGATGCCGATCGACTCCACCCGCCAGCTGGCGCACGCCCTCGCCCGCGCGGGCATCGCCTCGCTGCGCTACGACAAGCGCGGCGTGGGCGACAGCCGGCTGCTGCGCGACGGCACCATGGAGGACAAGAACGGCTGGCTGCGCGTCGGGCTGTTCGACAACGCCGACGACGTCGCCGCCGCGTTCGCCGCGCTGGCCGCCCGCGCCGAGACCGCAGCCGAGCGGCTGTTTCTCATCGGACACAGCGAGGGCGCCACCTTGGTCACCATCACCGCCGCCCGGATGTCGCACCAGCCGACCCGCCCGGCCGGGGTCGTGCTGCTGGCCGGCTCGGCCAAGCGTGGCGACGCCGTGTTGCGCTGGCAGGCCAGCATCCTCGCGCCGACGCTGCCAGCGCCGGTCCGCGCCGTGTTCAAGGTGCTGCGCACCGACCTGGTCCGCCAGGTGAGCCGCAACCACGACAAAGTCCGCGCGACCAGTACCGATGTCGCGCGCATCGGTGGCGCGAAACTCAACGCGAAGTGGCTCCGCGAGTTCCTCGACTATGACCCGCGTGGCGACCTGGCCCGCGTGACGGCTCCCGTGCTCGCCATCACCGGCAACAAGGACCTCCAGGTCGACCCCGCGGACCTGCCGGTGATCGCGGAACTCGTGCCCGGCCCGGTGCAGACCTGGCTCGCCCCCGACGTCACGCACATGCTGCGCACCCAGCAGGGAAAGCCGTCGCTTCGCGCGTACCGGGAAGAGGTCCGCCGCCCGGTCGATCCGGCCCTCCTCGGCCGCGTCACCGACTGGCTGGTCGACCAGATCCGGGCCGAGGATCGCGACGTTCACCGAGACGACGAGTAGGTCAATTCCCTTGCGGCCCAACGAAGAGAGGAAGGAAACTTTCGATCATTGTGCCGACAACTTTCGGCTCTCTGTGTGGACACATCACATTGGCGGGCTTCGAGATTGCCGGCGGTCTAGATCATCGCGGAAGAAACGTCGGCTCGGCACTGAACCGGTTTCCTTGTGAATGCACGCGCTGGTGTGGCAGCCTCGCGGTTCCTGGCAATGCACGCCGTCACACCACCGGTCGTTGGTCCTGGCCCGAAGGACCTGACCGGACGGACGGAACGGCGCTTCGCAACCAGGCATGGCGGACCCGCTCCTCACATCCGCAAGGAGGAAGCAGAAGAAATGACCGACGTCCCCGTCCCCCACACCGGCCGCAAGCGTCGCCGGCTCAGAATGCTGATCGCCGGCGTAAGCGCCGTCGCGGTCGCCGTGACCGGCACGATCCTGGCGACCAACGCCTACGCCGATGCCGACCGCACGATCACGTCCAACGAGACCGGTTACCACA
>NZ_BAAALS010000043.1:0-30504 GCF_039528415.1 Luedemannella helvata
CGCCGCCCGGGCGCCGGCCCGCGCCCCCGGGGCCCGTCCCGCCGCCGAGCCCCGTCCCGCCGCCTGTCCCGGTGCCGGCGGGCCGTCGCGCGGCAGCCGGCGGCAGGTCGACGCCCGCCTCGGCGAAGAGCACCACGATGCGGCCGTGGGCCTCGTCGACGTCGCGGTCGGCGGACTCGACGGCCTCGGCGGCCCGGTCGCGTTCGGCGGCCCGGTCGGCGACCTGCTTCGCGGCCCAGTCGGTGAGGGCCTGCCAGCTCACGGCGAGGTCGGTACGGTCGGGCGCCGGGGGCCCGAACGTGGCCAGCCCGTCGCGCACCTCGTCGAAGGCGCGCCAGGCGGCCTGCAGCCGCTGCTCGGCCGTGGCCGCCTCGCCGGCCGTGGCCCGGGCGGTGAGCCGCGCGCTGCGCAGGGTCGTCGCGGCGCCCGCGAGCTGGCGCTCCAGGCCGGCGATCGTGTCGAGGGTGGCCCGCAGGGTGGCCTCGGGCGGGGCGTCGGCCAGCTCGGCGTTGACCGCGTCGAGGGTGGCCGTGAGCTGCTCGTGGCGGGCCGAGGCGCGGTCCAGGTCGCGCTCCAGCGCGCGTACCGCCTTGTCCTGTTGTTGGGCGCGGCCGGTGAGCGCGTCGGCCTGGCGCTGCGCCTGCTCGTGCGCCGCCCGGGCGGCCCGCAGCGCGGGCGCCTCCGGCATCGCCGGGATCGTGACCACGGTCTGGGTGCAGACCGGGCACGGCTCGCCGGCCACCAGGTGGGGCCGCAGGGACGCGGCCCGGTCGGCGGTCTGCGCGGTCTCCACGCCACGCTGGGCCTCGGCGACGGCGGCGGTGGCCGCCTCGGCGGCGCGCCGGGCGGCGGCGAGGTCCTCGGCGGCCGCGTCGGGCTCGGCGCGCGCCGTGGTGAGCAGCTCGTCGACCTGCGCGACCTGGGCGGCCGCGGCGGCCCGCCGCCCGTACGCGTCGACGAGCCGCTGCACCTGGGCCCGGTCGCCCGCGCCGGTCAGCACGGCGCGCAGTTTCTCCTCGTGCTCCTCGGCGGCGGTGACCGCCCGGGCCGCGTCGGCGGCGGCCAGCCGGGCCTCGGCGAGCGTGGCCGCGGAGGTCGCGGCGCCGGCCGGGGAGCGCACGGCGCGCAGCTCGGCGATCTCCTCGTCGAGCGCGGTCAGGGCCTTCCCGGCGGCGCCGACGGCGTCCAACGCCTGGGTCAGCGCCGGCAGCTGGGCGTCCACCTCGTCGGCGAGGCGGCGCATCGCGGTGACCGAGGCCTCGGCGGCCGCGAGGGCCTCGTCGTCGGCGTCGCCGAGGTCGGCGAGCAGCCCGCGCGCCGCCGCGGCGGCGGCCTCGGCCCGCTGCTGGTCGCGCTTGGCCAGCTCGCGCACGTCGTCGTAGACCTGCAGGCCGAGCAGGTTGATCAGGATCTCCTGCCGTTCGGCGCGCTTGGCGTGCAGGAACCGCGCGAACTGGCCCTGCGGCAGCACCACGCAGCTGGTGAACTGCTCGTACGGCAGGCCGACCGCCGCGAGAACGGCCTGTTCCATCTCGCTGGGCGTGCCGGCCAGCACGGTGCCGAGCTCGGTCTGCCGCTCGGCGGGGGCGCTGTCGAACGTGCGGGTGTCGAAGCCGGGCGGCAGCTGTTCCAGGCCCGCGTGGCTGGTCGACACGCTGCCCTTGCCGTCGCGGCGCACCACCCGGGTGGCCACGAACCGCGCCCCGCCCGACTCGAACACCAGCCGCACCCGTGCCTCCGTGGCCGACGGGGCGAGGGCGTTCTCGATGCGCCGCCGGTCACCCCACCGGGGCACCGTGCCGTAGAGCGCGAAGCAGATCGCGTCCAGGACGGTCGACTTGCCGGAACCGGTGGGCCCGACCAGCGCGAAGTAGTCCGCGTCGGTCAGGTCGACCGTGGTGGGTTCGCGGAACACCGTGAACCCGTGCAGGTCCAGTCGCAACGGCCGCACTAGTGCGCTCCTCCCGCCGTGCTCACCTCGTCGTACAACCGGTTGAACAGGTCACCGACGGCCGGGTCGGCGATGCCCTTGGCCGTCAGGTAGTCCGCGAACAGGTCGCGCGGCGAGCGCCCGGCCCGCGTCTCGACCGTGCGTGACGGGTCGAGTTCGGGCAGCACCAGCGGGTCGATGCGCACCTCCAGCGCGCGGGGGAGCAGCTGCTGCACGTCCTCGCGCAGGCCGGCGCGCGGCGCCTCCCTGACGTAGACACGCAACCACGCGTCCTCCGGCACGGTCATGGCCGACAGCTCGGCCAGGGTGCCGCGCACGGTCCGCAGCGGCGTCGCGGCGCTCACCGGCACCGCCCGCACCTTCGCGGCCGTGCGGGCGGTCACCTCGACGACGTTGACGCCGGGCTGGTTGTCCTCCTCGCCGAAGTCGACCGCGAGCGGACTGCCGCAGTAGTGCGTCGGGCAGGGGGCGAGCACCTGCTGGCGGCGGTGCAGGTGGCCCAGCGCCACATAGTGGGTGGCGGCCGGGAACACGGTCGACGGCACGGCGTACGCCTCGATGGTGTGCGCGTCGCGCTCGCCGCCGCCGA
This sequence comes from Luedemannella helvata, assembly GCF_039528415.1. Taxonomy (NCBI): domain Bacteria; kingdom Bacillati; phylum Actinomycetota; class Actinomycetes; order Micromonosporales; family Micromonosporaceae; genus Luedemannella; species Luedemannella helvata. The sequence goes on from NZ_BAAALS010000043.1 coordinate 2,541, forward strand.
GCTTCGCGCCGACGACTGTCAGGTGGCCGGTGACCAGGTTGACCGTGGCCGTACCGTCGGCGAACGACTCCGTGAGCGCGCCGATGAGCCGGGCCACGTGATCGGCGTAGGTGGCCGACGCGTCGGCGGCGCTGAGCTCGAACATCTCCGAGGCGCGCACGGCGTACCGCTGGGAGACGAAGGGGAGCGCGGCGAGCCGCCACGGCTCGCCGGCCCGGGTCGTGCCGGTGACCAGGTGGTCGGCGGCCGGCCCGACGGAGCCGCGCAGGGTGACCCCGGCACCGTCGGCCCACGGGCGCAACGCGTCGATCTCGGCGGCGTGGTCGTGGTTGCCGGCGATGACGACCACGGCGTCGGCGTGCCGGCGCAGCGCGGACAGGGCCCGCACGACGAGCTTCTTCGACTCGGCCGCCGGGGTGGCCGTGTCGAACAGGTCGCCCGCGACGATCACCAGGTCGGGCCGTTCGCTCTCAGCGATCTTGACAATGTCCGCGAGGACGGCGACCTGCTCGTCGGCGCGCGACTGTCCCTTGAGGACCTTGCCGACGTGCCAGTCGGAGGTGTGCAGGATCTTCACGGGCGCCTCCCCTCTCAGAACGGGATGTCGTCGTCGGGCAGCGACCCACCGGGCGGCGCCGCCCGGCTGCCGGCGCCCACCACCGCGAACGGGTCGCTCGACTGCACCAGCGAGCGCAGCGTGGCGCTCGGCGCGGCACCCGCCTCGGCCGGCCGGGTCGCCCAGGCCGGGAACGGGAACTCCACCACCAGCGGCACCGGCAGCTCCGGCTGGGCGACGAACATCGTGCCCGGCTTGGCGATGAGCGCCCGGGCCCGCTGCGCGGGCGGCAGGAACCCGTACTCCGGGCGGGACGCCTCGGCCGGGTCGAGCCGGCCGACCACCCGGATGGCGGAGTTGGCCACGATGCGCCGCTCCACCTCGCTGGCCGTCTGCTGCGCGCCGATGAGCACCACGCCGAGCGAGCGGCCGCGCTCGGCGATGTCGAGCAGCACCTCCTTGATCGGCGAGGTGCCCTCGCGGGGGGCGTACTTGTTGAGCTCGTCGAGCACGACGAACAGCAGGGGCCGGGCCGTGCCGGCCTTCTCCTTGCGCTCGAACTCCGAGCGCAGCGTCACGCCGACCACGAAGCGCTGCGCGCGGTCGGGCAGGTTGTGCAGGTCGACCACGGTGACCTGGGCGCTCTCCGCCGTGTTGATCTCGTGCGGGGCGCTGCCGCGCAGGTCGCCGCGCACCAGCCGGGACAGGTCCTTCGCGCTGGCGACGAGCCGCCGCAGGAACGCGTTGACCGTGCCCAGGCCCACGGCCGTGCCGGCCCACTCGCCGCGCGTCTCGTCGTCGGCCAGCCGCTCGGAGATGAGGTCGACCAGGTCGCTGTAGGAGTTGACCCGCTTGCCGTCGAGCACCACGCCGCCGTCGGCGGGCTGGGCGTGGCGGTGCAGGTACGCCGTCACGGAGTGGACCACCATCGTGTACTGCTGGCGGTCGTCGTCAGCGTCGGCGAACACGTACGGCAGCAGCCGGTCGGCGCAGAAGTCCGCCACGGTCCAGTAGAACGAGTCGACGCCGGTCAGGCGGCTGGCCACGTCGGGGGAGCCGGTCAGGTCGCCGGGCCGGGGCGGGGCGAACACCCGCACGTCCGGGAACGGCCCGGCGTCGAGGCCGAGGCGCGAATACGCCTTCTCGGTCGCCGCGTCCAGCCGGGTGTTGGGGTGGTCGAGGAAGAGCAGGTCCTCGCCCTTGACGTTGAAGATGAGCGCCCGCGTGTTGGCCGTCTCGCCGGCCCCGCCCAGTACCCCCGAACGGAACACGGAGTAGAGCAGCCAGGTCGCGAAGCTCGTCTTGGTGGCCACGCCGGAGATGCCGGAGATGGACACGTGCGCGCCGCGGCTGCCGTCGAGGAAGTCGGCGTTGAGGAACACGGGCGCGCCGTCGCGGCCCAGCCCGATCGGGACCGTGCGTTCCATCCGGTCGAAGTACAGGGCTGCCGCGCGGGTGGCGCCCTCGGCCCGGCGCACCACGGCGCCCGGCTGCGGCGGCACGTACACCTCCGGGTCCACCCGGGTGGTGGTGATCTCGGCGGCCTCCTGCACCTGGGCGGGCAGCGTGCCGTCGGCGATGGCGAACACGTCCGAGTCGAACACCGCGCCCTCGTGCCGGGCCCGCACCTGGGTCACCACCCCGGCGATGGCCACCGGACCGGGCTGCTCCCCGCCGGTGGGCGGCAGCTCCCGGGTGGTCACGACCACGTCGTCGAGCTGCAGGTACGCCCCCGGGGCCACGGCCACCCAGTACTGCAGCGGGGTCGCGTCGGCCGTGCCGAGCACCCGGCCCACCACCGGGCCGTGCGCGTCAGGCGGAGCCAGCTCGCCCATGTCACTCCTCTCCCGGACCTCGCCCGCCGCTCCCGGCGGTCATGGTCACCTACCGGTATGACATCGCCGCGGGCGCGACGATACCGAACATGCGTCCCATTGGCCCGGCGGCGCGCCACGTTATCCACAGCCGGTTGTGGACGGACGCCGCTCAGCGGGCCCGCGCGTACATCGTGATCAGGGAGTCCTCCGCGAAGAGGGCGTGCACCAGGCGCATGCCCAGCGGCGCGGCGGGCACCGGGCCGGCCACGATGCGCTCGGCGCCGGCACCGGCCAGCTGCGGCGAGTACGTCAGGCACAGCTCGTCCACGAGGTCGGCGGCGACGAGCCCGCCGAACAGGTGCGGGCCGCCCTCCGACAGCACGTGCGGCAGGCCCCTCGAGCGCAGCTGCGCCAGCGCGACCCCCAGGTCGACCGTCGCGACGCCGCAGGACACCACGTCGGCGACGTCGGCCAGCGCGGCCCGCCGGTCGGCCGGGGCGCCGTCGTGGGTGAACACGATCGGCCGCACGGGGGCGCGGGCGAGGATGTCGGCCCGCGGGTCGAGCGCCAGCGACGCCGACACGATGGCCGGTACGGGGTAGGGGGCCAGCCCGTGGGCCTCGCGCCACGCGCGGCGGGCCGGGTCGAGGGTCACCGCGTGATAGCCCTCGTTGCGCACTGTGCCGGCCCCGACGAGCAGGGCGTCGCAGTGCTGTCGCAGGATCTTGAACACGCGCTTGTCGGCCGGGCCGGACAGGGGCTCCGAGAACCCGCCGACCTCCACGGCGCCGTCCAGGCTGGCCGCGAAGTTCACCCGGACCGTCTGCCGTGAGCGGTCCGGGGCGTAGCGGGCCACGAGCGCGTCGTCGTCGAGGTCGTCGGCGGAGGCGGGGGCGGGGAAGATCAGGCGCACGGCCCATTGTCCCCCGGCCGCGCCTACTCGCCCGGGCGGCCCGTCGCCGGCGGGGTGGGTTCGGGCGCGCGGTGCTGGCAGTCGCACCAGGTCCCGCCCTTGCACCGGTCGTGGCGCTGCGCCCGACACGCGGCACAGATCATGTGTTCAGCGTGCGAGTCGCCCGCCGGCCAGTCAAGAATGACTGCCGTGGGGCGGAGGATCTATCAGTTGCGGATCTCGCTGGACGGGGTCGCGCCGCCGGTGTGGCGGCTGGTGCAGGTGCCGGGCGCGTACACGCTCGACCGGGTCCACCGGGTCATCCAGTACGCGATGGGCTGGCAGAACTACCACCTGCACTCGTTCGACATCGCCGGCACCGCCTACGGCGAGCCCGACCCCGACGACGATCTGGATCTCGTTGACGAGATGGAGGTCCGCCTCGACGCCGTCACGGCGCGGGGCACCCGGCTGCGTTACACCTATGACTACGGCGACTGGTGGGAGCACACCGTCGAGGTGGAGGACGTGCTGGCCGCGGACCCGGACGAGCGTTATCCGGTGTGCCTGGACGGGTCGGGCGCCTGCCCGCCCGAGGACGTGGGGGGCGTGTTCGGCTACGCGGAGGTCGTGGCCGCGCTCGGCGACGCGGGACACCCGGAACACGCGGCCATCCGGGAACGCTTCGGCGCCGCCGTTGAGACTTTCGACCCCCGGCTGGCGACGACCCTGCTGCGCCGCCTGGCGTGACCAGCGGGCGGGCGCCCGTACCCGGTGAAGTGCGGTTCGGTGCCGCGCGGGCCGCGACAAAATCGAAGGCCCCGAGTACGATTCGGCACACCGTTCGGGCGGGCCCGGCAAAGGCGTGCCGTTATGTCGTTTTTTCGGGGTCAAAATAGTTTGTTTTTCACCTTAGTGGGAGCGTTCCCACGACCGAACAGACTACCGAGCCAAGCTCGTGACCAGCGGTTTTACCCCGTTGTCGACCTCCTGGTCGGTAACAACTTGGGAACGCTCCCATGAAGCAGTTGACATCCCCGTCACGGGCCGGCAACCTCATGGGAGCGCTCCCGTCGAGATGTGGCTTGCGCCACAGTCGCGACAAAAACTGGTGTGGCGACACGATCTCCCGGCAGCTCAGGGTCCACCTGGGTGACCGGGAGTGTGTGTGCGCCACCATCCCCCACCACAACATCACGACCTGAGAGGGGTTCGGGATGAGCGTCACCCAGCGCCGCACGCGGAAAGCCGCCGCGGTCGCTCTGGTTGCGGCGGTCGCTCTTAGCGCCGCGGCCTGTAGCAAGAAGGATGAAAGCGGCGGGACGACCGCCGACGGCAAGATCAAGCTCGTTGTCGACTCGTTCGGTGAGTTCGGCTACGACGAGCTGATCAAGACCTACATGGCGTCGCACCCGAACATCACGATCGAGCAGCGCAAGACCACGAAGCTCGACGACTACAAGCCGGCGCTGGTGAAGTACCTCGCCGCCGGCACCGGTGCGGGCGACGTCGTCGCTCTCGAAGAGGGCATCATCAACGAGTTCAAGGCCCAGCCCGACAACTGGGTGGACCTGAAGCAGTACGTTGGTGACCTCAGCGCCGACTACCTGTCGTGGAAGTACGACGCCGGCAAGACCGCTGACGGCAGCAAGCTGCTCGGCCTCCCGACCGACGTCGGCGGCCTGGCGATGTGCTACCGCAACGACCTGTTCAAGAAGGCCGGTCTGCCGACCGACCGGGACGAGGTCAGCAAGCTCTGGCCGACCTGGGACAAGTTCATCGAGGTTGGCAAGGACTACAAGGCCAAGACCGGCAAGGCCCTGATCGACTCGGTCACCACCGAGTTCTCCGCGATCATGACCCAGCTGGGCGAGCCGCTGTTCTACGACCGCCAGAACAACGTCGTGGCCGGCACCAGCCAGTCCGTCAAGGGCGCCTGGGACAAGGCCGTGCAGATGATCGAGATCTCCTCGAAGACCGCGACCTGGTCGGACGACTGGTCGGCCGGCTTCAAGAAGGACACCTTCGCGGTCGTCGCGTGCCCGTCCTGGATGCTCGGCATCATCGAGACCAACTCGGGCCCGGACAACAAGGGCAAGTGGGACGTCGCCGCGGTTCCGGGTGGCGGCGGCAACTGGGGTGGCTCGTGGCTCTCGGTTCCGACCCAGAGCAAGAACCCCAAGGAGGCCGCTGAGCTGGCTGCCTTCCTGACCAACGCCGACAGCCAGGTCGCTGCGTTCAAGGCCAAGGGCCCGCTGCCGTCGAACCTGAAGGCGCTGGACAACCCTGACTTCCAGGCCTACAAGAACCCCTACTTCAGCGACGCTCCGGTGGGTGCCATCTTCGGCGCCGGCGCGAAGACGCTGCAGCCGGTGTACCTCGGCCCGAAGCACGCCGCCATCAAGGAGCGCGCGTTCGAGCCGGCCCTCCAGAGCATCGAGCAGGGCAAGGTCGCGCCGGACAAGGCGTGGACGACGGCTCTGGCCGAGGCGGAGAAGCAGGCCAAGTAGTTAAGGCACACGGTGTCTCAGTGGCGCCCGGGCACACCCGCCCGGGCGCCACTGAGCCCGGTCACCCCCGCCTCACCCCGGAATCTGGCCGGGTCAGGGAAGGACCACCACTCCAATGAGCCTCTCCACGAGCGCGGCGCCCCAGCACGCCGTGCCCCCGCACCGGCCCCGGCCGCGGCAATCGCGCGGCAGCTCCGGTGGATTGACGCGTTTCGATCTCAAGTTCTCGCCGTACCTCTACATCGCGCCGTTCTTCCTCCTGTTCGGGATCTTCGGCCTCTACCCGCTGATCTACACGGCGTGGGTTTCGCTGCACAACTGGACCCTCGGGGGAACCCACGAGTGGGTGGGGTTCCAGAACTACACGGACCTCTTCGCCGACGCGCAGTTCTGGCAGACGATGAAGAACACGATCGGCATCTTCCTGCTCTCGACCGTGCCGCAGCTCCTCCTCGCTCTGTTCCTGGCGACCCTGCTGAACCGGAACCTGCGGGGCCGTACCGCGCTGCGGATGGCGATCGTCATCCCCAACGTGACCTCGGTCGCCGCCGTCGCGATCGTCTTCGGCCTGCTGTTCAGCCGCGACTTCGGCGCCATCAACTGGTTCCTCGGATTGTTCGGCGTGGACGCCATCGACTGGCGAGCGCACGAGTGGTCGTCCTGGACCGCCATCTCCGTCATGGTCGACTGGCGCTGGACGGGCTACAACGCCCTGATCTTCCTCGCCGCCATGCAGGCCATCCCGCGCGACCTCTACGAGTCGGCCGCGATCGACGGCGCGAGCCAGTGGCGCCAGTTCTGGCAGATCACGCTGCCGTTGCTGCGCCCCACGTTCCTGTTCATCGTGATCGTGTCCACGATCGGCGGCCTGCAGCTGTTCGTCGAGCCGCTGCTGTTCGGCAACGGCAGGACCAACGGCGGCACGACCCACCAGTTCCAGACGCTGACGATGTACATGTACTCCGAGGCGTTCGAGAACTCCCGGTTCGGCTACGGCTCGGCGATCGCGTGGGCGATGTTCCTGTTGATCGTGGTCGCGTCGATGGTCAACTTCCTGTTCGTCCGCAAGTCGGTCAAGTGAGGCCCACCGATGAGAACCGCTAATCGACGCGCCTGGCAGGCGAGCCCGCTCACCTACATCGCGCTGATCGTCGCCGGCGTGCTGTCGGTGTTCCCGCTGTACTTCATGTTCATCATCGCGACCAAGCGAAACGACAACATCCACGACACCCCGCCGCCGCTCCTGCCGGGCGGCAACTTCGGCGACAACTTCGGCCGGGTACTGGCCAACGAAGACGCCGCGTTCATGATCGGCCTGGGCAACTCGATCATCGTGTCCTCGGCGGTGACGCTGGGTGTCGTGCTGTTCGGCTCGCTGGCCGGCTTCGCGTTCGCGAAGCTGAAGTTCCGGGGCCGCAACGCGCTGCTGCTGATGATCATCGGCACGATGATGGTGCCGACCCAGCTGGGCGTCATCCCGCTGTACATCATGATGGTCAAGTGGTTCGGCTGGAGCGGCGACCTGCGGGCCGTCATCGTGCCGTTCCTCGTCTCCGGCTTCGGCGTGTTCATGATGCGGCAGTACGCGAGCCAGTCGGTCTCCGACGAGCTCATCGAGGCCGCCCGGGTCGACGGCTGCTCGACGTTCCGCATCTTCTGGAGCATTGTGCTGCCGATCCTGCGGCCGGCCGCGGCCGTGCTGGGCCTGCTGACCTTCATGCAGACCTGGAACGATTTCGTCTGGCCGTTCGTCATCCTCACCGATGACACCCCGACCGTTCAGTTGTCGCTGCGACTGCTCTCCCAGACGTACTACACCGACTACGCCCAGGTGTTCGCCGCGACCGCGGTCGCGACACTGCCGCTGATCGTCGTGTTCATCATCTTCGGCAAGCAGATCATCGGCGGCATCATGGAAGGTGCGGTCAAGTCGTGACCACCTCGCAGCCCATCGACGTCCAGCCGGAGACCGCCGCGCTGCTCGCCGCCGGGGAGCCCAGCCCTACCGGGCTGCGGCGTTTCCCGGAAGGGTTCCTCTTCGGCGCGGCGACGGCCGCCTACCAGATCGAGGGGGCGGTGGCCGAAGGCGGCCGCACGCCCTCCATCTGGGACACGTTCAGCATCACTCCCGGTCGGGTGGTCGGCGGCCACAGCGGGGCTGTGGCGACCGACCACTACCACCGCTACCGCGACGACGTCGCGACAATGGCGCGGCTGGGGCTGAACTCGTACCGGTTCTCGATCTCGTGGTCGCGCGTGCAGCCCGACGGTGCCGGCCCGGCCAACCCGGCCGGTCTGGACTTCTACCGTCGGCTCGTCGATGAGCTGCTGGACAACGGCATTCTGCCGTGGGTCACCCTGTACCACTGGGACCTTCCCCAGCCTCTGGAGGACGCGGGCGGTTGGCCCGCCCGCGACACAGCCGCCCGGTTCGCCGAGTACGCCGCCCTCGTGCACCGCGTGCTCGGCGACCGGGTGAGCAACTGGACGACCCTGAACGAGCCCTGGTGCTCGTCGCTTCTCGGGTACGCCAACGGTCATCACGCGCCGGGCCGGCAGGAGCCGGAGGCGGCCATCGCGGCCGTCCACCACCTGCTGCTCGGCCACGGACTGGCCAGTCAGGCCATCCGGGCGCAGGAGCCGGACGCGCAGGTCGGCTGCACGGTCAACCTGTACGCCGTCTCGCCCGCGACGGACTCCCCGGCCGACGTCGAGGCGGCCCGCCGCATCGACGGCCTGGCCAACCGCCTCTTCCTGGACCCGCTGCTGCTCGGGCGGTACCCGCAGGACGTGGTGGCCGACCTGGCCGGGGTGTCGGACTTCGGTCACGTCCGCGAGGGCGACCTCGCGACCGTGGCCACGCCGCTGTCGATGCTCGGCATCAACTACTACAGCCGGTACGTGGTGAAGGCCCCCGAGCCGGTCGACGGCACGGTGGACTGGCGCGGCGGCGGGGCGGTGGCGCCGTGGCCGGGCAGCGAAGGTGTCGAGTTCGTCAAGCGCGACGGTGTCCCGGTCACCGCCATGGACTGGGAGATCGACGCGCCGGGTCTCGCCGAGACCCTGGTACGTGTCCACCGGGAGTACCCTGAGCTTCCGTTGTACGTGACGGAGAACGGCGCGGCCTTCGACGACGTTGTCGACCCCGACGGTGCCGTCAACGACGAGCCCCGGGTGGCGTACTTCGACGCGCACCTGCGGGCCTGCCTCGACGCCATCGATGAGGGAGTGCCGCTGCGCGGCTACTTCGCCTGGTCATTGCTGGACAACTACGAGTGGGCGTGGGGCTACACGCGCCGGTTCGGCATCGTGCACGTCGACTACGAGACCCAGGTGCGCACGCCCAAGGCGAGCGCCCACTGGTACTCGGACGTGATCGCCCGCCACGCCGTCACCGACCCGCAGGGTGCCGAAGCGACCCGATAACCGGGCACAATAGTTTCGGCGCCACAGAGTCGGCGGCCAACACACCGGAGGACACACCGTGAGCCAGCAGCGCACCAGGTCGGCGGGCCGGCCGACGCTGGACCAGGTCGCCGCCCGGGCCGGAGTCGGCCGCGGCACCGTGTCCCGCGTGGTCAACGGCTCTCCGCAGGTGTCCGCTTCGGCGCGCGCGGCGGTCGAACAGGCCATCGACGAGCTGGGCTACGTGCCCAACCGCGCGGCCCGCGCCCTGGTGACCCAGCGCACGGACTCGGTCGCGTTGGTCGTGTCCGAATCGGAGGAGCGGGTCTTCGGGGAGCCGTTCTTCGCCGGGATAATCCGTGGCATCAGCTCGGTGCTCTTCGAGACGCCGTTGCAGCTGTGGCTCGCGATGGCCCAGTCCAAGGCGGAGCAGGACCGGGTCGAGCACCACCTCACGCCCCAGCACGTCGACGGCGTCCTGCTGCTGTCGCTGCACGGTGACGACCCGCTGCCGGCGCTGCTCGCCCGGCGCGGGCTGCCGGTCGTCCTCGGCGGGCAGCCCAGCGGCCTGGCCGCGCTGGCCGGTGAGGCCGAGCTACGCGACACCCACCTCAGCTGCGTCGACGCCGACAACGAGGGTGGCGCGCAGCTCGCCGTGGAGCACCTGCTGTCGCGCGGCCGCCGGCGGATCGCGGCGATCGCCGGCCCGCAGGACATGGGCGTGGGTGTGGCCCGGCTGGCCGGGTTCCGGCGCGGCCTGCGCATGTCCGGCCTGCCCGTCGAGGAGTCGATGGTCGGCTACGGCGACTTCTCCGAGGCCAGCGGCGCGGCCGCGATGCGCGCGCTGTTCGCCCGCCACCCGGACATCGACGCGGTGTACGCCGCCTCCGACCTCATGGCGGTCGGCGCCATGCGGGTGATCAAGGAGCGGGGCCTGCGCGTCCCCCACGACGTCGCGGTCGTCGGCTTCGAGGACTCGCTCGTGGCCCGCCAGACGGAGCCGGCCCTGTCGACCGTGCACCAGCCCGTCGAGGCGATGGGCCGCGAGATGGCCCGCCTGCTGGTCGCCCATATCCGCGGCGACGACGTGCCGAGCCCGCTCGTGGTGCTCGACACGCACCTGGTGGTCCGCGAATCGTCCTGATCCGGGACAGGTAGCCTAACAACATGTTGGGCGGCTGCGCGTGAGCGAGGTCGGCGCGGTAGGCACCGGCCCGGTCGACCCGCGCCTGCTCCGCCTCCCCGGCATGCGCCGCTACCTCGCCGGGATCGGCGCCTTCGGCATCGTGACCGCGATCATCGTGGTCGGTTTCGCCGACAGCCTCGCCCGGGTCCTCGCCGGGGTCGCGCAGGGCCGGCTCGACACGGCCGCGCTCGCCACCGCGGTCGCCTTCGCCGCCGCCCGCGGCGTGCTCGTCGCCGCCCGCGGCGCGACCGCCACCTCGGCCGCCGCCACCCTCAAGGCCCACCTGCGCGCCGACCTGCTGACCCGGGCCCTGGACCGGGGGCCGGTGTGGCTGCGCGGCCAGCGCGCCGGGGAACTCGCCACGCTCGCCGGCCCGGGCGTCAACGCGCTCGACGCGTACCTCATCGGTTATCTTCCGGTGCTGGTCACGGCCGTGACCGTACCGGTGGCCGTGCTCGGCCGCCTCGCCCTGGCCGACCGCACGGCGGCGCTGACGGTCGCGCTGACCCTGCCGCTCGTACCGATCTTCGCGGCGCTCGTCGGCTGGCACACCGCGAGCGCCACCCGCCGCCAGTGGCGCCTGCTGCACCGCCTCGGCGGCCACTTCCTCGACATGCTCACCGGCATGACCACCCTGCGCGCGTTCGGTCGCGCCGCCGCCCAGGTCGAGGTCGTGCGGGCGATGGCCGACAAGCACCGTGACGCCACCATGCGCACCCTGCGGCTGGCCTTCCTGTCCGCGCTCGTCCTCGAACTGCTCGCCACCCTGTCGGTGGCGCTCGTCGCCGTACCCGTGGGGGTCACCCTGCTCGACGGCGGGATCACGCTGCCGGTCGCGCTGCTGGTGCTGTTGCTCACACCGGAGGCGTTCGCGCCGCTGCGGGCGGCCGGCGCCCAGTTCCACGCCAGTCAGGAGGGCCTCGCGGCGCTGCGCGAAATCTTCGCCGTCCGCGAGGCCGGGCCGAGCGCGCCCGCGCGATCCGGTGGGGTGGCCGCCAGGCCGCGCGCGTCGCGCATCGTCTTCGACAACACCACCTTCGAGTACGGGGGACAGCGCGTTCTGCGCGACGTCACCGTCGAGATAGCGCCGGGGGAGCGGATCGCGCTGATCGGCCCCAGCGGCGGGGGCAAGAGCACCCTGCTGCACGCGCTGCTCGGCTTCCTGACGCCGGCCTCCGGTCGCGTCCTGGTCGGCTCGACCGACCTGGCGGACGTCGACCTCGCGGCCTGGCGTGAGCGCATCGCGTGGGTGCCGCAGCGGCCCTACCTGTTCGCGGCGAGCGTCGCCGACAACATCCGGCTCGGCCTGCCGGACGCGCCCGACGACGCCGTACGCGCGGCCGCGGCCGCCGCCGACGCGTCCGGGTTCGTCGCGGCGCTGCCGCGCGGGTACGCCACCGACCTGGGCGAGCGCGGGGTGGGCCTGTCCAGCGGGCAACGCCAGCGGCTCGGGGTGGCGCGGGCGTTCCTGCGCGACGCCGACCTGCTCCTGCTCGACGAGCCGACGGCCCGGCTCGACGGTGGCAGCGAGGCGGCCGTGATCGAGGCGACACCCCGGCTGCTCGCCGGGCGTACGGCCGTGTTCGTGGCCCACCGGCCGGCGATGCTGCCCCTGGCCGACCGCGTCCTGCTGGTGCGCGACGGTACGGTCCGCGAGGTGACGGCGTGACGGGCGCGGGTGCGCTGCTGCGCGAGATCCGGCGGCTCGGCGGCGGGCGGCGGCTCGCCCGGCTCGCCGTGGCCGGCGTGGTCGCGGCCGGTACGGAGCTCACCGGCCTGGCCCTGCTCGGCTGCGCCACCTGGCTGCTGGTCACGGCCGCCGACCAGCCGCCGATCTCCGCGCTGACGGTCGCGATCGTCGGCGTGCGCACCTTCGCGATCGCCCGCGGGCTGGGCCGTTACCTGGACCGGCTGGTCAGCCACGACGCCGCCCTGCGGGTGCTGGCGGATGTCCGCACGGCGGTCTTCGCCGCCATGGCCCGCCCGGCGCGCGAACCGGACACCTCCCCGGACGAGGGCGACCGGTTGGCGCGGCTCGTCGAGGACGTGGACAGCGTGCAGGACGTGCTGCTGCGGTGCCTGCTGCCGGCCGGGGTGACCGTGCTGGCCGGCGGGGTGACGCTCGCCGTCACCGGCGCGGTCCTGCCGGCCGCCGTGCTGCCCCTGGCGGTGGGGCTGATCGTCGTCGGTGTGCTGCTGCCGGTGGCGGCGTTCGGCGCCGCGCGCCGGGCGGCGGACGGGCTCGCCTCCGCGCGGGCCGCGGTGGTGGGCGCGGCCGTCGACGTGTCCCACGGGGCCGCCGATCTCATCGCGACCGGGGCGGTCGCCGCCGCCGTCGCCGTGGCGGCCGCGGAGGCCGACCGGGTGGCCGCGGTGGAGCGGCGCGCGGGCCGCGTCGCGGCCGCGGTCGGCGGGGTCGCCGCCGTGGTGCCGGGCCTGACCGCCGCCGGGGTGGCCCTGGTCGCGGCGCCGGCCGTGGCGGCGGGCGAAACCTCCGGCGCGTACGCGGCCGTCGTCATCCTGCTCGCTCTCGGCAAGGTCGAGGCGGCCGGCGTGCTGCCCGACGCGGCCACCCGCTACGCCCACCTGCGCGGCGCCCTCGACCGCGTCCTCGCGGTCCTCGCGCCGCCGACCGCCGCGCCCGCCGTCCCCGCGCGCGCGACCGGCGCGCCAGCGCCGGCGGTCGTGGCGGGAACGCCCGCGCCGCCCGTCGATGTGCGGCTGCGGGGGGTGCGGGCGCGTTATGCCGACGATCGGGCGCCGGCGCTGGACGGCATCGATCTGGACGTCGGGCCCGGGCGGCGGGTGGCCCTCGTCGGGCCCAGCGGGTCGGGCAAGTCGACCGTGCTCGCCGTGATCGCCGGGACGGTCGTGCCCGAGGCGGGCTCGGTCGGCGTGGCCGGGGCGGCACCCGACCCGGAGACCGCGTGGCGGCAGGTGAGCGGCGTCATGGCGGACGCGCACGTCTTTCACGCGAGCGTGGGGGAGAACGTCAGCCTCGGCCGGCCCGGGGTCGACGACGACGCGGCGCGGGCCGCGCTGCGCACCGCGGGGCTGCCCGGCTGGGCGGATGCCCTGGACCGGGTGGTCGGCGAGGACGGCGGGCAGTTGTCGGGAGGGGAGCGCCAGCGCCTCCTGCTGGCCCGCGCGCTCGCGGTGCCCCCGCCCGTACTCCTGCTGGATGAACCGACCGAAGGGCTGGACCCGGCCGCGGCGGCCGAGGTGCTCCGCGCGGTCCTCGCGGCCGTGCCCCGCGCGGCCGTGGTGGTGGCCGCGCACCAGTTGGCGGTCGTGGCCGACGCGGACGAGATCGTGGTGCTCGACGCCGGGCGCGTCCTCGAACGCGGCGACCACGCGGGCCTGCTCGCCCAGCAGGGGTGGTACGCCCGGGAGTGGGCGGCGCAGGTCGCCTCCGCCGAGGGTTACCGAGCACACGCCACCACCGGGTGAGCATCGCCCCGCGCCGTGTGTCACGCTCGAAGGGTGCGCAGGACCGACGGGCACGGGGCCATCGACGACTACGTCGCCGGGTTGGGGCGACGGCTGGTGGGGCCGGCGCGGCTGAAGGCCGAACTGCTCGCGGAGGCGCGCGACGGGCTCACGGACGCGGCCGAGGCGCACGAGGCGGGCGGGCTCGACCCCGCTGCGGCGCGCCGGCGGGCGATCGACGAGTTCGGTGGGTACGCCGCCGTGGCGCCGGCCTATCAGGTGGAGCTGGCCGCGGCCCAGGGGCGGAGCACCGCGTTGATCCTGGCGGCCGCCCTGGTGGCGTTGCGGCTGGTCGCGCCGCTCGTGTGGAGCGGCGGCGACGTCGCGTGGGTGGCCTCGCTCGTCGGCGCCTTCGACACGCTCGCGGTCGCCGGGGCGCTCGGCGCGGGGGCGATCCTGCTGGCGTACGGGCCGGCGGGGCGGCGGCTGGGCGACCCCGTCCGGCTGACCCGGCTCGTGGGGCGGAGCACGCTGGTCTTCCTCGCCGTGCACGGGCTGGCGGGCGTTCTGGTCATGGCGTCCGTGGCCGTGCGGGCGCCCGCGGCGTTCGCCTGGCCCCCGGCGCTCGGCGTGGCCGTCGCCATGTGGCTGGGGTACGGGTTCGCGGCCCGGTGCGCGTGGCGGTGTCTGCGCGCGGCCCGGCCGGAGCTGGTCGCGGAGCCTACGCCGGGCTGACGCCGCGCCCGGGCGCGGGAGCGCCGAGCACGGCGCCGATCGTGGTGGTGAAGTCGCGCCACGCCGAACGCTCGTCGGCCAGCATGCGGCGGCCGGCGTCGGTCAGCTGGTAGGTGCGCCGCTCCCGGCCGCCGACCGTACTCCACGTGCCGGCCACGTGGCCGGCACGTTCGAGGCGGCGAAGGGCGGGATAGACCGTGCCGGTGGGCAGGGCCAGCGCCCCGCCGGAGCGCTCCTGCAACGCCTCGATGATGGCGTAGCCGTGTTGCGGGCCGGATTCGAGCACAGCGAGCAGGAGCGCGTCGAGATGGCCGCGGAGCGCGTCGGACTTCACGTGTAGCGAGTCTACTGATCGCGCGCCGCGATGCCACCCCGGTTCAGGACCCTTTACCCTCCTTGGGGTTCTGGACCTTGGTGATGAGGTCGTGCAGGGGCTTGGTGCCGCTGCCCACGATGAGGCCGGTCACGATCGCGTCGATCCACGCCGGCACGCCGTTCCAGTCGGGGTTGGCGTTGAGGGTACGCAGCAGGTAGAAGCCCGCCGACGCGGACAGGACGGTCGACAGCGCGGTGGCGATGCCCCACATGAGCACGCCCCGCGAGGCGCGCGCCCGCTCGCAGGCGGCCTTCGCCACGGCCGCGATCTGGGTGGCGCCCGGCACGCCGTTGTCCATGTCGGCCAGTGCCCGCTCGTAGCGCTCCTGTGGCTTGCGGCCCGGCATCCAGCGGGTCACCGGCTCCAGCACCCGCTCCACGGCGGCGGCGAAGACGATCAGCGCGCCGAACGCGGAGACCTGGTCCTCGACCCGGAACGGGGTGATCGTGGACGCCTCGCCGATGCCCATGGCGGTCAGGCCGCCGATGATCGCCGCGCCGAACGCACCGAGCACGGCGAGCGGGTGTGCCGGCAGGGTGGGCGCGGCCGCGGTGTTCGGGTCGTACGGCGGACTCGCCCCGAACATGGGCGCGCCGGCGGCCAGGGGCGGCAGGCCGGGCGACGCGGGGGCGCCGACGACCGGCATGTGGTTGGTGCTGTCGCGGTCGTCGTCCCACCCACCCGCCCCGCCGTAGACGGCGCCCGGGGCGCCGGCTGGCGCGCCCGTGCGGGCGGGCGCCGGGGCAGCGGCCGGCGGCGGGACGGTGGCGTACGGCGCGTGGACCGGGACGCTCGCGCGACCGACGCTGACGGGTCGCCGGACGAGAGCCATGCGGGGCCTCCGGGAAGGATGGGAAAGCGGCGGTTCGAGAGCGTACGCGTCGATGTCCCCGGCGCGGGCGTGCTGTCGCGATGACGACGGCGGGGCCGGCCCCGGTGGGCCGGCCCCGCCTGCGCGGTGGGGAACTCAGAGGGTCAGTGTCCATGTGTTGATGTAGCCGGTGTCCTGCGAGTACACGTCCTGTACCCGCAGGCGCCACGTGCCGTTGGCCGTCTCGCCGGAGACGTTCACCGTGTACGTGGTGTTGACGTTGTCCGCGCTGTCCGTGCCGGAGGAGTTCTTCAACCGGTACGCGGAGCCGTCCGGCGCGATCAGGTCGACGACGAGGTCACCCCGGTAGGTGTGGACGATGTTGACGGCCACAGTGGACGAGGCCGACGGTGCCCGCCCGCAGCCGCTGATCGTGATGTCGCTGTAGACCACGCTGCCCGCGTCCGGGATGGACACGTCCGTGCCGTTGGTGCCGGCGCAGCTGCCGCCCGTACCGCCGGTGACCGTGAGCGTGTAGGTGGCCGAGCGGGTCACCGCTCCCGTGCCGCTGACCGTGATCGGGTAGGTGCCGTTGGGCGTACTCGACGAGGTCGCGATCGTCAGCGTGGCCGACCCGCCGGACGTGACCGACGACGGGCTGAACGTCGCGGTCGCGCCGGTCGGCAGGCCGGCGGCGGTGAGGGTGACCGACTGCGCCGAGCCGGCCGTGGTCGCCGTGGACACGGTCGTGGTGGCCGACGAGCCGGCCGTGACGCTGCCCGAGGTCGGCGACACGGCGACCGAGAAGTCGTTCGTGGCGGTGCTGCAGGTCGGCTCACCGGACTGGGCCGGCACGCTGACCGCGTTCCACGCGGCGAGCACGGCGTTGAACTGGGTGCAGCTGCCCGGGTAGAGCGTCTTGGCCGCGTTGAGGGTGGCCACCCGGACGTTGATGTAGCGCCAGGTCGACGTCTTCGCGAGCATCGCGTTGTAGTAGATCTTGCCGGCCGTCTGCAGGCCGATGCCGGTGACCGAGGAGCTGTTGCAGGTCGGGCTGTTCGGCTTGCCGCCGCCGGGCGCGCTGCCCTCGGCCAGCAGGTAGAACCAGTGGTTGAGCGGGCCGGCCGCCGCGTGCACCTCCGTGGTCGGGATGGACGACGAGTAGCAGTTGGGGTCGCCGGCCAGCGACGGCTGGTACATGTAGCGGATCGGGCCGGAGCCGACGAGGTTGATCTCCTCACCGACCTGGTAGTCCGGCGGGTCGAGCGGCGAGTTGATGTACGCCTCGGTCAGCGCGCCGAAGATGTCGCCGGTCGCCTCGTTGAGGCCGCCGTTCTCGTTGGAGCTGCCCGCCCCGCCGGGCGTGTACTGGAAGATCGCGTGGCCGAGCTCGTGGCCCACCACGTCGGCCGAGGTGGCCTGCCCGGTGTTGGCCTGGTTGTGGCCGAAGTTGACGTAGCTGCCGTTCCAGTACGCGTTGACGTCGTTGAGGCCCACGCGGATCGGCACGCCGCCGCCGGACGAGGTGAAGCCGGTGCGGCCCAGCCACGCCGAGAGCATGTCCCATTCCTTCTGCGCCGTGTACAGGGCGTCGACGCAGGCGGTCTCCAGGTTGGTGCCGCTGCCGTTGCCCCACGCGTCGTCCGTGCCGGTGTAGGCCGAGCCGTTCTGCCCGCCGCAGCGCATGCCCGGCCGCGTCGTGTCCGTCATCGAGTACGACGAGCCGGAGCCCGAGGTGGTGATGCTGACCGAGCCGTAGTAGTAACCGTTGCCGGTGCCCTCGCGCACCTCGTCGTACGAGTCGCGGACCTTGCCGGTGAGCGCGTCGACATACACGTGCAGCTTGCTGGGCCGGCCGTTGGCCGCGGTGCCCTCGACGACGGTCTCCCACACGAGGGCGGGGGTGCCCCAGGCGAGGACGGACAGGGTGGGCGCGCCCGCGCTGGCGACCGTGGCGAGCCGCTTGCGGGCCACGGCGGCCGCGGTGGCCGCGGACACCTTCGGGGTGGTGCCGACCGCGATGGCCTCGGTCTGCGCGGCCGCGGTCGAGGTGACCGTGCCGGCCGCGTCCGTGACCACGACCGCGTCGCCGCCGATGACCGGCAGGCCCTCGTACGTGCGGGCGTAGCTGATGAAGTGGGCACCGTTGCCGCCGACCGTGACGCCCTTGCGGATCAGGGTGTCGCCGGCGCCGCGGTGCACGGCCTTGGCTCCGGCGGCCCGCGCGAGGTGCGCGACGGCCGCCGCGGCGGCCGGGTCGCCGGCGCGGTCGATGCCCGGCGCGGCCAGCGGGCCGGGTACCGCCTGCGCGGCGCGGGGCGCCGCCGTGGCGGCCGCCGCGGCGACCGCCACGAAGGCGCTGGCGAGCAGCGCCAGCGCGGCGGGTAGGACAGTGTGTCGTGTCACGCTCTGCTCCTCCCGCCCGCCCCGGTCGGGGCGGGCATGTTCCGGGGTGGGGGCCGCTCGGGGGTGCGCGGCCGTCCGGCGGTCGCGGGTGTACCTCGACCGACTTGAGGTCAGAGGTTAGGTTTGCGTCCCATCCAGCGAAACAGGGAAAACCCTTGATGATTGCCGAGCGTCACAGACCCTGTACGAGGCGGCTGGACAGCTGCGTGCGCGAGCGCACGCCGAGCTTGCGGTAGACCCGGGTCAGGGTGGCCTCGACCGTCTTGATGCTGAGGAACAGCTGCGCGGCGATCTCCCGGTTGCTCGCGCCCGCGCGGACCAGCGCGGCGATGCGCGCCTCCGTGGCGGTCAGCTCGGCCGGGTCGGGTGCGGCCGCCCGGGTCGCCTGCGCGATCCACGGGGTGGCGCCCACGGCCGTGAACGTGGCCAGCGCCCGCTCCGCCAGGGACCGCGCGGACGCGTACCGGCGCCGGCGCCGCTCCACCTGCGCGGCGATCAGCAGGCTGTGCCCGTACTCGATGGGCTGTCCCAGCTCGGTGAAGCGCGCGGCCGTGTCCTGCAGCAGCCCGACGGCCCGGTCGTGCTCGCCGCGTTCGGCGAGCAGGTCGGCGGCGGCCCGGCCGTGCCGGGCCCGGGTGCCGGCGCCGCGGCCGAGCCGGTCGGCGGCCGCGCGCGCGGCCGTGAGCGCGGCGGCGGCCTCCTCGTGGGCGCCCAGCGAGGCGAGCGCGGTGACGAAGTCGTCGTGCCAGCGCACCACGGACGGGTCGCTGATGCGCTGGGCGTGCTGCAGGTCGCGCAGCCGCCGCAGCGCCGCCGCCGCGCCGCGCACGTCGCCCGTGCGCAGCCGGGCCTGCCCGACGGCGTGCAGGTTGCGGGTGAGATAGATGGCGTCGTGCTCCTCCTCGGACGCGCGCACGCCGCGCCGGGCGTAGGCCAGCGCCCGGGTGAGGCTGCCGCCGGCCAGCTCGGCCATGGCGACCGTGTACCACGACGGGCCGGGGCTCAGGCCGCAGTCCTCGGCGACGGCCTCGGCGCGGTGGGCGAAGTCGAGCGCCTCGCGGCAGCGGCCCGCCCGCGTGGTGACGTCGGCGAGGCTGCGCAGCACCTCGAACAGCTCCTCGCCGCCGCCGGGCTCCACGACCGTGAGCATGCGCAGCAGTTCGGCGCGCGCGGCCTCGAGCTCGTCGTCGAAGAAGGCGAAGCGCGCGGCCACGTACCGGGGGGTGAGGTGCAGCCAGCCGGTGATCGGCGGGTCCGGCAGGGCGAGTGCCCGCTTGAGCGTGTCCGCGTACTGGGGGCGGCCGAGCACGCGTTCCATCTGGGCGAGTACGGCGCCGGCCATGGCCGCCGTGGCGGTGTCGCCGGCCCGCTCGGCCAGCGTGATCGCCTCGGCGGCCTCGCCGGCGCCGCGCTCCCGGGCGCCCTCCACCATGGCCTGCCAGGCCAGCCGCAGCCGCAGCGGGGCGAGCAGCGCCGGGTCGTCGCCCGCGTCGGCGAGCGCGGCCGCGAACGTCTCGTCCATGGCCGACAGCGCCTGCCCGGCGAGGTCGATGACGGCCATCCGGGCCCGGACCCGGTGCCCGCGCGGCGCGTCCGCGTCGGCGAGCAGCGCGTCGGCGGCCCGGGCGGCCAGCTCGGGGCGGCTGGTGGCGGCGGCCGCCTCGGCGGCGGCCACGAGCCAGTCCAGGCGCTGGCGGTGCAGCTCCGGGGGAGTACGGTCGGCGGCCAGCAGGTACAGGTCGGCGACGAGCCCGCGCGCGCCCCGGGCCAGCGCGGCCTCGGCGGCGGCGACCAGGGAGCGGGCCGCGTCGGCGTCCGGAAAGTCCCCGGCCAGCGCCCGGTGCCGGGTCGCCTCCACCGGGTCGGTGGCCACGCTCGCCAGCCGGTGGTGGATGCCGGCCCGCCGGTGCAGGCTCGCCGTGTCGGCGACCACGGTGGCGACCACGGACGGCGTGAACCGCACGAGCCCACCGTCCATCGTGACGAGACCCGCCTGGGCGGCGAGCCGGATGTCGCGTTCGGCGTCGCGCCGGCCGGCCAGCCGCAGCTGTGCCACGGTCGGCCGGGTGGCGAGGGAGGCCACCAGCAGCGTGTCCCGTACGCCCAGCGGCAGCCCGTAGATGCGCTCGCGCAGCAGCGCGCGTACCCGCTCGGGCAGCGGCGCGGGCCGCCAGGCGCCACCCCGGTCGACGAACGCGCCCGCCAGCGCAAGCGCCAGGTAGGGGTTGCCGCCGCTGTCGGCGTAGAGGCGCCCGGCGGCCCGGTACGGCAGGCCGTGCGCGGCGAGCAGCTCGGCCAGGTCGTCGGCGCGCAGCGGCGGGACGGTCAGCTCGGTCACGGGCGGCGGGGTGAGGTTGCCCGCGCGCGGGTGCGGCGGCGCGGCCCGCTCGCCGGCCGACTCCGGCCATCGCTGCGCGACCACTGCCCGGATGCGCGGGTTGCTGGTGCGCCGCGCGGAGTAGCCGATGACCTGCGCGCTCGCGGCGTCGATCCACTGCGCGTCGTCGATGAGCAGCAGGACGTTGCCGCGCCGGCCGTACGCGCCGAGCAGCTCGTGCCAGGCCTGGCGCAGCCGCAGGTCGGGCGGGTCGGCGCCGGCGGCCGCGAGGTCGCGCAGCGGCTCGGGCAGGGTCGCGTGGGGCAGCTGCGCCAGCAGGTCGGCCAGGGCGGAGAAGGGCACCCAGCGTTCCGTCGGCGCGCCGGCGACCCGCAGGACCAGTTCGCCGCGTTCGTGGGCCGCGTCGGCCACGGCGTCGAGGATGGCGGTCTTGCCGATGCCGCTCGGTCCGGTCAGGACCACGCCGCCACCTGAGCCGAGCCTCGCCTCGATCGCGAGGAGGACGTCGGTGCGGCCGGCCAACCGGGCCGGTCGGTGGGCAGGGTCGTCGGTCGCCAGTGCGATCCCCCAGGTCACAAGCGATCCGCTACCGGATCGCACGCAAACACCGTAATAGATGGTGGTACCCACATCAATGCCCGCTCCGATGACGGACCGTAGCCGCGCTGTCGCGCATATCAGTCTTTACTTGACTTCTGTCGCTGGTAGGTTGCGGGATTGATAAGCGTCCATGACAGTCGCGCACCACTCACGTCGAGCGGAAGGCGATCATGAGAGCAGCCACGCGATCCCGGCGCGTACCCCTGCTGATGGCGCTCGCGGGCGTCGCCCTCATCGGGGTCGCGGTCGGGGGATACGTCGTGGTCCGCACGGTCGCCGGCCCCGACTTCGTGAGCACCCTCGTCGCCATGCACTCCGAGAAGTGCCTCACCGCCCCCGGCTCCGGGGTCGACCTCAGCCAGCGTGCGTGCGTCGGCAGCCCGGCGCAGCGCTTCTCCTTTACGCGTACGGGCGACGGCTCGTTCGAGCTCCGCAACGAGGCGACCGGCGCCTGCGTCGACGTCGCCGACGGCGGCACGGACAACGGCGCCCCGCTCACCCAGGCGCCCGGCTGCGGCCGGCGGCCCAGCCAGCAGTTCGGCCTGCGGGCGGTCGCCGGCTATCCCCGCGCGTACATGCTCGTCGCCCGGCACTCCGGCAAGTGCGCCGACGTGTACTCCGGTGGCGACGGCGAGGGGGCGGGCGTGCTCCAGTGGGACTGCGGCGACCCGGCCACGGCCGGCAACCAGGTTTGGCGCATCGCCGGCGCGCCGGGCTCCACACCGAGCCCGTCCTGGCTGGGCAGCACCCCGCCCGGCGCGCCGGGCACGCCGAGTGGTTCGCCCCCGGCCTCGCCGTCCGCGCCCCCGTCGACGTCGCCGGGCGCGCCGGCCTCCGGAGGCGGCGCCGCGGTGGCCACGAACCCCCTGTGGGGCAAGGCCCCGCCGCCGCCGGGGGCGAGGTTCAGCCGGGCGTACGCACTCATCAACGGCGTCAAGGACAAGGGGTACCAGCCGACGTCCGGCGAGTGCTCCTGGCAGATCCACGCGCGCTACTGGGAGTACGGTCCCGACGGCAAGGTCTACCCGACCTGGCACCCGCCGCGGCACTCCTCCGGCTGCTCGTTCGGCCACGAGCACGGTCACGACCCGCGCACGGCCGACCTTTTCAGGACGACGGGCTTCTTCCCGTTCGGCTTCACCAACGAGCAGTTGGCCCCCAGCGACCCGGCCAAGCAGCGCGACGAGGATCACGTGGGCCACAAGGTCTCCGTGGGCAACAACATCGCGGCCAGGGACGGCGACGCCACCGTGAAGACCTGCGACGTGCTCATGAAGTTCCACCAGGGCACCCACTCGCCGGACGCGCTCACCAACAACCTGCACGAGCTGCTCTTTCACGGCCGGTGCGCGTACCGGAACAACGGCGCGGTGATCCAGGCGAAGTTCAACGTACTGCTCCCGCTGGGGCACCCGGGCGGCTTCAACGTCAACCAGGACTGCGACGGCGACCAACGCGAGATAAGGAACGTCGGCCCGGTCACGCCCGCCAACTCCCCGGACGGCGGCGGCTTCACGGGGCGGTTCATTCCCGACTCGGTGTGCGCGGCGGACGTCCTCGACGGGTCCAAGGACATCAGCGACATGTCAGAGATCTGGACCATGGCTACTTTCGCCCGCAACCAGGGCAAACTCGCCCAGTTCGAGCTTTTTACGATCGCGGTCGTGGCCAACCCGAGCCGGTTCTTCGACCCGCAGGCCGTCAACAGGATCCGCCGGCCGATCGACCTCTGCTACTCGGGCGCCGAAGGCAGGCTGTGTGACCTCGTGCGCTTCACCACCGAGCGGACCGGCAGGAAGATCGCCTTCGACTCGCCGTCGTCACCGTTCAACGGGGCGCTCCGGGTCATCAGCCCGACCCGGTTCGTCGTGCGCAACACCGGCCCGACGACGATCTACACGAACGTGTTCGGCACCCGGATGAGCACGACGGCCTTCCCGGGCGCCATCAAACAGTACATTTCGGGCAACCACGCGGCGGACCGGGCGAACATCAACGTCCCGTTCCGCAACTTCGCCCAGAACCGGGCCGACAAGATCCACGCCCCGAACTAGATCCCGGCGAGGGCCCACAACCCCTCCTGGTCCACAGTGGACGAAGGGGGCGGGCCGGCGCGTCGCGACGTCGTCAGGACGAGCGGGTGCCGTGCTCGACACAGGTCGCCGACCAGCCGGCCGGCAGCACCTGCACCTTCATCCGGCGCCGGCACGCGGTGCAGAAGCGGGGTGGCTCCAACCCGCGCGCGGCCACGCACGCCTCATGCCCGTCTGCCGCGCGCGTCTCCTGCCCGCCTGCCGCGCGCGTCTCGCCGCACCGGTCGCACCACTGCCCGTCCGGCACGGTCACAGGGCCGCCGACAGCGCCTTGACCGGCATGGACAGCTCCTTCAGCAGCGCCAGGTCGTCGCCGGCCGGGCGTCCGAGGGTCGTCAAATAGTTGCCCACGATGACCGCGTTCACCCCGCCCAGCAGTCCGTCCCGGGTGCCCAGGTCGCCGAGGGTGATTTCCCGGCCGCCCGCGAAGCGCAAAATGGTCTTCGGCAGGGCGAGCCGGAACGCGGCGATCGCCCGCAGCGCGTCGCGCCCCTCCACGACCGGCTGGTCGCCCAGCGGCGTGCCCGGTCGCGGGTTGAGGAAGTTCAGCGGCACCTCATGCGGCGACAGCTCCGCGAGCTGGGCGGCGAACTCGGCCCGCTGCTCGATGGTCTCGCCGAGGCCGAGGATGCCGCCGCAGCAGACCTCCATGCCCGATTCGCGCACCATCCGCAGCGTGTCGAACCGCTCCTCCCAGGTGTGCGTGGTCACCACGTTCGGGAAGTACGACCGCGCCGTCTCGAGGTTGTGGTTGTAGCGGTGCACCCCCATCTCGACCAGCTCGTCGACCTGCTCCTGGGTGAGCATGCCCAGCGACGCGGCGATCTGGATGTCGACCTCGGCGCGGATCGCGTCGACGCCCTCGCGCAGCTGCTTCATCAGGCGCGCGTCCGGCCCGCGTACGGCCGCGACGATGCAGAACTCGGTCGCCCCGGTCTCGGCGGTCTGCTTGGCGGCCTTAACGAGCGACGGGATGTCGAGCCACACGGCGCGCACGGGCGAGGTGAAAAGGCCCGACTGGGAACAGAAGTGGCAGTCCTCGGGGCAGCCGCCGGTCTTCAGCGAGACGATGCCCTCGACCTCGACCTCGGGCCCGCACCAGCGCATCCGCACATCGTGCGCGAGTTGCAGCGCGGCCGGCAGATCCTCGTCCGGCAGGCGAAGGACCTCGAGCACGCCCGCCTCGTCGAGGCCGACGCCCTCCGCCAACACCTGTGCCCTGGCCTGCTCAAGGATCTTCGACATGGCACGTACCCTACAAGCACGTCTGTGGAATCTCTACAACCGAGGGGGGTGCCGTGCGATGACGCGGGAGTGGCTGAGAACACTCGCCCACAAGGCCGACCTGCGCGAACGCGCCGGCCTGCGCCGCGAGCTGCGCCCCCGCGACCCGGGCGACCACCTGATCGACCTGGCGGGCAACGATTATCTGGGGTTGAGCCGGCACCCCGACGTCCTGTCCGCGTCGGCCAA
Source organism: Luedemannella helvata (assembly GCF_039528415.1). NCBI lineage: Bacteria > Bacillati > Actinomycetota > Actinomycetes > Micromonosporales > Micromonosporaceae > Luedemannella > Luedemannella helvata. The sequence continues at coordinate 27,168 of NZ_BAAALS010000043.1, forward strand.
GGCCCTCTTCGAGTACGGGCTGGGAGCGGCCGGTTCGCGCCTGGTCCGCGGTTCCACGGCCGCCCACGCGGAGCTGGAGGACGCCCTCGCCGGATGGCTCGGCGTACCGTCGGCGCTGGTCTTCTCGTCGGGTTACCTGGCGAACCTCGGCGCCGTCCGCGCACTCGTCCAGCCTAGGACGCTTATCGTCAGTGACGCGCACAACCACGCCTCGCTCATCGACGGCATCCGCGCGACCGGTGCGGAAACGGTCGTCACCCCGCACGCCGACGTCGCGGCGGTCGACGCGGCGCTCGCGGCGCACCCCGGCCGGCCCGCGCTCGTCGTCACCGAGTCGGTCTTCTCCGTCGACGGCGACCTGGCCGACCTGCCGGCCCTGCACACGGCGGCGCGCCGGCACGGGGCTCTGCTGCTCGTCGACGACGCCCACGCGACCGGCCTGCTCGGTCCGGCCGGCGCGGGCGGGGTCGCGGCCGCCGGGCTCGCGGGCGAGCCGGACGTGATCGTGACGGCCACCCTGTCGAAGGCGTTCGGCGCGGCCGGCGGCGTGGTGGCCGGCCCGGCGCCGCTGCGCGCGCATCTGGTCGACACCGGCCGTACCTTCATCTTCGACACGGCCCTGCCGCCCGCGGTGGCCGCCGGGGCCCACGCGGCCCTGACGGTGATCCGCGGCGCGGCGGGCGAGGCGCTGCGCGCCGAGCTGACAACCCGCGCCGCGACGGCGTCCGCCCGGCTGCGCGCCGCCGACCTCGACGCCACCGTCCCGGCCGGCGGCGTGATCTCCGTGACGGCCCCGTCCCCGCAGGCCGCCGTCGAGTGGGCCGCCGCCTGCCGCGACCGGGGCGTGGCGGTCGGCTGTTTCCGCCCGCCGTCCACCCCGGACAGTCGTGCCCGCCTGCGCCTGACCGTCAACGCGGGCATCCCGGCCGGCGACTTCGCCCACGCGCTCGACGTCGTCGTGGCGAGCGCCCCCGAACGCTAGCGCCCGCCAACGAAGCGGCCCGGCGATCATACCCACGTGCCGCGGCTGGAAGATCGCCGTTTGATGTACCAGGGCGTGGCCCGGCTGCACTCCCGTACGCGAAACGCAGATCATGGTCGCGCCGACACGGTGGCGGAGACGACCTCCGAGGGGTAGCCCTGCTGGCAGTACGAGGCGGCAGCGTGCTCGTGGGCGCCCCAGGCGGACGTCGCCCGGACCTGCTCGCCGACTGGCTCCGGTTCGCCGACCAGGTCTGGGCGATGCGCTGGCCGGCCCGTGGGATCGGTCCGTCCCGCTGACCGAAGGGACGGCGGGACGGACCAGCGGGTGCTACAACGGTCGGGCGGAGATCACTTCGAGCGGGTACCCCTGCATGCAGAACGAGATGGTGCCGGGCTTCAGCGTGCCGGTGACCTGCACCCGGGCGCCGGGCACGAGGACCTTGCGGTCGCCGCCGATGAGCAGGTAGCCGCCGCCGGTCGGGGTATACCCGCCCAGCGGTACGAGAATGAGGCAGCCCATCTCGACGCCCGCGGTGACGGTGCCGATGACGGTGATGGTGGGGTACGGCGCGACGACCGACCCGGATGACGACGGTGCCGCCTGCGCGGGCGCGGCGACGGCGGTGGACAGCCCGGCGGCCATGAGCGTGGCCGCCACGAGGGCGATGGGACGTTTCACGCATCCTCCCGTGTATCTCTCCACAATGGAGATCGATGCATTCGGATGCGTCAAGGTTCAGCTGCCCGCCGACGCTTGTCAAGGCGCGGTCAGCGCCGCGCTACCACCAGGGAGTCCGGCATGCGGAAGGACAGGTTGTCGGGGGAGTGCGGGGCGCGCAGCACCCGTACCCCGCGCAGCAGCGGCGCGCACTCGGCCACCACGACGGCGGCCTCCATGCGCGACAACTGGGCGCCCAGGCACCGGTGCGCGCCGGCGCCGAACGCCAGGTGCCGTCGCGCGCCGCGCTGCCCGGGGCAGAACGCCTCCGGCGACGCCACGACGGCCCGGTCGCGTCCCGCCGCCGCGAGCCACAGCACCACGCTGGCCCCACGGGGCACATCCACCCCGTCGAGGACGGTGTCGCGGGTGGCCACCCGGCGCCAGCTCACGATCGGCGGCTCGAAGCGAAGCCCCTCCTCGACGACGTCCTCGACGCTCACCGCGCCGGCGGCCAGCCGGTCGAGCGCGCCCGGCTCGGCGGCCAGCCGGTGCAGCAGCAGGGTCAGGAACTGCGAGGTGGTCTCCTGCCCTGCGACCAGCAGGAAGAACAGGGCGCCCACGACGAGGTCCGCCGCGCGGGCGCCGCGCTGGCGCGCGTACTCGCGAAGTTCCCCGACCATGCCCCCCGCGGACATCGCGCTGACCCGCAGCACCTCGTGATAGCGCCCCACGACGCGCGCGAGCGCCACCTGGCGGTCCTCGTCCAGGGGGGCCCAGAACAGTTCGAGCGCGGCGCGTGAGAAATCCTTGACGACACCCACGTCCCCGGCCGGCAGCTCGATCATCCGGGCGAGGACGCGCAGCGGCAGGTCGGCGGCGAGGTCGGCGTAGAGGTCGACCGGCTCGCCGGCGCGCAGCCGGGCGGCCAGGCCCGCGACCCGCCGGCGCACCGTGCCCGTCAGCCAGGCCCGCTGTTGCTCGACGCGGGCCGGGTGCAGGGCGGCCGCCACGATCCCGCGGATCTCGGGGTGGCTCGCGGTGCCGTTGTTCGCCAGGGTGGGCGGCAGGCGGAAGCCGTGCCCCGTGAGTACCCGCAGCGCCGTCACCGGGATGGGGGTGACGGCGTCGAGCGCGTTGTCGGGGGCGTACGTGTCCGGGTCGGCCAGCACGGCGCGGACCGCCGCGTGCCCGGCGACCAGCACGTGGTCGCCGACCTTCTGGACGCCCGGACGGCCCTCGGTCGGCGCCTCCCACAGGCGGAACAGGTCGCCGACCGCGTCAGGGGCGACCAGGGTGGCGGTCGGGGACTCGTGCGGCACGCACCGACGTTAGCTGCCCGTCGGCAGCGGCCGCGCGACGGGCATGCCGCCGGGAGGCGTACCCATGTCGCGGAAGCGCACCTCCATGGCGTCCACGGTCGGCTCCAGGTCCTCGTCCTCGTCCTCCTCGACGGACGGCGCCGGGCGCTGGGCGGGCGCCCCCAGCGCCGCCGGAGCGCCCGGCTCGTCAGCCTCCGCGGCGCGGCCGGCGCCGAAGCCGGCCACGTTGAAGCCGATGGGTTCCACGCTGACGGCCTCGAACAGGCCGCCGAACGGCGAGGCCTTGGCGGCCGGCAGGTCGGCGACCGGTCCCGGCGCCGCCGCGGGCGGCTGCGCGGCCGCGACGGGCGCGACCGGGCCGGCGGCGGTCGGC
>NZ_BAAALS010000044.1:0-26316 GCF_039528415.1 Luedemannella helvata
GACGGCACTCACACCGGCGATCAGCATTCTGAGCCGGCGACGTTTGCCGCGAGGCTGGTGGACGGGGGCGTCGGTCATATGGGACTTCCTCCTCGTGAATGCTGGCAGGGCGGCCAGACAACGTGAGACTGATCAGCGGTCACCGCTGGCGCACAACGCGGAAGAGGTCGCCGGTCGCCGTCCGATGGACGATCGGCGGACCAGGTCACGTACGTGAGCCCGGATCGACGGCATTTGATGCCTGTCGATGGCGACAGCATCAGTCCAACCCCACTGGACTGTCAACGAGTTTCGTAAATCTTTCGATTGCCGAAAGGGCTACGCGCATCCGGCCCGACCATATCCACAAGCCACTGACCGTTCAGCCCGGTCCGGTACCGGCGGCAGCCAGGCGGAGGCTCGATCAGAGGTGTCGCCGAAACTTCCGGAATCATTTCGGCGTCCCGCCTACGGACGGCGATCGGTCGGCAACGCGCCGCTACGCACGAGGGATGCCGTGGCCGCCCGGCCGGTCAGTGCCGCCTGACGTCGACCGTCACGTCGCGCAGCTCGTCCCATCCCACGGTCCCGTAGTAGTAGTCGTCGTTCTTCTCCCACCGGAAGCCGGCCGGGATGGTCTCCCCCCGGTCGTTGTTGAGGCCCCGCCACCACGTCGCTCGGACATTGTCACCGTCGCGGGCGGTCAGCTCCAGGACGCCGCCGTCGCGGTGGCGGGCGGTCGTCGTGAACGACAGCTGGACCAGGCCGGGCCGCCGTTCGTGGTGCGCCAGCCGCAGCAGCTCCCCGTTCACGAGCGCGTACCGCCCGGCGAGCACGCCGTCGCGTGCCATGGCCCGCTCGCGGGCCGCGACGAAGGCGGAGTCCTCGACACTCACGCGGCCACGATAGCCGTCACCCTCGTCGAGTGGTCGAGACCAGACTCACACCGACTCCCGGTCGCGGCGACCTACGATCGAGTCATGCCGTTCACGGGGAACGACGTCGACCGCTTCGAGGCGGCCAGGCCGCGCCTGCAGGCCATCGCCTACCGGCTCCTCGGCACCGCCGGGGACGCGGAGGACGCCGTGCAGGAGACGTTCCTGCGCTGGCATGCCGCGGACATCGACCGGATCGAGGTCCCCGAGGCCTGGCTGACGAAGGTCCTCACGAACCTGTGCCTCAACCAGCTGACCTCGGCCCGCGCGCGCCGGGAGGTCTACGTCGGCCCGTGGCTTCCCGAGCCGCTGCTGGCCGGGGACCCGATGCTCAGCCCGGCCGACACCGCCGAGCAGCGCGAGTCACTGTCGTACGCGGTCCTCGCCCTGATGGAGCGCCTCGCCCCGAACGAGCGGGCGGTGTACGTGCTGCGGGAGGCCTTCGACTACCCGCACCGGGAGATCGCCGAGATCCTCGACCTGACCGAGGCGGGCAGCCAGCAACTGTTCCATCGTGCGAAGAAGCACCTCGCGGACGGCAAGGCCCGGGTGGCGGTCGACGAATCCGCCGCCCGGCGCATCGTGCAGGAGTTTCTGGCCGCCGCGACGAGCGGCCGGACGGAGCCGCTCGTGCGCCTCCTCACGATGGACGCGATCTCGATCGGGGACGGCGGCGGCAAGGTCCCGGCCGGCGCCAAGCCGTTCAGGGGCGCCCTCGCCGTGGCGACCCTCCTACGGGGCCTGTTCAAGCCCGGTGCGGCCAAGCGCGCCCTCCTGGGCGGCTCGCCCGACATCTACGCCTGGACCGCCAACGGCGATCCCGCCGTCGTGGCGGTGCTGGATGGTCGGGTCGTGGGCGTCATCTGCCTGCAGGTCGGCGACGACGGCATCGCCGCGGTCCGCGCCCAGGTCAACCCCGACAAGCTCGACCGCGCGACCGCCGTGTGGTCGGCCGCGGATCATGGAGAGCCGCTGCTGACCGTCGCCTGGTGAGCTGCTTCACACCGTGAACCTGTCAGCAATGGCGGGGCCGCCCGGTTCAAGTGGCGAACCCAAGCGAGACGGGAGCACGCCATGCAGCACCGCATCATCGTCCTCGGGGCCGGGTACGCCGGTACCATCGCCGCCGGGCGCCTCGCCAAGCGGCTGCACCGCGAGGACGTCGCCATCACCCTCGTCAACGCCGAGCCGGACTTCGTCGAGCGCGTCCGCATGCACCAGCTCGCGGCCGGCCAGCGGCTCAAGCCCCGCCCACTGGCGCAGATGTTCGCCGGCACCGGCGTCGAGCTGAAGGTCGCGAAGGTCACCGGCGTCGACGTGGACCGCAAGACCGTCACCGTCACGGGCGCGGCCGGTGCGGAGGACCTCGCCTACGACACGCTCGTCTACGCCCTCGGCAGCGGCTGGCACACCCACGGCATCCCCGGAACCGCCGAGCACGCCTACGAGGTGGCGAGCCGCCCGGGCGCGCTGCGGCTGCGCGAACGCCTGGCCGGCCTCGACGCCGGGCAGCACGTGGTCGTGGTCGGCGGCGGCCTCACCGGCCTGGAGACCGCGACGGAGATCGCCGAGACCCGTCCCGACCTGCGTGTCGCCCTCGCCGCCTCCGGCGGCCTCGGCGACTGGCTCTCGCCCAGGGGCCGCGCGCACCTGCGGTCCGTGGTCGACAGGCTCACCATCACCGTGTACGAGCACAGCGCGGTCACCGGCGTGGAGGCCGACCGCGTCAGCACCGCCGACGGTCAGGTGATCCCGGCCGCGGTCACCGTGTGGACCACCGGCTTCGCGGTCCACCCGATCGCGGCGGCGACCACCCTGCGGCTCGCCGACACCGGCCAGATCGTGGTCGACGGCACCATGCGCTCGGTCTCCCACCCCGACGTGTACGCCGTCGGGGACGCCGGGTTCGCGATGGGCCGCGGCGACAAGCCGCTGCGGATGTCGTGCGCGAGCGGCGTCCCGATGGCGTGGCACGCGGCCGACTCGATCGCGGCCCGCCTGACCGGCGGCAAGCCGCCGAACGGGTCCGTGCGCTACGTCAACCAGTGCATCTCGTTGGGCCGCAGGGACGGCCTGATCCAGTACGTCACCGCCGACGACCAGGCGGTGTCGGCGGCCCTGACCGGCCGGCTGGCGGCCTTCTACAAGGAGGTCGTCTGCAAGGGCGCGGCCTGGGGCGTGGCCCACCCGACGCTGGGAATCCCGGTCCGCCGCCGCCGCGCCACGCGGCAGGCCGCGACGGCCGCCCCGTCGATGGAGGCGACCGCCTGAACCGGGCGGGTGGCGGGGTGCCACGGGGGCACCCCGCTACCGGGAACCGCACGACGGCGTCAGACCCCGGGCGGGCGCATCGTCCGGGTGACGGTCGCGTGGATCGACCCGACCGCGACCGGGCCGAACAGCCGGGAGTCGAAGCCCTCGCTGTCGCCCAGGACGACGACCATCCCGGCGGGCACGGTGCCCGCCGGGCACGGGACGTCAGGCGGCACGGGATCGCCGGCCACCGCCGCGACGCGCTTGATAAGCCACCGTCGTGGCGGGGCGGGCGGGCGAACCGTCACACGATCGGGCACCGCGGCGGCGCCGGCCGGCACGGCCGCGCCGGCGGGCCGGCGCAGGACCACGATGTCGCCACGCCTCGGCGCCGGGTCGTCGCGGCGCCGGGCCAGGACGAGATCGCCGTCGCGCAGGGTGGGCGCCATGCTGCCGCCCCGGACCCGGACCGCGGTCCAGCGCCGCCGCACGAGTGACACCGCGACGAGCGACGCGGCCGCGAGCGCCACGCCCGCGCCGAGGAGGACGCCGGTCACGGTGCCACGCCCAACTGGTAGCCGCTCGCCTGCATCCGGAACAGGTCGGCGTAGCGGCCGCCGGCGGCCATGAGCTCGTCATGCGTACCGGCCTCGGCGATCCGCCCCTCGGCGAGCACGAGGATGCGGTCAGCGTCCCGGACGGCGTTGAGCCGGTGGGAGATGAGGACGCTCGTGCGGCCGCGGCGCAACTCGACGATCTCGCGGTGGATCCGGTGCTCGGCGGCGGCGTCGAGCCCCGAGTTGGGCTCGTCGAGGATCAGCAGGTCGCGCTGCCCGCGCAGCAGCGCCCTGGCCAACGCCAGGCGCTGCCATTGCCCACCCGACAGCAGCACGCCGTCGGCGTGCTCCTCGCTGAAGAACGTCCGGGAGAGCAGGGTGTCGTACCCGGCGGGCAGCCCTCGCAGGGTCTCGTCGATGCCGGCCCGCCGCGCCGGTTCGGCCAGCCTGTCGGGGTCGGTGTCCAGGACGAGCCGCCCGTCGGTGTCGCCGAGCGCGATGTTCTCGGCCGCCGTCAGGTCATAGCTCATGAAGTCCTGGAACACGGCCGCGAGGCGGCGGCGCAGCTCGTCGACGGGGATGTCGGCCAGGGCGACGCCGTCCCAGCGGATCGCGCCGCGGGTGGGGTCGTGGAAGCGGCACAGCAACTTCACGAGCGTGCTCTTGCCGGCACCGTTCTCACCGACGACCGCGACCGAGGTGCCCGGCGCGATGACCGCGCTGACGCCCCGCAGGATCCACGGTTGGTCCTCGCCGTAGCGGAACCACACGTCGTCGAGCACGAGCCCGCGCTCGTCGCGGGCCGGCGGCGACGCGGAAGGAACGCGCGGCGCGGCGGGCGGCGGCGCGGCGAGCACCTCGCGGTAGTGATCGAACAGCAGGCCGGCGTGGTGGGTCAACGCCAGGTGCTGCACCGCGGCGGACAGCGCCGTCTGGATCCCGGCGACGCCCAGCACGACGACCCCGACATCGCCGGCGCTGAGCCGGCCGCTCGCGGCGGCCAGCAGCGTCCATACGACGGCCGCCCCGGCCAGCCCGGCCGACAGCGCGGCGAGCCCCGCCTGGCTGGCCAGCTCGACGCGGTCAAGGCGGCGGTGCCCCGCGTTGATGTCGTGGAGCTCGGTGAGCATCCGGCGGCGGAACAGCGGGCCCGTGCCGAACAGCCGCACCTCCTTGGCCGCCCGGAGGTCGGTCAGCAGGTCGGCGTAGAACAGCTCCCGGCGCTCGGCCGGGCTCAGCCGGAACTCCAGCGCCGCCCGGCGGCGGCTGAGCCGCAGCTCCGCGACCAGCGCGGGCGCCGCCGCCAGCAGCAGGCCCGCCGCCAGCCAGGGCGACACCGCGAGGAGCGCCCCGGCCATGCCGACGAGCGTGACCGCCGACTGAGCCACCCCGAGGACCCCGTCGACGACCTGGCCCGGCCCACCGCTGCCCGCCTGCTCGGCCAGCCGCAACTGGTCCCGGAACGCCGGCCGCTCCAGGACGTCCAGCAGCTCGAAGCGACCCACGGCGACGTAGAGCCGCTCCTTCGCGACGACGGCCACGGCGCGGCCGAGCTCGTTCTGCAGGTACCGCGTCAGCGGCGGGCCGAGCGCCGTGAGCAGGCCGGCGCCCGCGAACGCCGCCGCCACCGGCAGGATCGCCGCCCGGCCGTCGCCGACGCGGTCGAGGGCCAGCTTTATCAACCAGGCGCCGGCGACCGGCAGCGCACCGGCGACCAGCCGCGCCACGACGTACCCGAGCAGCAGCGCCGGGCGGGCCCGCCACGCGAGCGTGAGGGCCGCGCCCGCCCGTCCGAGCGCGCCGGTCACGCCGGCACAGGCACCTGGTAGCCGACCGATTCGACCACACCGTCACCGGTGAGGATGATGAAGGCCGGGTAGCCGTGGACGCCGAACGCGCTGCCCACCGGCCCCTCCGGGTCCTCGACCACGACGCTCGTCGCGGAGAGGGCGGCGACGACCGGCGCGGTGTCGCCGCCGTCGTTCACGACGACCGACAGGACATCGCCGGGGTGCCGCGCGGCGACGGCGACGAAGTCGCCGAGCCGTTCGTGGCAGGCCGAGCAGTTGGGCGAGAAGAAACCCACGAGCGTGGGCCCGCGCAGGGACGCGCGGTTGACGACCTGGCCGTCCACCGTGGAGGCCGTGAAGTCGGCCACCTGCTGGCCGGGCTTGACCGAGGTCACGGCCGGTGGCTCCGCCAGCCCGGCCAGGCGCTCCTCGTGCGAGCGCAGGCGGCGCACCAGGCCGAGCACCAGCACGAGGTTGAACAGGGTGAGCGCGGTGAGCAGCAGAACAGCGACGAACAGCGCGTTTACCATTGGCTGGTCACCCGCTTCGTGGCCGGCACCGCGGGTGCTCCGAACAACAACACGATGTCCTCCAGGGCATCAGAATCCGCCGACGGCCGGGTGGCCGACATTACCGGTACCTGCGGGCCGGCGGTCATCAGCAGTAGGACCCCGTGGCGCTGCAGCTGTAGCAGTGGTTCGGCACGCCGGGGCACCCGTACATGCAGCGGCGGCGGTACGTCACGTGACCCTTGCAGTAGCAGTATTCCCACTCGTAGCTGCATCCGGCGGCTGCCTCCGTGGTGGGGGCGAGACGCGTCATGACCCGGTCGGCGAGGCGACCCAGGGCTTGAACCATCGTGGCGATCCTTTCATCAGCGGCGCGGGGGTAAAGACTATCGGCATACGGCAGTGCTTCGATGGAGCCCGTCAGCGCATAGGTGCGTGCGGGCTGGTGCAGCGGGCCGCGAGCGCACCGGCGCCCCGCACCTCATGCGTGCGTTCGCGGCCCGATGCTTCCGGTCTACGTCAGCAGGTGCCGGTGACCGTGCAGGAGTAACAGTGGTTCGGCACGCCGGAGCACCCGTACATGCAGCGGCGGCGGTACATCAGGCCACGGCTGCAGTAGCAGATCTCCCACTGGTAGGTGCAGCCGGCGTCCGCCTCCGTGGTGGGGGCGAGCCGCGTCATGACCCGGTCGGCGAGGCGACCCAGGGCTTGAACCATCGCGACAGTCCTTTCGTTAGGGGGTACAAGAAAGGAAGAGTATCGATCAATGGCGATGTGTCAATGGTCACGCGAGGCTTTGCCCGGTCCATGCCGCCACGGACAAACCACTCCGTTCAGGGAATGAGGGGCGCTCAGTCCGCCAGCAGGTCGAGGAGGGTGCTCGCGTTGCGCTGGGCGTAGTCGGAGTAGCAGTTGTTCATCAGCACGTGCGTCGTGCCGGCCTCCCCGGCCAGCTCGCGCAGCTTCGGCGCCCACTTCTTCAGCTCGCGCGCGCTGTACTCGTAGCCGAAGCGCTCGTAGATGTCGCGGCTGTCCCATTTGTCACTGTGGCCGTGGAAGCGGACGACCGCGAGGTCGGAGGTCGCCGCCACGACCGGCGGCACGGACGACCGGTGCCCCTGCGGCATGTCGACCACCACGTACGGCAGATCATGACGGCGCAGGAACTCCATCGTCTCCGCCTGGTTGTCCCCGTCGAACCAGGTGGAGTTGCGCAACTCCACAGCCACCCGCAGGGGACTGCACCGGCTGCGCACCTCCTTGAGGTACTCCTTGTTGGCCCGCTTGATGGTGAACCACGGCGGGAACTGGAACAGGATCGCGCCCAGCTTGCCGGCCGCCACGAGCGGGTCCAGGGCGGACAGGAACCGCGTCCAGACGTCCTCGTACGCCTGCGGCGACAGCGCGTCCGGATAGATGTTCTTCTTGTCCGTCTCCGGGCGCAGGTCCTTGTACAACGCGGACACCTTCGTGGGGTGCCCGGTCAGCAGGCTGAACGCCTTGATGTTGAAGACGAAGTCACCGGGGGTACGCTCGGCCCAGAGTCTCGCTGTCGGCTCGGCCGGCGGCGCGTAGTACGTGGCGTCGACCTCCACGAGCGGAAACTGCCGGGAGTAGTAGTCCAGCCGCTGCTCGGCGGTGCGCACCGACTCCGGGTACCAGCCGGAGGCCAGCAACGTCTTGTCGGTCCACGAGGCCGTACCCACGAGGATCTCCCCCACGCCACCATCCTGCCCCGTCGAGCCGCGGATTGTCCGCGTTCCACGGGTCTGGGGCGTTCGCGGTCTAGCCGCGGCCCTTCAGGTCCCGCGCGAGGTGCTCGATCACCTCGCGGGCGTCGTCCTCGATGCCGTGGATGAAGGTCGACTTGCGTCGCCTCAGGACGGGCAGCCCCAGCGCGTACAGGCCCGGGCTGTCCACCACGACGCCGCCCTCGTGCCGCAGGTTGCCCTTCGCGTCGGTCACGGGCACGTGCAGCCAGCTGTAGTCCGGCCGGTAGCCGGTGGCCCAGACGACCGTGCGGATCTCGCCGTTGGTCAGGTCGAGCTGCAGGCGCGCCGGTTCGGGTACGGACGTCGGCGCGAACTCCTCGGGCGGGCCCACGTCGAGGTCGTTGGCCCAGGCGTCAAAGCCGGCGAGCAGGCGCCGCATCTTCAGGTCGGCGAGCGAACACACGTTGCGCAGGCCGCCGGAGAACAGGGCGCGACCGTCGCGTACGCCCGCCCACCGGCCCACGAGCTGCACGTCCAAGGCGGCCAGCGTGTTGAGATCGAGCGTGCTGCGCTCCGCGGTCCCGATGAGCTGCGGCGAGGGTAGCCGGCGTGCCCGCGTGAGGTCGTCGACCTCGTCGTAGCGCTGGTCCCACATGCCCGACGCGTGCATCCACCACAGCACGTCGCGGCCCCGGTACGTGCGCGGCAGCCGGACGTGCTCACCCACCGAGAGAACGACCGGCCGGCCGGAGCGCCGCAGCTCCGCCGCGAGCTGCACGCCGGTCGCCGACGCGCCGACGACGAGCACCCCGCCGTCGGGCAGCTGGTCCGGGCCCCGGTAGTCGAACGGGGTCACCTGCTCGACCGAGGGCGGCACCGCGGAGCTGAACGCGGGCACGGTCGGTATGTTGCAGGCGCCGCTGGCGAGGATCACCGCCCGGCAGGTGAGTTCGCCGTCACTCGTCGAGATCCGGTAGCCGCCGTCGGCCGGTCGCACCGAGGTGACGTTCACGCCGGTCCGCACGGGGGCTCGCGCGACCGCGGCGAAGCGCTCGATGAACTCGACCACTTCGCCCGTCGTCATGTACCCGTCCGGATCCGGACCGTCGTAGCCGTGGCCGGGCAGTCGACTCAACCAGTTGGGCGTGAGCAGACGCAGCGAGTCCCAGCGTTCCCGGCGCCACGAGTTGGCCACCTCGCCCCGTTCGAGGACGACATGGTCGATCGACCGGTCGCGCAGGAAGTGGCTCGCGGCCAGTCCCGCGTGTCCCGCGCCGATGACGACGACGGTGGCGTACTCGATGGCCCTGCCCTCCTCAGGCGACTTCGACGGTGACGTTCGTGGGGTTGGTCAGCGCGTCGAACACGGCCGAGCGCTTCTGCGACTGGGCCACGAGCGCCGCGATGTCCTCCTTCGAGGCGTCCGCGTCGATCGTGAAGGTCACCTTGATGTCGTTGTACCCGTTACGGACGTCGCTGTCGACGCCGAGGATGCCCCGGATGTCGTGGCTGCCCTCGACGGTCGAGGAGACGGAACGCAGCTGGATGCCACGGTTCTGCGCGACGGACGCCACGCCCGCGGTCAGGCAGCTGGCCAGACCGACCAGCAGGTACTCGATCGGGGTGATGCCGTTGTCCTGCGCGGCGAAGACCTCCGGGTGATCGGCGTCGAAGGTGGCCTCGGTCTTGTGCGACTGCTCCTGGCCCAGGCCGAAGAAGTTCTTGACCGTGGTCGTGCTGTGCACGCCCTTCTCCCACCGGGAGGTCGCCCGCCAGGTGAACTGGGCGGCCTCCGGCGCGTCCCTGAGCACTTCCCGCGCGTCGAGCAGCGCCTGGACGTTCACCCCATTGTCGATGGTCGACATGCCGCGTGACTCCTCTCGATCGTTCCCTATAAAACCTACCGGGCGAGCAGACGATACCCTGGTCCGACGACCCCTGACTAGCTAAGATCACCCGCATGGTCTCCACCCCGACACTTCCGGCCGGCTCGGTCGGGCATGTCGAGACGCGGTTCGCGGACCTGCCGGACCCGGTGCGCCTCGACTGCGGGCGCGAACTCGGTCCCGTCCGCGTGGCCTATGAGACCTACGGCACCCTCTCCCCCGAGCGCGACAACGCGATCCTGGTCTGCCACGCGCTCAGCGGCGACGCCCACGCGGCCGGCTACTCCCGGACAACGCCGGAGGCGGGCACCCGCGACGGGTTCGGCGCCGAACGTCGCGACGGCGCGGCCGGCAGGTCGCTCGGCTGGTGGGACGGGATGATCGGGCCCGGCAAGGCGTTCGACACCGACCACTACTTCGTCATCTCCACCAACCTGCTCGGTGGCTGCCGCGGCACGACCGGGCCGTCGTCGGTGAATCCCGCCACCGGCCGGCCGTACGGGTCGGACTTTCCCGTCATCACGGTCGCCGACATGGTGCGGTGCGAGCGGGCGTTCCTGGACACCCTCGGCATCGAGCGGCTCGCCGCCGTGGCCGGCGGCTCGCTCGGCGGGATGCAGGCCCTGGAATGGGCGGTCCTGTACCCCGACCAGGTCGACGCGGTGGTGTCGATCGCCTCGACGCACGCCCTGCACCCCCAGGGCGTGGCCTGGAACATGATCGCCCGCGAGGCGATCACCCGGGATCCGGCCTGGCAGGGCGGCCACTATCACGGCACGGGTCGCTCCCCGGACGCCGGCATGGGCGTCGCGCGGATGGTCGGCCACATCACCTACCTGTCGGCGCCCGCACTGGCGGACCGCTTCGACCGGCGGTTGCAGTTCACCGAGGACATCCGCTACACGATCGGTGAGCCGGAGTTCGAGGTGGAGAGTTACCTGCGCCACCAGGCGGACTCGTTCGTCAAGCGCTTCGACGCCAACACCTACCTCTACCTGTCGCGCGCGCTGACCTACTTCGACCTCGCCCGCCAGCACGGCGGCGGGTCGCTCACGCGGGCGCTCGCCGGCGTGTCGGCGCGTACCCTGTTGATCGCCTTCAGCTCGGACTGGCTGTACCCGCCGGCCGCGTCACAGGAGATCGAGGAGGCGCTGCGCGACCTCGGCAAACCGGTCGAGTACCACCTCATCGAGGCACCGTACGGCCACGATTGTTTTCTGCTGGAGGAAGCGCAGCAGACACCCATTGTCCGCCGCTTCCTGGCGGACGGACGAGCCCGAACGGAGAAGCCGTCGTGACCGACACAGCGCCACGCGCCGAACAGGCCCGTGCGTACGGGTTCGAGACCCGCCAGCTGCACGCCGGCCAGCGGCCGGACCCGAACACCGGGGCCCGCGCGGTGCCGATCTTCCAGACCACGAGCTACGTGTTCGAGGACCCGGAGTCGGCGGCGGCCTACTTCAACCTCCAGGAGTACGGCAACACGTACTCGCGGATCATGAACCCGACGGTCGCGGTGTTCGAGGAGCGGGTGGCCAACCTGGAGGGCGGCTGCGGCGCGGTGGCCTTCGCCAGCGGCATCGCCGCGCAGGCGGCGGCCCTGTTCACGCTGCTGCTGCCCGGCGACCACCTCGTCGCGTCGGCCGCGCTCTACGGCGGCACGGTGAACCAGCTCAAGCACCTGTCCCGCAAGCTGAGCGTGGGGCTGACATGGGTCGACCCGGACGACGCGGACGCGTGGCGGCGAGCGGTCCGCCCGAACACCAAGGCGTTCTTCGGCGAGACGATCGGCAACCCGGCCGGCAACGTGCTGGACATCGAGACCGTGGCCGCCATCGCGCACGAACATGACGTGCCGTTGATCGTGGACAACACGTTCGCGACCCCGTACCTGTGCCGCCCGATCGAGTGGGGCGCCGACATCGTGGTCCACTCGGCGACGAAGTTCATCGGCGGTCACGGCACGAGCATCGGCGGCGTGGTCGTGGAGGCCGGGACGTTCAACTGGTCCAACGGGCGCTTCCCCGTGGTCGCGGATCCGTCCCCGGCCTACCACGGCCTGCGCTTCCACGAGACGTTCGGCACGTACGGGTACCTGATGAAGCTGCGGGCCGAGACCCTGCGCGACCTCGGCGGCGCGCTGTCGCCGTTCAACGCGTTCCTGTTCCTGCAAGGGCTGGAGACGCTGTCGCTGCGGATGGACCGCCACGTGGCCAACGCGCGGGCCGTGGCCGGGTTCCTCGACTCGCACCCGCTGGCGTCGAACGTCACCTACCCCGGCCTGCCGGGCAGCGGGTACCGCCCGCTGGTCGACAAGTACCTGCCGCTCGGGGCCGGGGCGGTGTTCTCGTTCGACTGCGCCGGCGGCCGGGCGGGCGGCCAGGACCTGATCCGCGGGCTGACGCTGTGGTCCCATCTGGCCAACGTCGGAGACGCGAAGAGCCTGGTGATCCATCCCGCGAGCACGACGCACCGCCAGCTCAGCGACGACGAGCTGCGCGCGGCCGGGGTCGCGCCCGGGACGGTGCGGCTGTCGGTCGGCACCGAGTCCGTCGACGACCTCATCTGGGATCTGGAACAGGCCTTCGCGCACGTCGCCGCGACGGCGCGGGAGGTGACGGCATGACGGACCTTGAGCCGTACCAGGACGCGGTGACCATCCAGCGGGTGCTGCACCACGCGAAGACGATCGCGATCGTCGGCCTGTCGAGCAACGAGCTGCGCGCGAGCTACTTCGTCGGCTACTACCTCAAGCGGCACGGGTACCGGGTGATCCCCGTGAACCCCCGGGAGAGCCAGATCCTCGGCGAGACGTCCTACGCGAGCCTGCGCGACGTTCCCGTACCGGTGGACATCGTGAACGTCTTCCGCGCGCCGGACGCGCTGCCCGGCATCGCGCGCGACGCGGTGGCGATCCGGGCGGGCAGCCTGTGGTGTCAGTTCGGCGTCATCAACGAGGAGGGTGCGCGCATCGCCGAGGACGGTGGCGTCACCGTGATCATGGACCGGTGCCTGAAGGTGGAACACGCCCGCTACGTCGGCCGGATGCACTGGCTCGGCTTCAACACCCAGCGCATCACGTCCGTCCGATCCGGCCTTCAGTAACGGACGTCTGCCTCAGGACGACCGGATCGCCGCGGCCCATGCGCGTCCGCTGATGCCCCGACTGTGATCGGACTGTGAACGCCACCGGCGATCCTGCGCCGATGAGACTAGCTCGGAGCGCGGCCATCGGGACCGCGATACTTATCCTGTTGGCGCCGCAGCCGGTGTTCGCGGCGGCCGACGACCCATGCGAGGCGGCCGCCAAGGCGGACACCGAGGCGCAGCGCGCCCGGATCCTCGCCGCCATGCCCGACACGGAGGGCTGCGAAGGACCGATCACCGTCTACGTCGACGAGGCGCTGACACCCAAACGAGATCCGTTGCCGGGGTTCGACAAGGGTGACACCCGCCCGGTCGCCGGCATGCTCGACGCCGACGGCGTGACCAAGGAGTTCGTCGCGGACGAGGTCGTGGTCACCTCGAAGGACAGCGGCGCCGTCGACGCGCTCGTCGAGCGCTGGGACGGCAAGGTCCTGTCGAGCTTCACACCGGAGAAGTCGGACGAGACCACCTACACGATCCGGGTACGCACCGACCTCGCCGATGCCGCTTCGCTGGGCGAGCACCTCGTCAAGCTGAACAAGTACCACAAGGCGACGTCGATCGCGGTGTCCGGCAAGGGGGCGTTGGGCCTGCTGGCGATCGCCGCCCAGGAGGCCGTGGCCGGCCTGACCGTGGGCGTCAACTGGATCACCGTCCCCACCTCGTACGCCACGCGGTCGCTGGCCGAGGCGGGCACCGGGCCGCAGGGCTTCACGAACGTGATCACCGACCCGTACAACCGCGACCCGTACACGTGGTCGTACCTGAACGCGGGCAGCGTGCAGGACATCGGCGTCACCGAGGCGTGGACACAGATGGACGCGGTGGGCCTGCTGACCGCCAACAAGGTCAAGATGACCATTCTCGACCAGGGCTTCGCGCCGGTCGTCAACGACGACATGCCGGCGAACACCGCCATGGCGAGCATGGTCCCGTGGGCCGGCGCGGGCGACCAGGGCACCACCTCGTGGGCGCGCTGGCACGGTACGCAGGTCGCGAACGCGGCGGCGGCCGTACCCGGCAACTTCAAGGGCGCGGCCGGACCGGCCGGTCCGGTGGCCAAGCTACAGCTGAACTACACCGGCACGGACATGTTCACCATCATGTACGCCCTCTCCCGGTCCACCGGCGCGCAGCTGATCAACATGAGCTTCGCGGGCTCGGTGAGCTGGGTCTGGGCGTGGACGCTGCTCCCGATGGACGGCCTGACCTGGCTGCTGCGTAACACGGCCAACCTGCTGATGTTCGCCGCGGCCGGCAACGAGGGCGCCAACGTGGACGGCGAGACCTGCTTCCTGGCCTGCTGGGAGAAGGCCCTCTACTCGCCGTGCGAACTCGCCGGGGTCATCTGCGTCGGCGGGCTCGGGCTCAACTCGCTCACCCGCGATCCACGGTCCAACTACGGGCACGAGGACGTGGACATCTTCGCCCCGTTCTCGGTGCTGGTGGGGATGGACCCGCAGCACTCCACGCTGAACAAGACCTGGCAGGCCGACGGTACGAGCATGTCCACGCCGTACGCGGCCGGCGTGGCCGCGCTGATCTGGGCGGCCAAGCCGAACCTGAGCGCAGACTCCGTGCAGGACATCCTGTTCGAATGGCGGCGCACCAGCCCGGACTCGAAGGTGAAGCGGAAGGTCATCAACGCGCTGGACGCCGTCCGCGACGCGATGCCGGCGACGGTGAAGATCACCAGTCCGCTCGCCGGCTGGACGCTGCCGGCCGCGTCGCCCAGCCAGTTCAGGGCGAACGTGTTCGCCGACGGCAACGGCACGCCCACGGTCACCTGGCGCGCGAACGGCACCGTCATCGGCGTCGGCAACCCCGTCAACGCCACGCCACCCGTGGGCGCGCAGACGATCACCGCCACGGCGGTGTTCCCGAACGGCGTGCAGGCCTCAGACTCGGTCCAGGTCAACGTCCACAACGCGGCGCCGACGATCGTCATCACGAACCCGACGCCGGGCTCCCCTGCCTTCGGGGTGTCCGAGCCGATCTCGTTCAAGGCGGTCAGCACGGACGACAACGGGCCGCTGGCCGACTCGGCCGTGCAGTGGTTCCTCGACGGCGCCACCACACCGTTCGCGACCGGCCACAACCCGACGGTCGTCACCGGCGGTACCGTCGGCACGCACACGATCAGGGTGCGCGGCTGCGACACGTTCAACGTGTGCGCGACCGCGACCGCGCCGCTCACCCTCGTGACCAACCCGGTGAACCAACCGCCGGTGGTGCACATCACCAGCCCGGCCAACGGCACCCAGCTGTGGGTGAACGGCATGGACGCGGCCGGCTACTTCTGGTCCGGCACGGTGACGGCCACCGCGACGGACCCGGAGGGCGCCCCGCTGACGACCCAGTGGTACGACAACGGCACCCCGATCGGCACCGGGACGAGCCTGACCGTCCGCCTGACCGGCGGCTGCGGGATCTACTCGCACGCGCTCACGTTCAAGGCCACCGATGCGGCCGGCAACACCCGGCAGGAGACCATCAACACGACGGTGAACATGGTCTGCTGAGCTTGTCCCTGATCGTGGCGGCGCGTGCGTGGCCCAGGCCGTCGAGCCGGCCCAGCGCGCGCCGCCACGCCCGGTCGGCGGCGTCGGTGTCGCCGAGCCGGGCGTACGCGTCGCCCAGGTGGTCGGCGAGTTCCGCCTCGTGGAACAGGTCGCCGAGCGCGACCATGGTCGCGACCGCGTCCTCAAGGCAGTCGACCGCCCGACGGACCTCGCCCTGCGCCAGGTACGCGTGGGCCAGGCTGTCCGTGGTGAACGCCTCCGTGCGCCGGTCGCCCAGCCGGCGCAGCAGGTCCAGCGCGGTCCGACAGTGCACCACCGCGTCCGCGGGGCGGCCGAGCAGGGTCTCGTACCAGCCGACCGCGTTGAGCGCCCGCGCCTCGCCCGGCTCGTCGCCGCACGCGCGGAACAGGTCCAACGCCTTCTGGCTGTGCCGCAACGCCCCGGCGAGGTCGCCACCCTGGTGCTCGATGAGGTACCCGATGTTGTGGTGCGTGCGGGCCAGCCCGTCCAGGTCACCGACCTCCGCGTACATGATCAGGGCCTCGCGGAGGCGCTCGTGGGCCGCCTCCCACGACCGCAGCCACATCGCGGCCCGCCCGGAGCCGGCGAGGCAGCGGGCCTGGGCCGCCCGGTCGCCGGCGCGCCGGGCGGCGGCCAGGCCGGCCTCGTGCACGGCCGCCCAGTCCTCCCACCGGCCGAGCCGTTCGAACACCTCGGTCAGTACGCAGGCCAGCTGCCAGCAGTGCTCGTCCAGCCCGGCGTCCGCCGCCACGGACACGGCGTTCACCAGCGCCTGGTACTCGGCCGTGAACCACGCCAGAGCGGCCGCGTCGTCCTCGACCAGGTCAAGCGGCACGTCGTCCACCGGCGGCGGAAGCGACAGCGGATCGCGGAAGACGTCCAGGACGCCGGCGTTGGCGTGGGCGCTGTGCAGGTAGTGGTCGAGCAGGCGGCGTCGCCCCACGGCCGCGTCGGGATCGGCGGCCGCCAGCTCCGCGGCGTACCAGAACAGCAGGTCGTGGTTGGCGAACCGCGGACCGCAGCTGATGAGATTGGCGCTGGCCAGCTCGCGCAGGAGCCGGCCCGCCTCGCCCGGCGTGACCCCGGCGGCGCTCGCGGCCGCCGCTACGGTGAACGACGGGCCGGGGCGCAGCCCCAGCAGCCGGAACATGCGCCGCGCCGGCCCGCCCACGGCCCGGTACGACCACGACAGCACCGCGCGCACGTCCGTGACCGGGTCACCGTCGCCGAACGCGTCGAGATCGGCCAACTCGACGGCCAGCTCGCGCAGGGACAGCCCGCTCGTCGCGGCCCGCGCCGCCACCACCGCGAGCGCGAGCGGCAGGCGCGCGCATGCGGCGATCAGGTCGTCGGCCGCCGCCGGGTCCGCGTCGACCTTCGCGCCCAGGCGCAGCGCCAGCATCCGCCGCGCCCCGGCCACCGACGGCAGATCAAGCGGTACGGGCACCGCGCCGTCCGCGGCGACCAGGCCCGTGAGGTCGTTGCGGCTCGTGACGAGGACCAGACAGCCCGGGGTACCGGGCAGCAGCGGGCGCACCTGCTCGGCTGAGCCGGCGTTGTCGAGGACCATCAGCAGCCGGCGCCCCGACAGGCGGCTGCGCAGCGCGGCGGCCAGCGCGTCCGTGCCCTCGGGAGGCGCGACGCCCAGCGCGGTCAGGAAGTCCCGCAGGACGTTGATGACCGGGACCGGGCCGGTGGTGTCGAAGCCGCGCAGGTTCGCGTGCAGCACACCGTCGGGGAACCGGTCGGCCCGGCGGTGCGCCCAGTGCAGGGCGAGCGAGGTCTTGCCGACGCCCGCCGTGCCGCTGATGGTCACCAGGTGGACTCCGCCGGCATGCAGGTCGTCCAGGGTGGCCAGGTCCGCGTCGCGGCCCGCGAAGCCCCGGATCGCGGCGGGCAGCTGCATCGGCCTGCTCGCCGGCCGGTCGAGGGCCGGGTCGCGGGACAGGATGCCCAGGCGCAGGCGCTCCAGGTCCGGCCCGGGGTCGAGGCCGAGCTCGTCGGCCAGGATGCGCCGGTGCGCCTCGAACGCCTCCAACGCCTCGGGAACCCGTCCGGCCCGGTAGAGCGCGAGCATCAACTGGGCGGCCGGCCGTTCACGCAGCGGTTGCGCGCCGACCGTCGCGGTCAGCTCGTGGAGCAGTTCGGCGTGGCGGCCGAGCCGCAGCAGCGCGTCCGCGCGGTCGTCGGCGGCGGCCAGCCGGGCCTCGGTCAGCCCCTGACAGACCTGGTCGCGCACCGCGACCGGAACCACGCCGGCCAGCGGGTCGCCGCGCCACAGGGCGAGCGCCTCGTCGAGCAGCGGCACCTTGCGCAGGTCGTCGCCGGTCCCGTTGGCGCTGGCGACCAGGCTGCGGAACCGGTGGGCGTCGATCGCCGCCGGGTCGGCGCGCAGCAGGTAGCCGCCGTCCACGGCCTCCACCTCCGCCCGGCCCTGCAGCGCGGCCCGCAGGTCGGAGGCGCAGACCCGCACGGCGTGCACCGCCGTGCGGGGCGGGTCGAGCGGCCACATGAGATCGATGAGCCGCTCCACCGGCAGCGCGCGGTTGACCTCAAGGGCCAACAGCCCGAGCAGGTACCGGCGCTTGCGGGGGCCGAGTGGGATCGGCGCGTCATCGGCGTAGGCCGCCACCGGACCAAGGAGCTGGATCTCCACATTCGGATTGTTAGCCGGCGTCACTCGTTCAGGGGTCGAAGCGTCGGCAGATTGACGGCGGTGGACCGCCCAGGGTGGAGTCGAGCCGGGGCCCTAGTCAGCGGTCGCGAGAATCTTGACCATGTACGCGCTGTTGGGGTCCTCCTTGTAGCCGGCGAACGGCGCGCAGTACTCGAACCCGAACTTCTCGTACAGGCCGCGGGCCGGCGCGAAGAACTCGAACGACCCGGTTTCGAGGTACAGCCGGTCGTAGCCGCGCCGGCGCGCCTCCGCCACGATGTGGTCAAGCAGCGTGGAGGCGACCCCGCGCCGTTTCGCGGCGCCGGCCGTACGCATGGACTTGACCTCTCCGGACGAGCCGTCCAGCTCCTTGAGCGCCCCGCATCCCAGGAGTTCGGCGCCCTCGTAGACCGACCAGAAGGTGACCTCGGGCCGGCGCAGACCGTCGAGGTCGAGCGCGTGCGTGCTCTCCGGGGGCGTGATGGCGCGCATCTCGTCGACGTGTTCCTGGAGGAACGCCGCGATCTTGGGGCCGGACAGGTCGTCCACTGCGATCTTCATGGTCACAATGTATGGTCCGCCGGTTACCGGCTCATAGCCCCGGGATCTTCACCGCCATCACGTTGAAGAGCAGGTGCGCGGTGAAGGCCAGCAAGAAGATCACGAGACCGGTCCAGCCCACCAGGATGCCGGCCAACGCCATGCCGGCGCCGGCCTCGCCGGTGCGCCGGATCCGCCCGCGCGCGACATGGCCGAGGATCGCGCCCACGATGCCGGACACGCTGCCGCAACAGACGACGAGTCCGGCCACGGAGACCACCAGCGACGCGACCGCCAGGCCGTTCGTGCGGCGGGTGGCGACGGGAGCCGGCGCGGGCGGGAGCTGCTGATCGTGCGGGGGGTACGTCACAGCCGAGAGCGTAGCGACAGCTCGGCAAAGGTGCCCGCCGGCCGGTGACGGCCATGCCCGGACGCGCCGTACCGCCCGGACGGCAGCGTTGTGCGTACATCGGTGACAACCGAACGTTCGGGTGACATCTGGTGCACAATCGGCACGCTATCGTCAGCGCCGTGATGGCGAAGCACTTCGATCTATGGCCTGCCCCACGGTCGAAGCCGTCGGTATGGCCGTAGACCGGGCCGCCCAGCGGTATGTGACCGCCACGATCGTGGTCGCCGGCCTCGGCACGGTCTGGTGCCTGGCCTACCTGACCGTCGGCGCCGGCACCGAGGCGTTGGCCTACCTCTTCGTACCCGCGGGTGGTGCGCTCGCCGCGGGGTCCGTCCATCACCTGCGGCGCCACGTCGCCCTGGCACCCGCCGCCGTCCGGTTCTGGCGTGCCGTGCTGGTCGCGCTCGTGCTGATCACCATCGGGTACGCCTGGCTCGCGGTGGACATGCTGACGCACGCCGCGCAGGCCCGTACCCGCGCCATGCCGGTGCCGGCCGCGGCCTGCGTGGCCCTCGGCTTCAGCGTCGCGATCTGGGCGGTGGCCAGGGTGCCGACCGTCGTGGCCGGGGGCATCGAGTGGTGGCGCGTGCTGCTCGACCGGACGATCGCGTTCCTGGGGTGCGCGGCGGCGTTGTGGTACGTCGCGCTGGCCCCGATGCTGTCCGCCGACGAGCCGTGGAGCCGCCAGGCGACGGCACTGGTCGGGCTCGCGTTCGTCGTCGCGGTCGGCGCGGCGACGAAGGTGTCGCATGTCGCGGGCGGCCCGGTCGACCGCGCGGCGATACGGTTCATCGCGGCCAGCGGTGGCATCCCCGCCGGGGTGGTCGCCGTGCTCGCGGTGCGGTTCGGGTACGCGGCCGGCGTGCCCGCCCAGGCGATCGTGATGCCGCTGGCCCCGGTGCTGGTCACCGCGGGCGTCTTGGCCCAGTGGCGCGCCGGCGCCGGACTGCGCCGCGACGCCACGCGTGGCGGGGTGCTGTTGCCGTACCTGGCCATTGCGGCGGCCGACGTGCCGCTGATCGCCTTCGCGTTCGGCGAGCCGACGCAATGGTCGGGTCGCGTGGTCGTCATCGCCGCCGTGGTGGTGACGGCGCTGGTCGCGGTCCGCCAGCTCATCGCGTTCCGCGAGAACGCCCAACTGCTGAGGAACACCCGCGTCCAGGAGGAGCGGCTGCAGTACGAGGTCAACCACGACGGGCTCACCGGCCTGGCGAACCGGGCACTGTTTCGGGACCGGCTCGCGGCCTCGCTGGCCGCCACCGGCCAGGCGTCCGTCCTCCTTGTCGACCTGGACGACTTCAAGACCGTCAATGACCTCCTCGGCCACGGCGTCGGCGACGGGTTGCTCGTCGCGGTGGCGCAGGTGTTGCGCGACGAGGTCGGCGAAAAGGGCCTTCCGGTACGGGTGGGTGGCGACGAGTTCGCGGTCCTGCTGAGCCCCGGCACCGACCCGGACGAGCTGGCCGGGCAGCTGCTCGACGCGCTCAACCGCCCGATCAGCGAGCACCGGCTGCTGGTGCAGGCGAGCATCGGCATCGCGACCGCCGGGCCGGGCGCCACGGTCGACTCGATGCTGCGCGACGCGGACGTCGCGATGTACACGGCGAAGCAGCGCGGAAAGGCGAGCTTCGTACGGTACGTGGACGGCATGGGTGAACCCGTCCTGGCTCACATGAAGCTCGGGGGCGACCTGCGGCGGGCGCTCGACAACGACGAGCTGCGCGTGGTCTACCAGCCCATCCTGCGACTGGACGACCACCGGTTGGTCGGCGTCGAGGCGCTGGTCCGCTGGCATCATCCGACCCGCGGCGTGGTCGGCCCGGCCGAGTTCATCCCGGCCGCCGAGCGGACGGGCCTGATCGTGCCGCTGGGCCGGTTCGTGCTGCGGGAGACCTGCCGCCAGACGGCCCGGTGGCTGTCCGAGTTCGGGCCGGACGCGCTGCGGGAGGCGGGATCGAACGTGTCCGCGCGACAACTGCACGATCCCGACTTCGTTTCCAATGTGACGGCCGCGCTGGCCGACAGCGGGCTGCCCTGCGAGCGGCTGGTGCTCGAGGTGACCGAGTCGGCGGTGCTCCGCGGCCAGCAGGTCTCGCGAACCCTGTTCGAGCTGGACCGCATGGGCATCCGCCTGGCACTGGACGACTTCGGCACCGGCGAGTCGTCGCTGAGCCTGTTGCGCGCGTTCCCGGCCGCGATCGTGAAGCTGGACAAGTCGTTCGTCGACGGCATCGAGATCGACGACGGACAGCCGGCCGCCGCCGACGCCCGGCAGGCGGTGGCCCGCGCGGTGAGCCAGCTGGCCCGCGCGCTCGGCCTGGACACGATCGCCGAGGGAGTCGAGAGCGCCGAGCAGGCCGCCGTGCTCCGCGAGCTCGGCTACCGCCTCGGGCAGGGCTACCACCTGGCGCGGCCCATGACGGCCGAGGGCGTCTCCCGCCTGTTGGCGCGCCAGCAGGTCGCGGCGGACTCAGGCGACATCGTCCACGGGACCCCGCATCCGTGTTGACTCACCCTGCGTCGTTGATTCAGAGCTTGAGGTTATGTCCAATTTAGACTCGATATACCCGTGTCGATGCTGTTAGGGTCGCCCCGTGCATCCCTCGCCACCCCCCGGCCGGCAGCTGCGGACGGCCCAGTTCGCCACCGCCGGCGGCAGCACACTCCTCGCGCTCGCGGTGGTCACGGTGGCCGGCACCCTGTGGTGGGGTCCCCAGCTGGCGAACAGCGGCGGCACCCTCACCACGCCGCCCAGCGGCACCGCCCCGGCCGCCACGGCGCCCGATGCCGGCGCGTCGGCCGGCCCGTCGCCCCACCCGTCCGTGGCCCCGACCTCCGCGAAACCCAGGGCCACACCGATACGGGCGAAGACCACCACGCGGCCCGCGCCCCCGCCCGACCTCGCCGGGAACCCCGGATACGAGGACACGGTGCTGACCCTGGTCAACCAGGAACGCGCCAAAGCCGGCTGCGCCGAGCTGACCAGGGACTCCCGCCTGGCCAAGGCCGCCCGGGCGCACTCCGCCGACATGGCGGCCCGCGGCTACTTCGACCACACCACACCCGAGGGGGTCACGTTCGCCAAGCGGATCCTCAAGGCCGGCTACCGCTACTCCTGGGCGGCCGAGAACATCGCCGCCGGCCAGTCCAGCCCCGCGTCGGTGATGAAGGGTTGGATGAACAGCAGCGGACACCGCGCCAACATCCTCAACTGCACACTGACGAATCTGGGCGTTGGCCTGGTCTACTCCGCCGACGGCCGCCCCTACTGGACGCAGGACTTCGGCCGGCCCGCCTAGGCTCAGCCGGCGGGCGTCGAAGCCGAGTCCAGCCACGTGTTGATGAGCGCGCTCAGGTCGCGGCCGGTGTGCGCGTTGACGAAGCGGACGAAGGTCTCCCGGTCCACGGACTCATGACGCTGCGTCTGCACCCAGTCCCGCAGGAGCCGCTCGAACGCGGCCGCGCCGATCGTGGACCGGATCTCGTGCAGCATGAGCGCCGGGCTGGCGTAGACGTTGCGGGCGCCGAAGTGTCGCGCGCGCGGGCGGCCGGGCGGTCCGGCCGTCGCCCGCGCGGCCCGATCCTCCGCCCGCCAGCCGTCCACCACACTGCGCCGGCTGGCCCCTGCCCGGTCAATGGCCCACTCGCCCACGATCCAGGTCGCGATGCCCTCACTGAGCCAGATCCCCGTCCAGTCCCGGGGGGTGACCGCGTTGCCGAACCACTCGTGGCTCACCTCATGCAGCAGCAGGCTCTGGCCGCCGCTCGACCGGCTCCCTATAGTGATCATCTGTTGGGTCTCCATGGCGGAGCGGCTGTCGACCACGACCACGCCGGCCGCGGGGAACGGGTACGGCCCGAACCGGTCGGCGAGCCAGCGCAGCACGGCCGGAAACTGTTTGACCAGCGACCGGTGGTGGTCGTCCGCGCCGGCGCGCAGCCACACCGTGACGGGCACCCGGCCGGGGCCGGTCGCGGTGTGCTTCTCGTACCGCCCGATCACGAGGGTGGTGGCGTAGCTGGCGGCGGGGTCGGTCGACCGCCAACGCCATGTCGTGCGCGACCCGCGCGACGTCGACTCCACCAACTGCCCGGTGGCGATGCCCGTCCAGCCCTTCGGCACGGTCACGGCGATGTCGTAGAGCGCCTCGTCGGACGGGTGGTCGTTGACGGGATACCAGGTGAACGCGCCGACGGGCTGCTGGATCGACCACGCCTCGCCGTTGCCCATGGCGCGCAGGCCCATGCCGTCACCGGTCCACCCGCTCCAGCCGGGCATCGACTCCGGCCGCGGGCTGCCGTGGTAGCGCACGACCAGCGTCGCCCGCGCGCCGGCCGGCAGGGCCTTGGCGAGTACGAGCTTGTGGCCGCTGCGCTTCGCGGTGACGCGCGCGCCATCCACGCTGACCTGGTCCAGCGTGAACGCCCGCGAGAAGTCCAGCGAGATCTGGCGTACCGCCTTGACCGCGCGGAGCGTGACCGTGGCGGTGCCGCTGAGGGTGCGCGACCCCGGCGCCCAGGCCAGGTCCAACCCGTAGTGCAGCACGTCGAGCGAGGCGTTGCCGTAACCCGGGTAGAGCTTGTCGGCGACCGGGCGGGACAGGCCCGCGGCGTAGGGGTCCGGGGCCTCGGCGGGCGTCGAGGGCACCGGGCCGCTCGCCACCGGCCCCGAGGTCCCGGCCGGGGCCGTTTGGTCGGCCCGGGGCGGGTCGCCGGCCGAACACCCGGCGACGGCCGCCGTGAGGACGAGAACGGCGGCCATCATTCGCAGCTGCGGACGCACCGCTTTCGTCGCCATCGCGGCATTTTGCCACAGCGACCTGAGCACCGGATGAGCGTCAACGGCGAGGAGGTGCGGTGCTCCGCCGCACGACGAGCCTGGTGGCGAGTTCCAGCCTGGTGTGTTCCGGCTGGATCCCTTGCGCGAGGTCCAGGATCATGCGCGCGGCCGAGGCCCCCATTTCGGTCAAGGGCTGATAAACCGTGGTCAGCGGCGGCGTCAGCCACGTGTCGATGAGGTAGTCGTCGAAACCGACCACGCTGAGGTCGTGCGGGATGCGCACACCGGCCTCGGCCGCGGCGTGGTAGACCCCGATGGCCATCCCGTCGTTGAAGGCGAAGATCGCTGTCGGCGGATCCTCAAGGGCGAGCAGCTGCGCCGTGTGCGTCACGCCGTCGACGATCTCGAACTCGCCGTTGCGGATAAGGGCGGGATCCACGGGGATCCCGGCCGCCTCCAGCGCCGTGCGGTACCCGTCGAGGCGGGCCCGGCTGCACAGCGCCCACGCCGGCCCGGTGATGGCGGCGATCCGCCGATGCCCGAGGTCAAGCAGGTGCCGGGTCACGGACAGGCCCCCGAGCCAGTTGGTCGCGCCCACCGAGGGCAGATCGTCACTCGGTACCCCGACGGGGTCGAGCACCACGAGCGGGATGCCCCGGGCGGCCAGTTTGTCGCGCTGCTCGGCGCTGAGATCGGAGAACACGGCGATCACGCCGAGCGGACTGCGCGCCAGGACGTCGTCGATCCATCCCCGGCCCGGCACCCGGTGGCCGCGCGACTCCGAAACGAGGACGCCGAGGTGGTGAACACCCGCCATCTGCTCGACACCGTTAATGATCTCCACGGGGTAGACCCCGGCGAGTTCATGGAAAACCAGCTCGATCGAGGCGGCGGGCTTCACGGCCGACCGGTTGGGTCGCCGGTACCCGTGCTCGTGGATCACCCGCTCCACGTGCGCCCTCGTCGCGGCCGCCACTTCCAACCTGCCGTTGACGACTTTCGACACCGTCGGTACGGACACCCCGGCCAGCCGAGCGATATCAGCGATGGTCACGTTGCGCTGCGGCGGGCGGGGCACACCGCCGTCACTCGTGGTGGCCATATGCCGCAGTATAAGGCGAGCGTGATCTCCCGGAACGTCCCGTCCATAGATGACAATCGACATCGGGTGCCGCCACCGGCCGGTGGCGGCACCCGATGTCCTACGGGGCTCGCTGTGTCAGCGGGCCGCTGTTACGGGCTGGTGCAGGTGATCTGTGGCGTCGACGGCGAGCCGTTGGAGAGGAAGCCGAGCGTCGTGGACGCGGACGCCCCCAGCGCGCCGTTGTAGGGCGCGTTGCTGATAGCGACGTTCGATCCGCTCGCCGACAGCGTGCCGTTCCATGCCTGGGTGATGCTCTGGCCGCTGCTGAGCGTCCATCGCACGGTCCAACCGTTGATCGCCGCGCTGCCCGCCGTGACCGTCACCTCACCCTGGAAGCCACCGGGCCAGGAGTTGACCGTCTTGTAGGTGGCGCTGCACGCGCCCGTGGGCGGTCCCGAGGTCGGCGAACCCGACGTCGGCGCGGCCGACGTGGGTGCGGCCGACGTGGGTGCGGCCGACGTGGGCGCCGCCGAGGTCGGTGCGGCAGAGGTCGGGACAGCCGAGGTGGGCGGCGACGAGGTCGTCGGCGTGCCCTCGAACTGTGTGAAGAACTGCCACACCTCGCCCGAGACCCACGTGTTGGCGCCGCTGGTCGACGACGATCCGTCGTTGGGGCTCGGGGTGTGGTCCCCGTCGAACGCCGCCCACCACACGGGGTAGCCGGCCCGGCAGCCCGAGTAGCGCGTGGTGATGTGCCGGAAGCTGTTCAACGCCGGCTCGCTCGGGTTCTGCGAGGTGCAGCCGTTGTTGCGGACGAACGTGTCCCGCAGCGACCGCCCGTTGGAGATGTTGAGCACGCTGTCGTGCGTACCGTGGATGCCGAAGTACGCGACCGGCTGGGTGCCGGGGCTGCAGCCGCTCAGGTTGGCGCCGGAGATGACCGCCACCGCCCGGAACACGTTGGGCCGCGCGCAGGCCAGCGCGTAGCTCATGGCGCCGCCGTAGCTCCAGCCCAGAGCGAAGCGCTGCGCCGGATCCACGCAGAGGTCGTTCTCGACCTGCTGCAGGATGTTGTCGATCAGCGTCAGGTCACGGTTGTTCGTATTGGCCCAGCCGTTGTCGATGCCCTGCGGCGCGATGAAGATCGTGCTGTTGTTCGCCAGTCGCTGCAGGCCGTAGTAAGCCCACGCCGAGCCGTCGTTTCCGCCGGAGGCGACGATGGCCGCGGTGCCGTTGAGCCAGTGGTTGGCGACCACCAGGCGGTACGGGCGGTTGCGGTCGTACCCGTCGGGGATCCGCAGGATGTACTGGCGGTTCTGCCCGCCACTGGTGATGTTGCGGGTACCGCTGCTCAGCGACGGCGTCCTACCGCAGCCTGCGGTCCCGCTTCCGCCGGGGCTGGTCGGTCCGGCACTCGTCGGCGCCGCGCTGGTCGGCGGGCGGCTGGTCGGCGGCGCGCTGGTGACCGGCGTGGCGGAGTTCAGCGCGTTGAGGACTGAGGTGTAGGCGGCCTTCTTGTTGCCGTTGCCGTCG
>NZ_BAAALS010000045.1:0-23429 GCF_039528415.1 Luedemannella helvata
TGGCTGTCTTCCTGCATCCTGGCAGCTCACACGGCGAACCGTGCCTGCCGTATTAAGCAACCCAACTTCGATGAGCATCTCCCTCCCGACAGACACAAGCCAGCCTAGCGAGATAGTCGTCATTGGCCGCGGGTTTGACTCCGAGGAGCAGGCTACCTCTGCCGGCATCCATGCGAAGTGGGCGTTAAGGGTGGCTGGCCTCTCATCGGGGGTTGCTATGGCGTTCGGGCACGACGAAGCAACATCCCGGCTCGGCGTACTAGCCCGCGAACGTGCCGAGACGGCCTCGGGTGTGAAGATTGTCGACGACGTTCATGGAATGCACGTGTACTACGTCGATGACCGCCCTGCGTTCGTTTTTAGAGCGCAAGCGACCGGCGAAGTGGGAAAGCCCGGCGACACTTTTATCGAGGCGCTGCAGGTCGCGCTTCGGTCCACTCGTCTACTCGACGAGAGTATGGCTCTCGCATTCGATCTCTACTTTCTCGCTGAGTTCGAAACTTCCGAACGCGCATGTGTTTTGGCGCTCGTGACAGCGCTCGAAGTGCTTGCTGATAGGGCTCCACGCCCGCCCGCCGCGTTGGCGATTGTCAACCAGGCGATCAACGACGCGAAGAGTGCGCTGAAGGAATTGGATGACGAGCAATCCCGCGCTGTGTTCGATTCGCTGATTGGATCTCTGCGCGACGCTCGCAAAGAGTCGATAACAGCCGCTATGGCACGGCTAGTGGCGAAATCTACCTCGCCAGATCAACGGTATCTCGGCAGGTCCCCTGAGGATTTTGTGAAGGACTGTTACAAAACAAGGTCAAACCTCGTTCATACCGGCAGCGAAGGCGACGTCGATCTCGGCGAACTCTTGCCAGAGTTGCGCCGCCTTGTCGCGGCTGTGCTGCGAAGTATGGCGGATGTCGATCGTTAGTCCGTCGCCTTCGGGTGCCGAGTGGAAGCGTATGTGATCCACACGACCTTTTCCTCCCTGTCGACTCCGAACCATATTCGGCCGCCGGCAGTGACCTCATATTGCCACTGCTCTAGTGTCCTTCCCTTCACGGTCACTGTCGCGTACCCAGCCTTCAGTCGGTGATGGCGATCGACGCTGGTCGGAGTAAGTGGGTTACTGTCGATAGCTTCCCATGCTGTACGCAGGGCATTGCTGGCAACCCTCGCGAGCTCTTCCCAGCCGTCGGCTGCATCCTTGCTAGCGAATCTGATCTCGTATCCGCCCGCCCTGCGCGGAGGGGCTGCTCGATCATTCCGCCCTGCGGGCATCGTCCGTCACCACCTCGGGCGCCAGGACGGGCCCAAGGTCGTCATCGAATGGTCCGTTGAGTTTGGCGGCGAGTTCAGGGTCCGCGTAGATGGCGGCTGTGGCCTTCCATTCTCGCATCAGACTCTGTAGTGGTGTCCACACTTCCAGATCGCTGCACGCTTCGTAGGTAACCAGAAACTCCGTAGCGAATCCGTGGCGGTATTCTTCGGGAATGAACCGAAGCCAAGGGAACGTATCAACGAGCAGATTGTCGAGGTCGCCCAGCTTGCTCGAATGAGCGATGGCGTTCCTAAGTAACTTCCCGGCAATGCGCACGCCGGAGCTGGTCGCAGCGTGACGGCTTGCCGTCATCAGGACGAAGGCGGGGCCTTCGCCTCTGCGCTCCAGCCGTGCCTCGCCCTCGCGCTCGACGGTGGCTGCCACCTCACGTGGATTTCTGGCGATATCGGACCACTGGAGGGTTGCTTCTATGGTCATGAGCCAATCATGAACTAATTCATGATCAAAAACAACCATACTCGCTGAACAGGGAGAACGGGTGTATGTCTTGCTTGGTGACGACTGGTGCGTTGGCGCACCGAACCCCTCTCGGGATGTGCGTGAACGTGCCCAGCCGTGCATGTACCAACGTCGGGTGCTCGTGTACGCCCTGTTGGCCGGGGGAGCCAGCAGCAGGATCCGTGAGGTGCCTGTGCCAATCCGGCACAACTGCGCCGGACTGTTGACCAGCCACATCCGGCCCGCGATGGTCATGGCCTCGGACCGACAGCGAGTAGGACAGAGGTGGGCGGCAGGGGTGTGTCATCCTCGGAGGCGTGACTTTGCAGCTCGGAACCTACGTCGTCGATCCTCCGGTGGTGCTGGCGCCCATGGCGGGGATCACGAATGTCGCGTTTCGGCAGCTGTGTCGGGAACAGGGCGCCGGGATCTACGTCTGCGAGATGATCACCACGGTCGCGCTCGCGCACCGGAACCCGAAGACCGAGCGCATGATCGAGTTCGGGGCGGATGAGACGCCCCGGAGCATGCAGATCTACGGGGTCGACCCGGAGATGACGGCGAAGGCCGTGCGGCGCATCGTCGACGAGAGCCTGGCCGATCACATCGACATGAACTTCGGGTGCAGCGTACGCAAGATCACAAGTAAGGGTGGCGGCTCGGCCATCCCGTACAAGCGGAAGCTTTTCGGCAGCATCGTGAAGGCCGCCGTCGACGCGGCGGCACCCGCCGGCATCCCCGTCACGGTCAAGATGCGCAAGGGCATCGACGACAACCACCTGACGTACGTCGAGGCCGGGCTGATCGCGCAGGACGCCGGCGTGCGGTGGGTGGCCCTGCACGCGCGTACGGCCGCGCAGCGCTACTCGGGCGAGGCGGACTGGGAGTCGATCGCCACGCTGGCGGACGCCCTGGACGTGCCGGTGCTCGGCAACGGCGACATCTGGGAGGCCTCCGACGCGCTGCGCATGGTCGCCGAGACGGGCTGCGCGGGCGTCGTCGTGGGTCGTGGCTGCCTGGGGCGGCCGTGGCTGTTCGCCGACCTGCAGGCCGCGTTCGCCGGGCGCCCGGAGCGGGTCATGCCGAGCCTGGGCGAGGTGGCGGCCGTGATGCGTCGCCACGCTGAGCTGCTGGTCGCCTGGTGGGGCGCCGAGCGCGAAGGGGTTACCGACTTCCGCAAGCACGTGGCCTGGTACCTGAAGGGCTTCCCGGTCGGGTCGGAGCTGCGTCAGGCCATGGCGATGGCGTCCTCCCTCATGGAGCTCGACGACCTGCTCGGCAAGCTCGACGGCGACGCCCCGTTCCCGACCGCCGTGCTCGGCCAGCCGCGGGGCCGCACGAACGCCCCCGCGAAGGTGGTCCTGCCGTACGGGTGGCTCGACGACCGCGACGACGAGGCCGTTCCGCTCGACGCCGAGCACGACGACTCCGGCGGTTGAGACAGCGCGCGGGCCGTGACGAGAGGCTGATCAGCCCTTCTTCGCCGGGGTGCGGCCCGTCATGCGCCTGGCCAGCGTTCTGACGCGGGTCCGGGTGTCCGGCGGTACGTTGCGTAGGGCCCGCGCGGCACGGGTCTTGAGCGACGCGTGCGGCGACTCGGCCGCGATGGCCAGGCTTCCGCCGCCTTCCGTGAGGTAGGGCTGCAGCCTCAGATCGCCGATCCGGACCACCCCGCGCGGGGTGCCCGCGCCGGGCCCGCGGTCGCCGCCGAGCGCCTTCTGGGACGCCCAGCCGAGCACCTGCAGGCGGCCGAGGACGTCCCAGATTCCCCGGCCGAGCGGCCGGCCGGCCTGCGCCGTGGCGGCGTCCAGCTCGCCGTCCACGATGTAGGTCACGTGGACCCGCTCGCCCTCCGCGTCCGTGCCGGCGCCGGTGAGCTCCGCTTTGGACGTGCTGGGCACGAAGTACAGGTCGCCGGTGCGGCGGCGTTTGATCACTATGTCGGCCAGTTCCTCGGGGTTCTCAAGGTCCACGTGCCGGGCCGCGAGCGGGACGTCCGGGCCGGTCAGCTCCGTGGAGAGGTACACCTCGCCGTCGCGGCGGACCAGTGGCAGCGGCTTGCCCTCGGCGCTGACCAGGCGCAGGACGGCGCGCACGCGCAGCCGGCCGTCGGCCCAGTCCCAGCGCTCCACGTGTGCCGCGGCCCGGTAGCCGCGCGTGCGCTTCGCGTACTCCATGAGGTCATCGAGGCGTCCCTCGCGGCCGAGCGCGGCGCGGACCCGGACCATCGGCGGCAGCTTCGCGTCGATCGACGGGTCGAACCGCTCCGCCATGACGGAACGGATCTCCCTGAACAGCCGGTCGCGGTAGTCGGGCTTGCGGTCGGGGAGCCGGTCGCCGAGGCGGGCGAGCACGTCGGAACGCAGGAACCGGACGGCGATGCGGTCGCGCTCGGCCTGCGACGGAGCGTACGTGTCGATGACGTCGAGCACCTCGCGCAGGTTGCCGTAGAAGCCCTCGGGCTCGATCAGGTTGGAGCCGGCGTTCTTACCGCTGGTGCGCCGGTTGTAGTAGTAGCAGGTGTAGTCGGAGAGCACGGAAATGTTCTTCGCCAGGAAGTACGCCTTCATGACGAACAGCTGGTCCTCCAGGCGACGCTTGCCCTCGGGGTAGCGCAGCTCGGGATGGCGCTCCATCAGTTCGCGGCGGAACATCTTGTGCGGTGTGAGGATGTTGACGATCGGCGCGTCGAGCATCGTGCAGCGGGGCCGGTTGACCCGGAACACCGGGTGGTGGGTGGGCCGGAAGTCGCTCGTCACCTTGCCGATGACGATGTCGGAGTCGTTGGCCCGCCCGAAGGCCACGAGCCGTTCGAGGGCCTCCGGAGCGAGGCTGTCGTCGTTGTCGACGAACTGGATGTACTCCCCGCGCGCGTGCGCGATGCCGATGTTGCGCGGCTTGCCGGGCCACCCCGAGTTGGGGATGTGGATGACCTTGATCTGCTCGTGCTGCGCCGCGAGCTCGTCGAGGCGTTCGGCCGTGCCGTCCGTTGAGCCGTCGTCCACAAAAATGATCTCGTACCGGTCGGCCGGCAGGCTCTGCCGCAGCAGCGACCTGAGGCACCGGTCGAAGTCGGGGCCGGGATTCCAGACAGGAACGACGACGCTCACGTCCATTTGATCACGCGCATCCATAAGGGAGACATTAGCGGCCTTATTGTGCAGAAAATGAAGGTTGCTCGTTTCGGGAACGCTACGCATCAGGACGTTGCCCATTCGGCGTCACGTGAAACGGTGGCTGTCCTCGCAGCCCCTGCCTGCCCAGCGGCATCCAGATCGCCGCGCACGGTTTCGAGGAACACCCGCTCGTACGCCTTGGCCGGGAAGTCGCCGAGGTAGTAGGCGCGGGCGTCGAGGCGTTGCTCGGCGAGCGGGTCCGGGCCGAGCATCGCGTCCAGCACGTGTTCCAACGTGGTCAGCTCGGCGTCGATGACGTATCCGATGCGCGACAGTGGGAATGTCGAGGAGAGCGCCGCGCCCGCGCCCGCCATGTCGGTGATCGCGAACGGGCGGCCCGAATAGAGGTAGTCCGTCACGACGCTGGACACGTCCGCGACGAGGGCGTCGGAGGCGTTCACGCAGTCGGCCAGCGACATCTCGCGGGCGCTTCGGTCGCCCCACAGGTGCGCGCGGCCCGTCGCGGCGCGATCGCGGGCGAGCAGCCGCTCGGCGGCCGCGAGCTGCGCGGCGGCCCGGCGGTTGCGCGACGTGGACGGGTGCGCGCGCAGAATCACGGTCGCGCCGCGGCCGAGCAGGCTCGTGATGATCCTGGTCGCGACCCGCAGTGAGCAATGGTTGGTGTCCTCGTAGAAGCCGGTCCAGGTCGGCGCGTAGAGCACGGTGGGCGGCGAGGGTGGGTGCTCGCGGCGCGGGCCGACGGCGATGCGCGCGAGTTGCGGGCGCCCGACGACCCGGAACCGTTCGGCGGGAATGTGCACCCCGTTGGCGCGGTACCTGTCGATGCCCGCCTGGCCGGCCACGTACACGCGGTCGTAGAGGTTGGTGACCGGGTTGAAGCTCGCGGTCTTGTCGCTGTCGCCGTGCAGCAGCTGAACATGCAGCAGCCCGGTGAAGCGGAGCATGTGCAGGTTCTTCATACCATTGTTGACGTAGTAGACCGCTCGAAGATCGCGTGTGACGACCAGATCGAGTGCGCGGATGCTCGGGCAGTACAGGACGGGCACGCGGGTGGCGGCGGCCACGCTCGCCAGGTGCTGCTCCTCGCGCACCACGACGGCGAACGGGCGGCCCACCCGCTCCAGGTGGGGCAGCCACATCAGCACCTGGTACGCCATGTCGGCCGGCGCGCTGAAGTGGACGAGGAACTCCGGGGCGTAGTGCGCCAGCTCCCGACTCAGCTCCTTCGGGCCGCGCGGGTCGGCCGTGGCCCGCAGCGCGGCCAGCACCAGACCCGCCTGGGCGATCGCGCCGCAGCTCACGACCGTGAAGGCCAGGACGGGCGGGGCGCCGGCGGCCGCGCAGACGCCCACGACGATCATGAGCGCCACGTTGATCCTGAAGATCGCGGCGCGGCGCACGCCACGGGTGGCCAGCCGGCGCCAGTGCGGCGCGTTCGCCACGTCCACGAGCGGCGCGGCCACCTTCGCCACCATGCCCTCGCCGATCACCATGACCAGCAGGACGGCGCCCGCCCCGAACAGTTGTGGCAGCTCGTCGGGCCGCCGTGACACGTAGGCGGCGAGCAGGCCGGCGACGATCGCGGGGTGGGTCGCGATGCACCGGCCTAGGCCCCGCCGGCCGTGGCGGTACAGGTTCACGAGGAGGGCCGCGGACGCCAGCAGGTACCCGGCGGGGGAGTGCGGGCGCACGACGAGCGCCGCCGTAGCCAGCGCGGCCAGCGTGGCGGCGGCGACCGCCCACAGGTCCTCGCGCGGGGGCAGCATTCTGATCAGCATGGTGGGGCCTTTCGCCCGATATGGGTTGCCCGGCCTAACGATCAAACGGGCAGGGGGGCGACGGGCGGTGTGCGTGATCGTGCGCGTGGATGCGCTCCCACGAAAGCCAGGCGTCGGCAAGGGCCCCAACTGCTGTAACGGTGGTCACGAGTCTGCTCGCGACCCGGTTTGACGACCGTAGCCTGTGCCCATCCCAGCGGGGTTAACGGTTGTTCAGAGAGGAGCGCCGTGGGCACAACGTTCGTGTACGACTTCGCAGCGGGCGGCAAGGACCAGTCTCTGCTTCTGGGGGGCAAAGGGGCGAATCTCGCCGAGATGACCAATCTCGGGCTGCCCGTACCCCCCGGCTTCACGATCACGACCGAGGCGTGCCGGGCGTACCTGGCCACCGGCGACCTGCCGTCCGGCCTGGCCGAGGAGCTCGACGCCCACCTTGCCGCGCTCGAGTCCACGATGGAGCGCCGCCTCGGCGACCCGGCCGACCCCCTGCTCGTGTCCGTGCGCTCCGGCGCGCCCTTCTCCATGCCCGGCATGATGGAGACGGTGCTCAACGTCGGCCTCACGGACGCCAGCGTCGAGGGCCTGGCGGCCAGCGCCGGCGGCGACGAGGGCGCGTACCGCTTCGCGTGGGACTCCTACCGCCGGCTCATCCAGATGTTCGGCCGCACCGTCTGCGACGTGCCCGCCGAGGCGTTCGCCGAGCCCGGCGCCGACCTCGACGCGGACGGGCTGCGCGCGCTCGTCGCCTCGTACAAGAAGAGCTTTGAACAGCACACCGGCACCGCGTTCCCGCAGGATCCGCGCGAACAGCTCGACCTGGCCATCCGCGCGGTCTTCCGGTCGTGGAACGCCGACCGCGCCGTGCTCTACCGCCGGCAGGAGCGCATCCCCGACGACATCGGCACCGCCGTGAACATCGTGGCCATGGTCTTCGGCAACCTGGGCGAGAACTCCGGCACCGGGGTGGCGTTCACCCGTGACCCGGCGACGGGTCAGCGCGGCGCCTACGGCGACTACCTGCCCGACGCGCAGGGCGAGGACGTCGTGGCCGGCATCCGCAACACCCTGACGCTCGACGACCTGCGCGAGCGCGACCCGGCCAGCTACGCGCGGCTCATCGAGATCATGTCGGTGCTGGAGGGCCACTACCGCGACCTGTGCGACATCGAGTTCACCATCGAGCGGGGCCGGCTGTGGATGTTGCAGACCCGCGTCGGCAAGCGCACCGCCGCGGCAGCGTTCGTCATCGCCGCGCAGCTGGTCGACGAGGGCGTCATCGACCTGGACGAGGCGCTGCGGCGGGTCAGCGGAGCGCAGCTGAGCCGGCTCATGTTCCCGACGTTCGACCTTGACGCGGCGCCGGAGCCGCTGGCCACCGGCGTCGCGGCCGCACCGGGGGCGGCCGTGGGCGCGGCCGTGTTCGACCCGCACCGGGCCGCCGCGCTGGCCGCGCAGGGGCGCGATGTGATCCTCGTGCGCCGGGAGACCATGCCCGACGACCTGCCCGGCATGATCGCCGCCAGGGGAATCCTCACCTCGCGGGGCGGCAAGACCTCCCACGCGGCGGTCGTCGCGCGCGGCATGGGTCGCACGTGCGTGTGCGGCGCCGAGGCGCTGCGGGTCGAGGCCGACCGGTTCACCGTGGGTGACCTGGTGATCAACGAGGGCGACGTCATCTCCATCGACGGCACCTCCGGCGCGGTCTACGCGGGGGCCGTGCCCGTCCGCGAATCCGACGTGGCCCGGGCGCTCACCGGCACGGGGGACAGCGACGACGCCGTCGTGGTCGCCGTCCGTCGGCTGCTCACCCACGCCGACGCCCGCCGTCGCCTCGGCGTACGCGCGAACGCGGACACCCCGGACGACGCCGCCCGGGCCCGGCAGCTCGGCGCCCAGGGCATCGGCCTGTGCCGCACCGAGCACATGTTCCTCGGCGATCGGCGCCAGGTCGTGGAGCGGCTCGTGCTCGCGACCGACGACGAGGCGCGCAACGCCGCGCTGGCCGAACTGCTGCCCCTGCAGCGCGAGGACTTCGCCGGCATCCTGCGCGCCATGGACGGGCATCCGGTCACGATCCGCCTGCTCGACCCGCCGCTGCACGAGTTCCTGCCGTCGCTGGAGGACCTGGCCGTGCGGGTGGCGCTCGCCGCCGAGCGCGGCGAGCACGCCGGGCACGACGAGGAGCTGCTGGCCGCCGTGCGGCGGATGCACGAGCAGAACCCCATGCTGGGCCTGCGCGGCGTGCGGCTCGGCCTTGTCGTGCCGGGCCTGTTCGCCATGCAGGTGCGTGCCGTCGCGGAGGCGGCCGCGGCCCTGTCCGCGGCCGGCGGCGACCCGCGCCCCGAACTGATGGTGCCGCTGGTCGGCGCCGTGCAGGAGCTGGAGGCCGTGCGGGCGGAGGCGCTGGACGTGCTGCGGCTCGTGGCCAAGGAGACCGGGGTCGAGGTCGACGCCGCGATCGGCACGATGATCGAGGTGCCGCGCGCCGCGCTCACGGCCGGGGACATCGCGGGCGCCGCGGAGTTCTTCTCCTTCGGCACCAACGACCTGACCCAGATGGGCTGGGGGTTCTCCCGCGACGACGTGGAGGGTTCGTTCTTCTCGCGGTACCTCGATCTGGGCATCTTCGGCGTGTCGCCGTTCGAGTCGATCGACCGGGCCGGCGTCGGCCGGCTCGTCCGCATCGCCGTGGAGGAGGGGCGCGCGAGCCGGCCCGACCTCCACATCGGAGTGTGCGGCGAGCACGGCGGCGACCCGGACTCCATCCACTTCTTCCACGAGGTCGGCGTCGACTACGTGTCCTGCTCGCCGTTCCGGGTGCCGGTGGCCCGGCTGGAGGCCGCGCGCGCGGCGGTCGGAGCGGTGAGCGCCTCGGACACCCGCTGACGACCGCTCGGCGCTCGGTCACGGACGATCCCGCCGGGCGGGCGTAACCTGTCGGGAAGGTCGACGACGGGTCTTCGCCGAGGGGAGAGATGCCGTGGGTAGTCGGTGGCGTGCGGTGGTGGTGGACGCGGCCGACCCGGGGCGCCTCGCCCGCTGGTGGGCCGAGGTGCTGGACTACCGGGTCATCGCCGAGGAGAACGGCGAGGTGCGCATCGGCAGCGGGCCGGACACGTGGCCGATGCTCACGTTCTGCCCGGTGGCCGACGACCGCGCCGGCAAGAACCGGCTCCACCTCGACCTGCTGCCCGCCGACCAGGCGGCCGAGATCGAGCGGCTGGTGGACATGGGTGCCCGGCACGTGGATGTCGGCCAGCGCGACGCGAGCTGGACCGTGCTGGCCGACCCCGAGGGCAACGTCTTCTGCGTGCTGCGGCCGGCGGGCTAGGCGGCCATGTCCGAACCGGTCGAGACCCCGCCACCCGCGCCGGCGGGCCTGCGTCTCACGTACCGGCACGCGGTGGTCGCCACCCTGGGCGTGCTCACCGTGCTCGTGGCCGGCTACGCGGTCTACACCGTGCGCTCCGTGCTGGTGCTCGTGCTCATCGCGCTGTTCATCGCCGTGAGCCTCGACCCCCCGGTGCGCTGGCTGACCGCCCACGGCATGCGGCGCGGCCTCGCCGTGGCGCTGATCTTCACGATCACGCTGGGCGCCACGGTCGGCCTGATCGCGGCGATGGGCCCGCCGCTGGTCCAACAGGGCACCAACCTGGTCGACGACTTCCCGCAGTACGTGGCG
Organism: Luedemannella helvata; assembly: GCF_039528415.1. Lineage (NCBI taxonomy): Bacteria > Bacillati > Actinomycetota > Actinomycetes > Micromonosporales > Micromonosporaceae > Luedemannella > Luedemannella helvata. The sequence goes on from NZ_BAAALS010000045.1 coordinate 10,369, forward strand.
GAGCTGTCCGAGCGCTCCAAGGCGTACAAGGACATCTCGGACCGGTACGGGATCACCGACCAGCTCACCAACTTCGCCGCCACCGTGCCCGCGAAGGTCGGCGCCGGCCTCCTCGGCTTCATCAAGGGCTTCTTCGGCGCCATCTTCACCGGCCTGCTCGTCGCCGTGCTGGCTATCTACTTCCTCGCCGACCTGCCCCGCCTGCGGCGCGGGCTGGCCCGGCTGTTCCCGGTCGACTACCGGCCCAAGGTGCGCTACGCCACGGACGTGGTCGTCGACAAGGTCGGCGCGTACATGATCGGCAACCTGTTGATCTCTCTGATCGCCGGCATCGCGACGTTCGCGGTCCTCACCCTCGCCGGCGTGCCCTTCGCGCTGCCGCTGGCGTTCGTCGTGGCGGTCACCGACCTCATTCCCATGATCGGTGCCACGCTCGGCGCCGTGATCACCGTCGGGGTCACGGTCATCGCGACCGACATCTGGCCCCACGGCGTGGTCATCACGGCGTTCTTCATCGTGTACCAGCAGGTCGAGAACTACCTCATCGCCCCGCGCGTGCAGCGCAGCTCCGTCGACCTGCCGGCGCTGGCCGTCCTCCTCGCCGGCATCGTCGGCGGGGCCGTCCTCGGGTTGATCGGGGCCCTGATGGCCATCCCCGTGGCCGCCGCCGTCAAGGTGCTGCTGTCGCCCGTCATCCACGACATGGACGTCGAGGACCCCGAACTGACCGAAGAGGCCGCGCCGACGTGACCGACGCCGACGCCGAGCGGTACGTGCCCGAGCCGCCCAAGGACCCGTCGACCGTCGCCGCCGACGCCGGGCGTGGCCCGTACAGCCGCGACCGGGCCCGGGTGCTGCACTCCGCGGCGTTCCGCCGGCTGGCCGCCAAGACCCAGGTGCACGTCAGCGCCTCGGGTGCGGACAGTTTCCTGCGTACCCGCCTCACCCACTCGCTGGAGGTCGCCCAGATCGCCCGCGAGATGGGCGCTCGGCTCGGCTGCGACCCCGACGTGGTCGACGTCGCCGGCCTCGCCCACGACCTCGGCCACCCGCCGTTCGGCCACAACGGCGAGGACGCCCTCGACGCGGCGGCCGGCCCGTGCGGCGGATTCGAGGGCAACGCCCAGACCCTGCGGGTCCTCAGCCGGCTTGAGGCCAAGGTCGTCGGCCCGGACGGCGTCTCGGCGGGCCTGAACCTCACGCGGGCCAGCCTCGACGCGTCCTGCAAGTACCCGTGGTCGCGCCGCGCCGGCACCCGCAAGTTCGGCTACTACGCCGACGACGCGCCGGTCTTCGACTTCCTGCGCGCCGGCACCCCGGCCGACCAGCCCGAACGGCGGTGCCTTGAGGCGCAGGTCATGGACTGGGCCGACGACGTGGCCTACTCGGTGCACGACGTCGAGGACGGGTTCCACCTCGGCCTGGTGCGGCTGGAGGCACTGCTGCGCGACCCCGACGAGCGGGACGCGCTGTGCAAGGACGTCGCCGAGTCGTACTCCGGGGAGGCGCCCGCGGAGCTCTCGGGCGTACTCGATGATCTTCTCGCGGACCCGGCGGTGAGCGCGGTGGCCGCGTTCGACGGCAGCCACGCCGCCCAGGTCACCCTCAAGCGGGCGGCCAGCCTCCTCATCGGACGATTCGTCGCCGAGGCGGTCGCCGCCACCCGGGAGCGCTTCGGCGACGGGCCGCTGCGCCGCTACGCGGCCGACCTCGTGGTGCCGCGCGCCGCCCGTGCCCGGTGCGCGCTGCTCAAGGGCATCGCGCTGCGGTATGTGATGCGCCGGCCCGGCGCGGCCGCGCGCTACGCCCGGGAGCAGGAGATCCTGCGCACCCTCGTCGCCGCGCTCGTGCAGCGCGGACCCGACGCCCTCGACCCCGTGTTCGCCCCGCTGTGGCGGGCGGCGTCCGACGACGCGGCCCGGCTGCGGGTGGTCATCGACCAGGTCGCGTCGCTGACGGATCCGGCAGCTGTCGCGTGGTTTGAGCGGCTACGGTGACAGGCATGGCGGAGTTCGTGGTCGTCGGCGCCTCGCTGGCCGGCGCCAAAGCGGTCGAGACCCTGCGGGCCGAGGGGTTCGCCGGCAAGATCACCCTGATCGGGGCGGAAACCGACCGGCCCTATGAGCGCCCGCCCCTGTCCAAGGGCTACCTGCAGGGGTCGCAGGCCCGCGACAAGGCGTTCGTCCACGAGCCGGGGTGGTACCGCGACCATGAGGTCGACCTCATCCTCGGGCTGCCCGTCACCGCCCTGGACGCCCACGGGCACACCGTCACGGTCGACCGGGTCGACAAGATCAGCTACGACAAGCTGCTGCTCGCCACGGGCTCGCGGGTGCGCCAGCTCGACCTGCCCGGCACCGACAACACCGGCCTGCGCTACCTGCGCACCCTCGCCGACGCCGACGCCCTGCGGTCGGCGCTGCGTCCGGGCGCCAATGTCGTGGTCGTCGGCGGCGGCTGGATCGGGCTGGAGGTCGCCGCCGCGGCCGTCGGACACGGCTGCTCGGTGAACCTGGTCGCGCGCGACGCCGCGCCGCCGCTGGCGCGGGTGCTCGGCCCCGAGGTCGGTCAGATCTTCCAGGCGCTGCACGAGGCCAACGGCGTACGCGTGTGGCGCGGCGTCGAGGTGCGCGAGTTCGGCGGCCTCAGCGGCCAGCTCACCCACGTCGTCCTCGACGACAACACCGAACTGCCCGCCGACGTGGCCGTCATCGGCGTCGGCATCGAGCCCAACGTCGACCTCGCCGCGTCCGCCGGCCTGATGATCGACAACGGCATCGTCACGGACGCCTCGCTGCGCACCTCCGACCCGGACATCTACGCGGCCGGCGACGTCGCCTCCTCGCTGCACCCGTTGCTGGGCAAGCGGATCCGGGTCGAGCACTGGGCCAACGCGCTCAACGGCGGGCCGGCCGCGGCGCGGGCCATGCTGGGGCGCGACGTCAGCTACGACCGGCTGCCGTACTTCTTCTCCGACCAGTACGACCTGGGCATGGAGTACGCGGGGTACGTGGAGCCCGGCGGGTACGACCGGGTGGTCTTCCGCGGCGACGTCGCGGCGCGCGAGTTCCTGGCGTTCTGGACGCGCGAAGGCCGGGTGCTCGCCGGCATGAACGTCAACGTCTGGGACGTGCAGGACGACATCCAGAAACTGGTCCGGGCCGGGTACGGCGGCCGCCCCGCCGACCTCGACCGGCTCGCGGACCCGGCGGTCCCGCTGCCGGAGGTCCTGACGCCCGACCGGGGCGACGCGTCCTAGCCCGGCGCTCGTCTGAGCGGGCTCGGCCGGGTCCACCACTGGGACAGGGTGACGGCCGTCAGGACCAGCAGGGCGCCCGTGAGGGCGAACCAGGCGGTGAGCTCCACGTCCTCGCGTTGCAGGGAGATCGCGGTGGGCAGGTCGATGAGCACCTCGGTCAGCTCTTTCGCGTCCTCGGCCTGGAAGTATTCGCCGCCCGTCAGGGACGCGACCTTGGTGAGGGTCTCCTCGTCGAGGTCCCGGTAGCGCCCGGCACCGCCGCCGTAGCCACCGAAACCGCCGGGGCCGCGGCCCATGCCGGGCGGGCCGCCGAAGGCCGCGTCGCCGCCGATCTGGTCCGGGGTGCACACGGCCGGGGCGGGATTCGTGGTGCCGAAGCCGATCGTGTAGACCCGCAGGTGGCGGGCGGCCGCCTGCTCGGCGGCGGTCACCGGGTCGACGCCCTGGGTGTTCGCGCCGTCGGTGAGCACGACGATGGTGTCCGGCTCGTACTCGCCGCCTGCGCCGCCGCCGCCCGGCAGTTCCACACCGGTCGCCGCGACGTCCGGGTTGATCTCGGCGATCGCGTCGATGGCGGTGAGGATGCCCAGCCCGATCGCGGTGCCCCGGGCGGTACGCAGGCCGTCGATGGCCTTGCGCAGGGCGTCCTTGTCCTCGGTCGGCGCGACGAGCAGGGCGGCGATGCCGGAGAAGGCGACGAGGCCGACCTTCGCGCCCTCGGGCTGCGACTCGACGAAGTCGCGGGCGGCCTCCTGGGCGGCGGTGAGCCGGTTGGGCGGGATGTCCGTCGAGCACATGGACGCCGACACGTCGATGGCGAGCAGGATCGAGGTGGAGTCCGACGGGACCAGCATGGACGCCTGCGGGCGCGCCGCCCCGGTGCCCAGCACGAGCAGGCCAAGGGCGAACAGCCACAGCGGGATGCGCCGCCGCCACGCCGAACGTCCCGGCAGCGCGGCCTTGACGAGGGCGATGCTCGACACCCGCACGGCCTGCTGGCGCCGCCGTCGGCGGGTCCACCAGCGATACGCCAGCAGCAGCGGGAACGCCAGCAGCGCGATGAGGGCCCACGGCCAGGTCAGCGACATCTACACGATCCGTCCAGACGAGCCGATCATCAGTAGTCCGCCGATCGTGAGCAGCAGCACGGCGCCGCCGACGGCCGCGCCGGTCAGCTCCATGCGTTCCGGCTTGGCGGTGATCCGCAGTGTGATCGACTGGTAGATCTCGTCGAGCGAGGCGCCGTCCGCCGCCCGGTGGTACGTGCCGGTGGTCGTCTGCGCGATCTCGGTCAGTAGGCCCTCGTCGAGCGCGGTGGCCACCTGGAAGCCGTCCACCTCGATGGTGGTGCCCGCCACGGTGCCGACACCGATGGTGTGGATGTGCACCCCCGCGTCGGCGGCCAGCGTCGCGGCGGCCAGCGCGTCCGGCCCGCCGGTGTCCTCCCCGTCGGAGAGCACCACGATCGTCGCGGCGCCGTGGTATCCCAGGTCGGGCGATGGCGTGGCCCCCGACGGGTCGGGCAGGCCCACCGGCCGCCCCACGATCGCGGTCAGCCCGGCCAGGATGGCCTGGCCGAGGGAGGTGCCGCCGGCCGGGCGCAGGCGGTTGATGGCGGCGAGCGCCTCGTCGTGCCGGTTGGTGGGTTGCAGGGTCGTGAGCGCACCCCGGTCGAAGGCGACCACGCCGATGTCGACCGAGGCGGGCTGCCCGCGCACGAACCCGGCCGCGGCCGACTGCGCCGCGGCCAGCCGGGTCGGCGCGACGTCGTCGGCGGTCATGCTGTTGGACACGTCGAAGGCGAGGATGACCGTGCCGCTCGGGCGGGGCACGGCCACGGTGGCCTCGGGCCGCGCGACGCCGAGCAGCAGCAGTGTCAGCGCGGCCACGAACAGCAGCGGCGGGACGTGCCGTCGCCAGGCGCGGCGCCCGGACGGCGCGGCGCCGAGTTGGGCCAGGGCCGCGCCGCGCTGGCGGTTCAGCCAGCGGTAGCCGACAACCATCGCCGCGCAGGCCGCGACCGCTACCGCGACCATGACCGGATACTGGACGCTCATGCGGCCGTCCGCTTCCGCCCGGACCGCCGTACGAGGTCGACGAGGGTCCGCACCAGGTCCTGGTCGGTGGCCACGCGGTGCGCGGTCACCCCGGCCCGCTTGAGCGCGGCGCCCACCGCCTGCTCCCGTGCGGCGACCTCGTCGCGCAGCCGCTGGCGGAACAGCGGGTCGCTCGTGTCCGCGAGCACCTGTTCGCCGGTCTCCGCGTCCTCCACGAGGATCAGCCCGAGGTCGGGCAGGTCGAACTCCAGCGGGTGGACCAGGCGCAGCGCGACGACCTCGTGGCGCTGGCCGAGCCGGCTCAGCGCCGGTTCCCAGTCGAGGTCACCGAGGAAGTCGGAGATGACGAGGAGCAGGCCGCGCCGGCGCGCGGCGCCCGCCGCGAGCCGCAGCATGGCGGCCAGGTCGGTGGGGCGCCCGTCCGGGACGGGCGCGGGCGCCCGGTTGAGTTCGTGGGCCAGCCGCAGCACGTGGTCGCGTCCCGTGCGGGGCGGGATGATCCGTTCGAACGAGTTGTCGTAGAGGATCGCGCCGACCCGGTTGCCGCCGCGGCCGAACAGCCGGCCCAGGCACACGGCCAACTCGGTGAGGAACGCGTCCTTGCCCTGTTCGTCGGCGCCGAAGCGCATGGACGCCGACCGGTCGAGCACCAGCCACGCGGTCAGCTCCCGGTCCTCGGTGTACTGGCGCACGTACGGCTCGTCGAGGCGGGCGGTGACGTTCCAGTCGATGTGCCGCGCGTCGTCCGGCGCGACATACTCGCGGAGGTCGGCGAAGTCGACGCCGGCGCCCCGGAACACCGTGCGGTAGGCGCCCTGCAGGCGCCCGTCGAGGCGACGGACGACCTGCCATTCGAGGCGCCGCAGCAGGCGGTCGGGCGTACTCGTCATCTGATCAACGGCCGTTCGCCGCGGGCGGGGGTCTCCGGCGTGGGCAGCGCGCCGAGCACCCACGTGAGGACGGCGTCGGCGGTGATGTCGTCCGACAGCGCCTCGTAGGACAGCACCACGCGGTGGCGCAGCACGTCCAGCGCCAGGTCGGTGAGGTCCTGCGGGATGGTGTAGTCGCGGCCCCGCACGAACGCGAGCGCCCGCGCGGCGAGCACCAGGTTGATGGAGGCGCGCGGGCTGGCCCCGAACGTGACGTACCGGGTCAGCTCGCCGAGCCCCACCTCGGCGGGGCGGCGGGTCGCGGCCGTCAGCCGCACCGAGTACTCGATGAGGGCCGGGTCGACATACACCCCGCGTACCTTCGCCTGCATGTCGGCGAGCTGGTCCAGGTCGAGGATGGCCTGCGTGGCCGGGGTCGCCGAGATGGCCCGTTCGACGATGACGAACTCCTCGGTCGGGCTCGGGTAGTCGACGAGCACCTTCATCATGAAGCGGTCGACCTGCGCCTCGGGCAACGGGTACGTGCCCTCGGTCTCGATGGGGTTCTGGGTGGCCATGACGAGGAACGGTCGGGGCACCCGGTGGGTCTCCCGGCCGATGGTCACCTGGTGCTCCTGCATCACTTCGAGCAGCGCGCTCTGCACCTTGGCGGGCGCCCGGTTGATCTCGTCGGCGAGCAGCAGGTTCGTGAAGACCGGCCCGAGCGAGGTCTCGAACTCGCCGGTGCGCTGGTGGTAGACGCGGGTGCCCACGATGTCGGCCGGCACCAGGTCGGGGGTGAACTGCACCCGGTTGAACTGGCCGCCGATCGCCCCGGCCAGCGACTTCACGGCGAGCGTCTTGGCCAGGCCCGGCACGCCCTCGACGAGGATGTGGCCGTCGGACAGCAGCGCGACGAGCATCCGCTCCAGCAGCGCGTCCTGGCCGACGATGGTCTTCTTGACCTCGTAGAGGACCTGCTCCATGGGGTTCATTCGCGTCCTTACTGTTGGGGGCCGCGCTCGCCGCGGCCGGCGGAGAGCGCGCTGCCGATGGGTACGGCGAAGCCGACCCCGATGAACGTGCCGGCCTTGGTGGGGTTGACCAGCGCCACGACGATGCCCACGACGGCGCCGCCCGCGCCGAGCAGCGGCCCGCCGGAACTGCCGTGGTTGACGGCCGCGTCGAACTGGATGAGCCCCTTCAGCGCGGAGCCGTCCGGGCCGGGCGCGCTGCGCTGCAACCCGGACACGACCCCGGTCGTGGTCGTGCGGGTCAGGCCCAGCTGGTCGCCGATGGCGATGACCTCGTCGCCCACGCTGAGGCCGCCGCCGAGCACGGCGGGCACGAGCACCTGGGGCAGCCCGTCGGGGCGCAGCATCGCGATGTCCATCGTGGGGTCCTGCGCGATCACCGTCGCGGCGGCCTTCGTGCCGTCGGCGAATGTCACGCTGATGCTCTTGGCGTCCCGGACGACGTGCCACGCGGTCAGGATGCTTGCGTCCGCGTTGACGACGACCCCGGTCCCGCTCGCCTCGCCGTCCGTGCCGGTGGTCGCGACCGACACGACGGACGGCGCCACCGCCTGGTAGATCTCCGCGGTGGTCGGCGGCACGGTGGCGCTCGCGCTGGGTGTGGGGGCGGGCGCGGCCGCCTCCGGAGAGTCAGCCGCGCCCCACTGGTAAAACCCGAAAGCGGTGAGTACGAGCACCGCGAGCGCGATCACGGCCGGCCGCCAGGCGAATGTCCTGTGTGGAGCGGGCTCGGCGGGCGCGGTCGTGCGCTCACCGGCCGGAGCCGGACCGGGCCGAGGGGGCACGCTCACCATCCCACGGTAGCGAAGCAACCTCGGAATTCGGTATCGGTGAGCTGTGCGTTCCCTGTCCGCGCCTTCGAGTTCGCGAACCTCCGGCGGTTACTGGGGGTCGTAGGCGAGGTTCGGGCGCAGCCAGCGCTCCACCTCGCCGACGTCGGTGCCGCGCCGCGCCGCGTACTCCTCGATCTGATCGCGGCCGAGCCGGCCCACGGTGAAGTAGCGGGACGCGGGGTTGGCGAAGATGAGACCGCTGACGGCGGCGGCCGGCGTCATCGCGAACGACTCCGTGAGCCCGATGCCCAACGTGTCCGCGTTGAGCAGGTCGAACAGGTCGCGCTTCTCGCTGTGGTCCGGGCAGGCCGGGTAGCCCAGCGCGGGGCGGATGCCCCGGAAGCGCTCGGCGTGCAGGTCCTCCAGCGCGGGCCGCGCGTCGGGCTCGAACCAGTCGCGGCGCGCCCGCAGGTGGATCCACTCGGCGAACGCCTCGGCGAGGCGGTCCGCGAGGGCCTTCACCATGATGGCGCGGTAGTCGTCGTGCTCGGCCTCGTACCGGGCGGCCAGGGTGTCGGCGCCGTGGATGGCGACCGCGAAGCCGCCCAGGTGGTCGCCGGCGGGGGCGACGTAGTCGGCGAGGCACCGGTTGGCGCGGCCCTCGGGCTTGGCGGTCTGCTGACGCAGCATGGGCAGTCGCGGCCCGCCGGTGAGCACGATGTCGTCGCCTTCGGAGTGCGCGGGCCAGAACCCGTACACGCCGCGCGCCTGGAAGGCGCCCTCGGCAATGATCTTGTCGAGCAGGGCGTTGGCGTCGTCGAAGAGTTCGCGGGCGACGGGCTCCTCGAGGATGGCCGGGTACTTGCCCTTCAGCTCCCACGCCAGGAACAGGAACTGCCAGTCGATCATCTCGCGCAGCTCGGTCAGGTCGGGCTCGACCTGCCGGACGCCGGTGAACGCGGGCACGGGCAGCTCGGTGAAGTCGACGACCTCGCGGTTCGCGCGCGCCTGGGCGAGCGTGAGCAGCGGCTGGGCGTGGCGGTTCGCGTGCTGCTCGCGCAGCCGCTCCTGCTCGGCCCGGTTCGCCACGTCCAGCTTCTCGGCCCGCTCGGGGTCGAGCAGGTCGGAGACCACACCCACCACCCGGGAGGCGTCGAGCACGTGCACGGTCGGCCCTTCGTACGCCGGGGCGATGCGCACCGCCGTGTGCTGCCTGGAGGTCGTCGCGCCGCCGATGAGCAGCGGCAGCGTGAGGCCGCGCCGGCTCATCTCCTCGCCCACGGCCACCATCTCGTCCAGGGACGGGGTGATCAGACCCGACAGGCCGATCGCGTCGGCGCCCTCGGCGGCGGCCGTCTCCAGGATTTTCGCGGCCGGCACCATCACCCCGAGGTCCACGACCTCGTAGTTGTTGCAGCCGAGCACGACGCCCACGATGTTCTTGCCGATGTCGTGCACGTCGCCCTTCACGGTGGCCAGCACGACCTTGCCCTGGCGGCGCCCGCCGGACTTCTCCTTCTCCATGTACGGCTCGAGGTAGGCCACGGAGCGCTTCATGACGCGGGCGCTCTTGACGACCTGGGGCAGGAACATCTTGCCCGCGCCGAACAGGTCGCCGACGACCTTCATGCCGTCCATGAGCGGGCCCTCGATGACGTCGAGGGGGCGCGGCAGCAGCTGGCGGGCCTCCTCGGTGTCCTCCTCGACGTAGTCGACGATGCCGTGCACCAGCGCGTACGACAGCCGCTGCGCCACGGGCGTCTCGCGCCAGGACAGGTCCACGGCCCGCTTCGTGCCCTCGCCCTTGACCGTGGAGGCGAAGGTGACCAGCGCCTCGGTGGCGTCCGGGTGCCGGTCGAAGATGACGTCCTCGACGAGGGTGAGCAGGTCGGCCGGGATGTCCTCGTAGACGGCGAGCTGACCGGCGTTGACGATGCCCATGTCCAGGCCGGCCCGCACGGCGTGGAACAGGAACGCCGAGTGCATGGCCTCGCGCACCACGTCGTTGCCCCGGAAGGCGAAGGACAGGTTGGAGATGCCGCCGCTCGTCCGCGCGCCCGGGCAGCGTTGCTTGATCAGCGGCAGGGCGTCGATGAACGCCTTCGCGTACCCGTTGTGCTCGGCGATGCCCGTGGCCACGGCGAGCACGTTCGGGTCGAAGATGATGTCCTCGGCCGCGAAGCCGGCCCGCTGGGTCAGCAGGTCGTAGGCCCGGCCGCAGATCTCCACCTTGCGCTCGGTGGTGTCCGCCTGGCCCTGCTCGTCGAAGGCCATGACGACGACGCCGGCGCCGTAGTCACGGATCTTGCGGGCCTGGGCGAGGAAGGGCTCCTCGCCCTCCTTCAGGCTGATCGAGTTGACCACGCCCTTGCCCTGCACGCAGCGCAGGCCGGCCTCCAGCACGCTCCACTTCGAACTGTCGATCATGATCGGGATCCGGGCCACCTCGGGCTCGGTCGCGATGAGGTTGAGGAACGTGGTCATCGCCTGCTCGCTGTCGAGCAGGTCGGCGTCCATGTTGACGTCGAGCAGGTTGGCCCCGCCGCGCACCTGCTCCAGCGCCACGTCGACGGCGCCCTGGTGGTCGTCGGCCTCGATGAGGCGGCGGAAGCGCGCCGAGCCGGTCACGTTCGTCCGCTCGCCGATCATGACGAAGCCGGTGTCCGGGCCGATCGCGAACGGCTCCAGGCCGCTGAACCGGGTGGCCTTCGCGGGCTCGGGAACCCGCCGCGGCTGCGCGTTCGTCACGGCTTGGGCAATCTGGGCGATATGTCCCGGTGTCGTGCCGCAGCAGCCGCCCGCGATGTTGACCAGGCCATCGGCGACGAACTCGCCCATCAGGCGGCCGGTCTCCTCGGGCGTCTGGTCGTACCCGCCGAACGCGTTGGGCAGGCCCGCGTTCGGGTGCGCGGCCACGAACGTGGGCGCGATACGGGACAGCTCGGCCACGTACGGGCGGGCCTCGGCCGCGCCCAGCGCGCAGTTGACGCCCACGACCAGCGGCTCGGCGTGCTCGATCGAGCGCCAGAACGCCTCGACGGTCTGCCCCGACAAGGTGCGGCCGGACAGGTCGACGATCGTCACGGAGATCCACAGCGGCAGGTCCGGGGCGACCTCGCGGGCCGCGGCCACGGCCGCCTTCGCGTTGAGCGTGTCGAAGACCGTCTCGATGAGCAGCAGGTCGACACCGCCCTCCGCCAGGCCCGCGATCTGCTCCGCGTACGCCGCCTTGACCTGGTCGAACGTCACCGCGCGGTAGGACGGGTCGTCGACGCGCGGCGACAGCGACAGCGTCACGTTCAGCGGCCCGATCGACCCGGCCACGAACCGGCCGCCCGCCTCGTCGGCCGCCTGCCGGGCCAGTTGCGCGCCGCGCACGTTCATGTCCCGTACGAGGTGCTCCAGGCCGTAATCGGCCTGGGCGATGCTCGTCGCGGTGAACGTGTTCGTGGTCGTGATGTCGGCGCCGGCGGCCAGATACTGCCGGTGCACGTCCAGGATCAGGTCCGGCCGGGTCAGGTTCAGCAGGTCGGGGTTGCCGGTCACGTCCCGGTCGTGCTCGCCGATGACCTCGCCCCGGTAGTCGGCCGGGGTCAGGCCCGCCCCCTGCAGCATCGTGCCCCACGCGCCGTCGAGCACGAGCACCCGCTCGCTCATCAGCTGCCGCAGCGTGTCTGTGGATCCCGTCACGAGCACCTCCGATATGTGTCGGAGGCGCCCTTGCTGCGTGGAACCGGCCGAGCGTGGCGGACTCCCCGTCAAAGTCCGTTGCAGCGCCTCTCGGGCCTCTGGAGATTCTACCCGTTTGTCAACGCCGGGCCGGTACGGGGACGCGGACCAGGTCCTCGGCGACGACGATGTCGCCGTCGAAGTGCCGGGCGGCCTCGTCGAGGAACAGGGCGGGGTCGGTGTAGCGCGCGGAGAAGTGCGTCAGCACGAGGCGCCGCACGCCGCAGGCGGCCGCTACCCGGGCCGCCTGCGCGGCGGTCAGGTGCGCGTAGGTGTCGGCCAGGTCGCTGTCGGCGTCGAGGTACGTCGCCTCGATGACGAGCAGGTCCACGCCGTCGGCCAGGGCGTACACCGCGTCGCAGAGGCGGGTGTCCATGACGAACGCGAACCGCTGGCCGGGGCGCGGCTCGCTGACCTCGTCGATCGTGGTGGTCCGGCCGTCCGTCGTGAGCCGACCGGCGTGTTGCAGCTCGCCGACGGCCGGGCCGGCGATGCCGCGCTCGGCCAGCCGCTCCGGCACCATCCGGCGGCCGTCGGCCTCCACCAGGCGGTACCCGAAGGCGTCGATCCGGTGGTCCAGCGCCCGGGCCTCCAACGTCCACGTGCCGCCGGCCGCCACGGGGCCGTCCCCGGCGACGGGCTCCTCCCGCACGTCGGCCGTCTCGTGGTACGCAGTGCTGTAGCGCAGCCGCGCGAAGTACTCCGCGCCGCTGGCCGGGTAGTGCGCCGTCACCGGGTGTTCGACCTTGTCCTTGGACAGCCGCTGGAGCACGCCCGGCACGCCGAGGCAATGGTCGCCGTGGAAGTGCGTCAGGCAGACGCGGGTGATCGCGGAACTGGCGACGCCGGCGTACGTCAGCTGGCGTTGGGTGCCCTCGCCCGGGTCGAACAGGAACCCCTCACCGTCCCAGCGCAGCAGGTACCCGTTGTGGTTGCGGGTACGCGTGGGCGCCTGGCTGGCGGTCCCGAGCACGACGAGCTCACGCTGCGACACCCGCAAACCTTATGCGGTACGGCGGCCCTCGCGTGCTCCACGCCGCGACATGGTCGCCCTTGGCGGGATGGGGCGCGAGTCCTGGTCGCCAAAGTCGTGACTTTGGCGGGTGGGGCGGGCCCTGGTCGCCAAAGTCGTGACTTTGGCGGGGCAGGGCGGGTGGCGGGTCGCCATAAGCGTGACTTTGGCGGGGTTGGTGGGGTGGCGGGTCGCCATAAGCGTGACTTTGGCGGGGTTGGTGGGGTGGCCGGTCGCCATAAGCGGGACTTTGGCGGGGTGGGCGGGGTGGCGGGTTGAGGTGTATCAAGGATCTTGGACGGGTTCTCTCGACTGAGAGGATGTGTTC
>NZ_BAAALS010000046.1:0-23281 GCF_039528415.1 Luedemannella helvata
CAGGGTCGCCGCGCGCCGCCGACGCGGCGGGCGCCCGCGCGGCGGCCGCCGGCTGGGCCCGCGTACCCGCGCCCGTGCGTACGGCCCTGCTGTTGCCGACCGCGCTGGGTGCCACCGTGCTCGCCCTCGGCCTGGCGTGCCTGGTCGCCGGGCTGCTGCTGGGCTGGCGGGAGCTGCTCGTCGTCGGCGCGGCCGGGCTGCTGCTGGTGGCCTTAGCCGTCTACTACACCCTCGGTCGCACCCAGCTGGCCATCGAGATCGACGTCGTGCCGCCCAGGGTGACCGTGGGCGACCAGTTCCGCGGCACGGTCAGCATCCGCAACACGGCGTCGCGGCGGCTCGCGCCGCTGCGGGTGGAGCTGCCCGTACGCGCGGGCGCGACCGCGCTGGAACCCATCCCGATCGAGGTGCCGGCGCTGGCGCCCGGCGCCGAGCACCGGGTGCTCGTCACCATCCCGGCCGCGCGGCGCGGCGTGCTCACCACCGGTCCGGCCACGTCGGTGCGCGGCGACCCGCTCGGCCTGCTGCGCCGCGAGGTGACCTGGACCGAGGCCGAGGAGCTGTTCATCCACCCGGCCACGGTCGCCATCGAGAACCTGGGCGCCGGCCTGCTGCGCGACCTTGAGGGCCAGACCACGAACGACCTGTCCATGAACGACGTGGCGTTCCACGCTCTGCGCGAGTACGTCCCCGGCGACGACCTGCGGCACGTGCACGCGTTCACGTCCGCGCGGGTCGGCAAGCTCATGGTCCGCCAGTTCGTCGACACGCGTACCGCCCACCTGGCCGTCGTCGTCAGCGGCGCGGCCCGCGAGTACGCCGGTCCGGAGCAGTTCGAGGTGGCCTGCTCGGTCGGCGGGTCCCTCGCGGTGCGGGCCGTCGACGACCAGCAGCGGGTGTCCGTCATCGCGGCCGGCCACAGCGCGCCCGCCCGCCTGCGGCAGTCGCGTGGCCTCGTGCTCGACCAGTTCAGCCGCGCCGAGTTCGGCGCGCCCGGCTCCGACCTCGTCACCTCCGTCGTGCGGACCAGCCGCGTCGCCCCGGACGTGAGCCTCGCCGTGCTCGTCACGGGCGCCCTCATGGAGGTGGCCGACATGCAGGCCGCGGCCGCCCGGTTCGGGCCGGACGTGCGCGTCGTCGGCGTACGGGTGGTCGACGGCGCCCGACCGGCCGCCCAGCGCGCCGGCCAGCTCAGCGTCCTCACCATCCCGAACCTCGCCGACCTGCGCACGGTCCTGCGGGTGGTGGTGCGCTCATGAGCCGGCGACCGCTGGTCGACGCCGGGTTCCTCGCGGCGCTCGGCGTCGTGGGACTGCTCGGGTTCGGGCCGGTGTTCAGCGGGCTGTCCTACCTCGTGGCCGGGGTCGCCGGCCTGCTGCTCGGCCTGCTCGTCGCGCTGGCCGCCGTGCGCCTGCGGTGGGGCGTGCTCGTCACGGTCGCCGCCGGTCTCGTCGTGTACCTCCTCGCGGCCGGGCCGGCCGCGTTGCGGGAGACCACGACCGGCGGGGTCGTGCCCGGCCCCGCGACCGTGCGCGGCGTCGTCGACGGGTCCGTGCACGGGTGGCGGGACCTGCTCACCACCCTGCCCCCGGCGCCCGCGAGCGGGCACCTGCTCGTCATTCCGTACCTGTGCGGGTTTGTCTGCGGTCTGGCCGGGATGCTCCTCGCCGGGCGGACCCGGCTGCCGACCCTGCCGCTGCTCGCGCCCGGCGCGCTGCTGGTCGCCTCGATCCTGTTCGGCACGGATGCGCCCGCCTCGCTGCTGGTGCAGGGCGTGGGCTTCGCCGCGCTGGCGCTGGCCTGGGCCGCGCTGCGCCAGCGGCGCCGCCGCCCGGCCGCCGCGACCGTCGCCGGCGTGGCCGGCGGGCGGCGCCGCGTCGCCGGGGCGGCCGCGATGGTGGTGCTCGCCGCCGGGGGCGGCTTCGCCGCCGCGCTGCCCGCGGACGACGACGACCGCTACGTGCTGCGCGAGCATGTGCAGCCGCCGCTGGATCTCAGCGAGTACCCGAGTCCGCTCGCGGGCCTGCGCCGGTTCGAGGTCGCCGACAAGGACAAGGTCCTGTTCAGCGTGAGTGGCCTGCCGGCCGGGGCGCGGGTGCGCCTGGCGGTGATGGACGCCTACGACGGCGTGGTGTGGAGCGTGGCCGGCGGCGCGGGCGCGACCACCGCGTCCGGGGTCTTCGAACGGGTCGGTACGACCATCCCGAGCGAGGCCACCGGTGCGCCCGCCACGGTCCAGGTCACCATCAGGAATCTCGGCGGGGTGTGGGTGCCGACCGTCGGCGCGCTCACCGGCGCCCGGTTCGGCGGCCCGCGCGCCGCCGAACTCGCCGGCTCGTTCCGCTACAACCGCAGTACGGGCACCGGGCTCGCCCCGGCCGTGCTGGCCGCCGGCGACGCGTACACCCTCGACGTGCTCGTGCCCGCCGTGCCGGGGGAGAAGGACCTCGCCGGGCGGGCGACCATGGCCGTCACCCTGCCCGACATCGCCGGCGACCCGGAGCCCGTGCAGACCCTGGCCGTCGAGTGGGCCACCGCGGCCACCCCGATGGGCCGCCTCAACGCGCTGCTCACCCGCATGCACGCGGGCGCCTACAGCGACGGCACGGGCGCGGCCGGGGTGCCGTCGCGGCCCGGTCACGGGGCCGGCCGGCTGCGCGAGTTCCTCGCCGCCGACCAGCTCGTCGGCGACTCCGAGCAGTACGCGGCGACGCTCGCCCTCATGCTGCGCCGGCTGGGCATCCCCGCCCGGGTCGTGCTCGGCGTGGCGCCGTCGCAGGCGTGGTTCGCCAGGACGGGCACCGGGGCGGGCGACGTGACCGGTGGCATGGTGAGCGCCTGGGTCGAGGTCGCCGTGGACGGGCTGGGCTGGGTGCCGTTCGACCCCACGCCGCCGATCACGAACAAGCCGAAGCCGCCCAAGCCCGAACCGAACGAGGACGGCGACGCGAAGATCGTGCAGCCGCCCACGGTGGCGCTGCCCGCGCCGGACCAGGCGGCCCCGCCGGACGCGGACGACTCCGGCGACGACCTGCCGCCACCGGACCGCTGCGCCGTGTGCGCCGTCCTGCTCACCATCGCCACGTACGTCGGGCTGCCCGTACTGCTGTTCGCGCTCGTCGTGGGCGCGATCGTGGGGCTCAAGCAGCGCCGTCGCCGCCGTCGGCGGCGGGCCCCCACCTCCAGCGCCCAGATCGCGAACGGCTGGCTGGAGCTGCTCGACCGCCTGCGCGACCTGGGCGTACCGTCGCCCACCGGGCAGACACGGCGGCGCGCCGCGCAGGAGCTGGCCGGCGCGCAGGCGCTGTCGGTCGACGGCCGGGCGGCGGCCACGCGCCTGGCACTGGTCGCGGACGCGGCCGTGTTCGGACCCGGCGACCCCAGTCCCGAGGCCGTCACCGCGTACTGGTCCGATGTGGACGAGTCGCTGCGTGGCCTGCGCCGCGAACGCAGGCCGCACCAGCGATTCCTCGCGATGGTCAACCTGGCCACCCTGTGGCCGGGCAACCGGCGGCGGGCGGCGTGAGCGAACGGACGATCGGCGCCGGAGCGTGGCGGACGTGACGGACGTGCGGCTGACCCTGATCCGGGAGAGCGGCGACGCGGTCGACCTCGTGGTCACGGTCGGCCCGGACACCACGGTCGGCGAGGTCGCGCACGCGCTCGCCACCCGCGACCCGGCGCGCGGGCCGGCGTGGCCGGCCGTCACCCTCGCCGTCGGGGGGACCGCGGACGGCACGCCGCTACCCGCGGACGCCCTCGTGGCCACCGTGGGGCCGCGCTCCGGCGCGCGGGTGCGGCTCATGCCGGCCAGCCGGCTGCACGCCGCCGCCGAGGCGGAGGAGCCGGCCGCCACCCTGGAGATCGTGGCCGGACCGGACGCGGGGCGCGGGCCGTTTCCGTTGCCCGCGGGCAACGCCACCGTGGGCCGTGACCGCGCCTGCGCCGTGCGGCTGACCGATCCGCTGGTCTCCAAGCACCACGCCCGCATCACCGTCGGCGACGTCGTCGAGATCGTCGACCTGGGCGCCGCGAACGGGGTCTACGTCGACGGGAGGCCGGTCGAGCGGGCGGTGCTGCGCTCCGGCGACGAGGCGCTGCTGGGCGACACCGCCGTCCGGGTGACGGTCCGGGCGGCCGGCGCGACCCACGCGCGGGCGCCCCTCGTGGTACCCCGCCACGCGGGCGCCGAGCTGGACGCGCCGGCGCCGCCCGTACCACCGCGCCCGCGCCGGCCGCCGGTGCTCGCCCTGGTCGGCCCGGTCACTGCCGGCGTGGTCCTTGTCGCGATCACCGGCTCGCCGTACGCGTGGCTGCTCGTCGCGCTCGGTCCCGTGGCCGCCGCCGGCGCGTACGCCCTCGACGCGCTGGGCACGTGGCGCGCGGAGAACGCCGCCGTGGCCACCTTCCGCACCGCGCTGGCCAACCTCGACGCCCGGCTGCGCGCGGCCGCGGACGCCGAGCGGATCGGCCGGGCGGCCGAGCACCCCGGCCTGCCGGAGCTGACGGCGGCGGCGCGCCGCCGCGACCCGCTCCTGTGGAGCCGCCGGCCGGACGGCGACGACTTCCTGGTGCTGCGCCTGGGCCTGGGTCCGCGCCCGTCGCGCACCCGGGTGACCCCGCCGCCGCGTACGGAGGCGCCGCAGCGGCTCTGGGACGAACTGCGGGAGCTGGTCACGGCACACGCCACAGTGGACGGTCTCCCGGTCGTGGTCAAGCTGCCCGAGGTCGGCGCGCTGGGGGTCGCCGGGCACGGCGGCAGCGCCGTACCGCTGGCCCGCGCCCTCCTCGCCCAGCTCGTGTCCCTGCACGCCCCGGCCGAGGTGCGCCTGGCGGCGGTCGTGTCGCCGGCGACGGTCGGCGACTGGCGGTGGCTCGCCTGGTTACCGCACACGGCCCGCAGCCTGTTCGCCCACCCGCTCACGGCCGACGCGTCGGCCGCGGCTGGCCTGCTCGCCGAGATCGACGCGCTGATCGAGCGCCGGGCCGCCGGCGCGGAGCCCACGCCGGCCGTCATCGTGCTGGTCGCGGGCGCGACGTCGCCGTCCCTGGTGCGGGTGGCTGAGCGCGGCCCGCGCCACGGCGTGTACGTGATCTGGGTCGCCGACCTGATGGAACACCTGCCGGGCGCCTGCCGCGCGTACGTCGAGGCGCGACCCGGCGTCGCGGGCAGCGCGGCCGGGTCCGGTGTGGTCGGGCTGGTGGCCACGGGCGAGCTCGTCTCGCCGGTGGCGCTGGAGGCGCTCGGCGCGGCGCAGGCCGATGAGTTCGGGCGGCTGCTGGCCCCGATCGTCGACGCCGGGGCGTCGGCGGCCGGCGACGCGGGGGTGACCATCCGCACGCTGGACCTGGGCCCGGGCGAGCTGTGGCCGGCGCCGGCATGACGGGCGAGCGCTCTACGATCTTCCGCATGGCTGCTCACGAGGATGGCCGCACGATGCGGTGTGTCGTGCCGGTGAACGTGGAGGCCGTGGGCGACCCGGCCCGCGTGGCGCGGGGCGTCGGCGGGTGACCGCCGCGGGGACGCGACGCGTCGGGGTCATGCTGCCCCGGGACCTGCCCGCCGCCCAGGTACTGCCGTACGCGCGCCGCGCCGAACAGCTCGGCTTCGACGAGTTGTGGGTTGTCGAGGACCTCGGCTTCCGGGGCGGGGTCGCCCAGGCGGGCGCGGTGCTCGCGGTGACCAGGCACATCACGGTCGGCATCGGCATCCTGCCGGCTGGCGCCCGCAACGCGGCGTTCGCCGCCATGGAGCTGGCGACGCTCGCGCAGTTGTTCCCCGGGCGCCTCATCGCCGGCGTCGGCCACGGCATGCCGGGGTGGATGCGGCAGGTGGGCGCCTGGCCGGCCAGCCCGCTCACGCTGCTCAGCGAGTACACGGCGGCGGTGCGGGCGCTGCTGCGCGGGGAGGCGGGACCGGCCGACGGGCGCTACGTCCAGGTGGAGGGGGTGGTCCTCGACGAGCGACCGGACGTGGTCCCGCCCGTGGTGCTCGGCGTGCGCGGACCCCGATCGCTCGCGCTCGCCGGCCGGGCCGCCGACGGGGTGCTGCTGGCCGAACCCGCCGCGCCCCCGTACATCGCGGCCACCGTGGCGCGTCTGGGAGGCGGCGGTCCCGAGATCATCACCTATGACGTCGCCGTCGTCGGGGACGACGGCCGGGCCGCGCGCGCTGCCGCCCGCGCGGGGCTGGCCTGGATCGGTGAGCCCGACTGGGCGCCCCACCTGGCCGCGTTGCCCTTCGCCGGCGCGCTGGCCGGCCATCGGCGCTCGTGTTCGAGCCCGCGGGAGTTCGCGGCCACCATGCCGGAGGAGTGGGTGGCCGAGCTGGCCCTCGCCGGTACGCCCGCCGAAGTTCGTGAGCGCATCGCGGCCCGCCACGCCGCCGGCGCGACCAGCGTCATCCTGGCCCCCGCGGAGTCCGACCGGCTCGCCGCGCTCACCCGCATGGCGGGGGTGTTGGACGGTCGCTGACCAGCCCGTGCCCGGCGGTTGATATGAGGTGATGTCTCGCATAAAGGCCGCCGGGCGGGACCCGGCCGCCTTTTCCCGACAGGGCGTCGATATGATGTCGACATGGTGTCGATAACTTCGGGAGGCGCGCGCTGATGTTCCTGGCGATTCGCGAGCTCCGGTTCGCTCGGCTGAGGTTCGCTCTGGTGGGCGCGGTTGTCGCGCTGATCGCGGTGCTGATGGTGATGTTGTCCGGCCTGTCGGTCGGCCTCGTCCGCGACGGCGTGTCAGGCCTGCAGAACCTGCCCGTCACGTCCTTCGCATTCGCGCACGGCGTGCAACACGACTCGGCGTTCTCCCGCAGCGTCGTGGACACGTCGGCCGTCGACGCGTGGCGGGCGCAGCCCAACGTGGCCGACGCCACGCCGTTCGGCAACACGCTGATCAACGGCCGTACCGACGGCGGCGTCGAGGTCGACCTGGCCCTGTTCGGCGTGACCGCGGACTCCTTCCTCGCTCCCGAGGTGAGCCAGGGCGAGCGGCTCGGCACGCCCGATGGGATCGTGGTGAGCCCGACGGCCCTCGACGCCGGCCTGAAGATCGGTGATGTCGTGACCGTGGACCGGGTCGGCACCCGCATGCGGGTCGTCGGCGTCACCATGCAGCAGGACACCTTCGGGCACGTCGATGTCGCCTACGTGCCGCTCGCGCTGTGGCAGGAGGTCAAGTCCGGCACGGCCCCGGGCCGGGCGGTGCCGGAGAAGGCCAAGCAGGAGATCACCGCCGTGGCGGTCCGCGCGGAGTCCGGCAAGTCCGTCGACCTGGCCGCCGGCGACGCCGCCGCGGGCACGGAGAGCCTCACCCTCAGCGACTCGTTCGGGGCCTCGCCGGGCTACACGGCCGAGACCACCACCCTCCAGCTGATCCAGGGCTTCCTTTACGTGATCTCCGCACTCGTGGCCGGTGCCTTCTTCGCGGTGTGGGCGATCCAGCGCAAGCAGGAGGTCGCCGTGCTGCGCGCGCTCGGCGCGTCCACCGGCTGGGTGCTGCGCGACGCACTGACGCAGGCGTTCCTCCTGCTGACCGCCGCGGTCGCCGCCGGGGTGGCCGTCGGGGTCGCGCTCGGCGCCTACGTCGCCGGCAGCGGCGCCCCGTTCGCGCTCAGTGGCTCCAGCATCGTCGCGGCGTCCGTCGGCCTGGTCGTCCTCGGCCTGCTCGGGGCCGGCGCTGCCGTCCTGCGGGTCACCTTCACGGACCCGGCCACTGCTCTGGGAGGAAACCGATGAGCACCACCCCGACCACGGCCACCGACCAGCTCGGCCTGGTGATGAGCGGGGTCAGCCTGCGCCACGGCGACGCCGCGGAGATCGTGCAGGCCCTCGACCACGTCGACCTCACCGTCCCGCCGGGCCAGCTCGCCGCGATCGTCGGCCCGTCCGGCGCCGGCAAGTCCAGCCTGCTGGCCGTGGCGGGCGGGCTGGCCCGCCCCGACGAGGGCACCGTCACCGTCGCCGGTCAGGACATGACGGTGTCCAGCCGGCGGACCCGTACGGAACTGCGGCGCCGTCACATCGGCTTCGTGTTCCAGTCCGGCAACCTGCTGCCCGCGCTGACCGCCGTCGACCAGCTGCGGCTGGTCCAGCGGCTGGGCCCCCGCAGCGAGCGATCCCAGCGTGACCCGCGCGAGCTGCTGGCCGACGTCGGCATGGCCGACAAGGCCGACCGGCGGCCCCACCAGCTGTCCGGCGGCGAGCGGCAGCGCGTCGGGATCGCCCGGGCGCTGGTCACCGAGCCCACGGTCCTGCTCGTCGACGAACCGACGGCGGCCCTGGACCGCGCGCGCAGCCACGACATCGTGCAGCTGCTGGCCCGCGAGGCCCGGCAGCGGTCGGTCGCCGTGGTCATGGTCACCCATGATCACGACGTGCTGGAGTACTGTGACACGGTTTACGAGATGATCGACGGCAAGATCGCGCCGGCGAGCCGGTAGCTGGTACGGCCCCTGGCGTACCGGCAGCGGGACTGCCGCGCGAGGGAAGGAGGGTGGCGTGCCGAGAATCCAAGCCGCCACCCTCGCCGAACACCGGGCCGCGCAGCGGGCGGCGCTGCTCGACGCGGCCCGCGCCCTGCTGTCCCGACGTCCCGACCAGCTCCCCAGCCTGGCCGAGGTCGCCCAGCAGGCCGGGCTGGCCCGCTCCAGCACCTACTCCTACTTCAGGTCCCGCAACGACCTGTTCGACGCGTTGGTGGTCGACACCTTCCCGCGCTGGGCGACGTACGTCGAGCAGCACATGAACACCGCGACCACGTCCGGCCACAAGATCTTCGCCTACATCGAGGCGAACCTGCGACTGGTGGCCCGCGGCGATCACGCCCTGGCCCGGGCGCTGGCCACGGTCGGCAGCAGCGAGACCCTCGCGACGTCGAGCCGGCTCATGCACGACAGGCTGGAAGCGCCGCTGCGTGCCGCGCTCACCGACCACGGCGCGTCCGACCCCGAGCGGATCGCCGAACTCATCCAGTCGACCGTCTTCGCGCTCAGCCGCATGATCGAGAGCGGGCTGTCCGTGGACGCGGCCACCGGCCTCGCCCGCGAGCTGCTCAGCCCCTACCTTCGCGTCCACACCGGATAACCCTGCCAACGAAGCGCCGCCGAGGCACATGGTCGCCGGGACCGTGTTGCAGCATCTGTTCCACAGGGGTTCCACAAAACGTCCACAGAACTTCCAAGCGGCCATGGGGAAGCTACCCTCGCCGGGATCGTGAGACGTACCACATTTTCTGACCGATCGGTCAGGAGTTGACCGATCGGTCAGGCAAGATGGGCGGCGGAGGTGGTCACCGCATGGCCCGGCTCAACACGCGCGACGAGATCCTCGCGGCGGCGGCGCGGCAGTTCGCGAATGTCGGGTACAAGGGCGCCTCCCTGCATGACATCGCCGTCGAAGTGGGCTGCTCGAAGGCGACCTTGCTCTACCACTTCGCCGGCAAGGACGCGATCCTCGCGGCGCTCGTCGAGCCCCCGGCGCGCGAACTGGCCGCACTCGACGAGCGGTTGTCCGCGATGAGCGCCGGGCAGGCCCGCGACGCGGCCATCGAGGGCTTCGTCGACCTCGTGCTCGCGTACCGGCGGGAGATCGCCCTGATCTACCACGACCTGCCGCACCTGTTCCACCAGCCGGCGTTCGCCGACGTGAAGCCGCTGACCGACCGGCTCGTGGCGGCCCTGGCGCGCGGCACGGACCCGTCGGCGCAGCTGGCCGCCAAGGTCGTGCTCGCCGGCACTGCCGCGGTCGTCCTGGATCCGGAGTGCGCCACCGATCCGGATCTGAGAGCAACCCTCATCGGCGTCGCGCGGCGCGCGCTGAACACCTCCTGACGTCCCGTTCCCCGACCCCTCGTCGACAAGGAAACCGACATGGCAACAGTGCTCTACCGGCTCGGCCGGGCCTCGTTCCGGCGGCGCGGGCTGGTGGTGATCGTCTGGCTCGTGGCGCTCGCCGCGCTCGGCGCGGGTGCCGCGGTGTTCAAGGGCACCACCTCGAGCGACTTCACCATGCCCGGCACCGAGTCCCAGCGTGCGATCGACGCGCTGAAGAGCGAGTTCCCCGAGGCGAGCGGCGCCACCGGTACGATTGTCGTGGCCGCGCCCGCGGGCCAGCAGCTCACCACGCCCGCCTACCAGGCGGCCGTTGCGGCGCTGGTCAAGGAGGCCTCGATGCTGCCCGGCGTGGTCGGGGCGGTCGACCCGTTCCAGGCGCGCGCGGTGTCGCAGGACCTGAGGCACGCCCTGATCCAGGTGCAGTTCGCCGAGCGGGTCGACAAGGTCACCCCGGAGCAGCGCGAGGCGTACGAGCGCAGCGGCGCCGCCGCGGCGGCGGCCGGCCTGCGCGTCGAGCACGGCGGCGAGGTGATGAGCGGCGAGCCGGAGATCGGCAGCACGGAGGCCATCGGCGTGCTCATCGCCCTCATCGTCCTCGTGATCACCTTCGGTTCCCTGGTCGCCGCCGGCATGACGATGCTCAACGCGCTCATCGGCGTGGGCGCCGGCATGGCCGGCCTGTTCGCCCTGAGCGGTGTCGTGCAGCTCACCTCCACCGCGCCGGTGCTCGCCCTGATGCTGGGCCTCGCGGTCGGGATCGACTACTCGCTGTTCATCTCGTCGCGCTACCGGCAGAACCTGAGGGAGGGCCTCCCGCCCGACGAGGCCGCCGGCCGGGCGGTCGGCACCGCCGGCTCCGCGGTCGTGTTCGCGGGCGCCACCGTGGTCATCGCCCTCGCCGGCCTGGTGGTCGTGAACATCCCGTTCCTGACCGTCATGGGCCTGGCCGCCGCCGGCACGGTGGCCGTCGCCGTCCTGGTCGCGATCACGCTGCTGCCCGCGCTGCTCGCCTTCGTGGGCCGGCGGATCCTGTCGCGCAAGCAGCGGCGGACCGAGGAGTACGAGGAGCGCGAGGGCTTCGGCTTCCGCTGGGCCCGCCTGGTCATCAAGCTGCGGATCCCGGTGATCCTGCTCGGCATCGTGGGCCTCGGCGCGCTGGCCATCCCCGCGGCCGACATGCGCCTCGCCCTGCCGAGCGCGGACGCCAGCCCGGTCGGTACGCCGCCCCGCGACGCCGCCGACCTCATCACGGAGGGGTTCGGCCCCGGCTTCAACGGCCGCCTCGCGCTGGTCGTGTCGTCGGACTCGCCGGAGCGGACGGCGGCCGCCGCGACCGAGGTGACCGCCGCGCTGCAGGGCACCAGCAACCTGGTCGCGGTCAGCCCGCCCAACCTCAGCCAGGACAAGCGGACCGCGCTCCTGGCCGTCATCCCGGCGACCGGTCCGACCGACGCGGCGACCGAGACGCTCGTGCATGACGTGCGGGCCGTCGCCAGGACGATCGACGGGGCCGACATCGCGCTGACCGGGCAGACGGCCGTCGGCATCGACGTGTCCGAGAAGCTCTCCGACGCGCTGCCGGTCTACCTGCTGCTCGTCGTCGGCCTGTCCGTCCTGCTGCTGATGCTCGTGTTCCGCTCGGTGCTCGTACCGATCAAGGCGGCGCTGGGCTTCCTGCTGACGGTGGGCGCCACGTTCGGGCTCACCGTGCTCGTCTTCCAGCAGGGCCACCTCGCCGACCTGATGGGCCTGGACACGCCCGGTCCGCTGGTGAGCTTCCTGCCGATCCTGCTCATCGGCATCCTGTTCGGCCTGGCCATGGACTACGAGGTCTTCCTCGTCTCCCGGATGCGCGAGGACTACGTCCACGGCGACACCGCCCAGCAGGCCACGGTCAACGGCATGGGCCACGGTGCCCGGGTCGTGACGGCCGCGGCGCTCATCATGACCTCGGTGTTCGCCGGCTTCATCCTCGTCGAGGACCCGGTCATCAAGTCGATGGGCTTCGCGCTGGCGATCGGCGTGGTCATCGACGCGTTCATCGTGCGGATGACCATCGTGCCGGCCGTGATGTCGCTGCTCGGCAGGGCCGCGTGGTGGCTACCGCGCTGGCTGGACAAGGCCCTGCCCAATGTGGACATCGAGGGCGAGGGCCTGCGCGAGCACCTGGACGCGCGGGCGACCGATCGTGAGCTGATCCGCGTCTGACCCGGGGACCGGGGGCGGCTGTCGGCTATCCGCCAGGTGATCTACTTCTCGATGGGAAAAGTTGCGCATAGGGAAACTTCTTTCCAACAATGAGCGGTACGGTCGACAGCCGCCCGGTCCGGGCCGGCCCTGGCGAGGGGCCGTGACGGGGGGCGAGGGTGGCTGCGGTCCAGGAGTTCCCGGCCCCTGTCCTCGACGCCATCGATCCGGCACCCGCACCGCGCCCGCCGCGACGCCCGTTGCGGCGCGCGGCCCGCGAGGTGGGCCTGGTGCTCGTCCTGTTCCTCGCGTACAAGCTCGGCCGCGTCGTCGCAGACGGGCACGTCGGCGCGGCGCTCGCCAACGCCGCCGACATCTGGCACCTGGAGCGCGCGCTGCGCCTGCCCAGCGAGTACGCCATCCAGCAGGCCGTCCTACCCAACGTCGACCTGGTGCGCGTGGCCAACTCCTACTACGCGTTCGTCCACTTCCCGGCCACCGCCCTCCTGCTCATCTGGATGTACCTCTGGCGGCCCGATCACTACGTGTGGACGCGGCGGATGCTGGCCTGGCTCACCGCGGCCGGCCTGGTGGTGCACCTGCTCCTGCCGCTGGCCCCGCCCCGCATGCTCAGCAGCGTCGGCATGGTCGACACCGGCCACCTCTACGGCCCGTCCGTGTACGGCGCGCCCGACACGGACTCGCTCGCCAACCAGTACGCGGCCATGCCGTCGCTGCATGTGGGCTGGGCACTCGCGGTCGCCATCGCCCTCATCGCGGCGACCAGCACCCGGTGGCGCTGGGCGTGGCTGCTGCACCCGGTCATCACGGTGGTCGTCGTGGTCGTCACCGGCAACCACTACTGGGTCGACGCGGTCGTCGCGGCCCTCCTGCTCGGCCTGGTCGTCGCGCTCCTTCCCCGACCCGGGCACGCGCGGGCGTCCGTCCGGGTGCCCCGCCCGCGCGCCCAGTCGGCTCAGCGGTCGTAGATCGAGTCGACCGCCGGTTGGCCGGTGTAGTTCGGCCCCGCGCGGTCGTCGGCACCCCGGTACGTGTACGGCAGTGTGACCTCCCGTCGCCCCGCGCAGCGGACCTGGCGGCGCCGGCTGTCATAGCCGAGTCCTGCCCCGCGCAGGGCACTCGCGAGCGGCCGCCCGGCCGGGATCCCGCCCGCCAGCCGGACGCTGGCCAGGTCGAGATCGGCCACCAGCATCCCGTCGTCGGTGAGCCAGCCCGCCGCGCGGGCGAGGACGCCGAGCTTGTCGCCGACGTAATGCAACCCGTGTACGCACGTGATCAGCTCGTACGGCTGGTCCGGCGTCCACGCGGTCACCGGCGCGCACACCAGTTCCGGCGACGCCGCGGCCGGATCGAAGAAATCGACCAGGTCCACGCCGACGAGACGGACCCGGTCGGCGAGCCCCGTTCGACGCAGCCGGTCGGCCGCCTGGATCAGGGCGCGACCGGTGCCGCAACACAGATCGAGCCATGCGACCCGGTCGGCCGACGCAAGCCGTTCGGTGAGCCAGTCGACTGGGTCGAAGCCCAGCTCGCGCGCGTAACTGTTAACGCCGGTGAGCTGCCGTTCCCGGTTCATGGCGTTGTTGGCGACCACGGACGACGCGTGCAGGGCCTCGTCATCCAACAGCGGCCCGCGCGTCACCCGCCGAGCCTAGCCGGTCCGCGTGCCCCGGCCGCGCGCCCAGTCGGCTGGGCCTGCGTAGCGGCCACTGCCGTCCTCTTCGCACTCGCCCTGCGCTGAACGCTCACGCGGCCAGGGCGGCCGCGCCCGACAGGTGCGGGAGGGCGGTGGTGGTGCGACCCGCGAGGAGCAGGAGCAGGGCGGTCATCGGGCCCTCGACCGGGGCGCCCGAGCCCACCGACCAGTCAGCGTCCGTGGCGGTCAGGCGTAGGCCGGCGAACCGACGCCGCGACACGATCGGACGCGGCCAGCGCATCGTCCACATGCGGGTGGCGGCGGCCGCGGCGGCGTCCGTCGGGATCTCGAGGTCGCGGCCGAGCGGGACGGCGATGTCGAGGCCGTGCACGAGGATGTCGATGAGCGTCTCGGCCGGCGTGACGCCGATGTTGTGCCGCCGCGAGCCGACCATGCCCCGGATCTCGGCGACCAGCGACGCGGGGGAGCGGGTCGCCGCCCTGCGCCGTGCCGCCTCGCGGATCACCGTGTTGAGGCCGCCGAGCGTGCGGAACTGTGCGACCGCCTCGCGCAGCCCCAACTGCTGCAGGGTCAGGTGGGCGGTCACGTCGCGCACGGTCCATCCCGCGCACAGCGAGGGGGTCTCCCATTCGCCGCCGGTCACGCCGTCGAGCAGGTCGGCGACGCGGACGCGCTGGGCGTCGATCGCGCGCCAGGTGCTGTCGATGTCCATGGTGGCCTCCGTCAGCGGGGTCGTAGGACGGCCGTCACCAGCGCGGTGATCTCGGCCGTGGGGTCGAACGCGGGGTCGGGTGCGGCCAGCTGATGCAGCACGAGCCCGGTGAAGTGGTTCATGATCGGGGGCGCGTCGCGTTCGGGATCCACCGAGCCGGCGACCGCCAACCAGTTCAGGAAGTACGCGCGAACGCGCGCCCCGCCGGCGAGCAGCGCGGCCCGTAGCGGCGGGTGGATGGCGGCCTCGGCCAGGATCACGTAACGCGCCAGCGCGAGGGTGCGGTGGCGGCCCGTCTGGCCGCGCGCCAGGTCGACGAGCGCCTCGATCAGCTCCTCGTGCGTCCCCGGCGGCCGCCGTCCGGCGATCTCCTCGCTCGCCGCCCGCTCGCGGTCGACGAACCGCTCGACGACCGCCGTGAGCAGCGTGTCGCGGGTGCGGAAGTAGTTGGAGGTGGAGCCCGGTGGAAGCCCGGCCGCCGCGTCGACCGCGCGGTGGGTCAGCGCGCGCATGCCGCCCTCGCCGAGCACGGTGATCGCGGCGTCGAGCAGGTCCTCCCGGCGTCCCATCACCCGATACTACGGTTGTAGTGAATCCCACTACAACCGTAGTACCCCAGAATTCTTGGGCCGGCATGTCGATCCGCGACCGGTCCGGTCGACGCATGCGTGAAGGCAACCGACCGCGAGAGGAACCGAACATGTCGACCATCCCCGCTGACGCCACGACCGTCCGGCCGCGCACGGCGACGAAGCCGCTGCTCGTCGCCGGGGCGCTGGCCGCGCCGCTGTTCGCCACCGCGTCGCTGGCGCAGGCGTTCACCCGGGCCGGCTTCGACCTGACCCGCCACCCGTTGAGCATGCTGAGCACGGGGGACCTCGGCTGGCTGCAGATCACCACGTTCGTGCTGACCGGCGCGCTGATGATCGCCGGCGCGGCGGGCCTGCGCCGCATGCTCGCCAGCAGGTGGGCGCCCCGGCTGCTGACCGTCACCGGGACCGGGATGATCGTCGCCGGTATCTTCACGATGGACCCCGGCGACGGCTTCCCGGCCGGTACGCCCGCGGGGCCGGGTACGACCCTGAGCTGGCACGCCGGGCTGCACCTGGCGGCGGGCACGGTGTCGTTCGCGGCCCTGATCGCCGCGTGCTTCGTGCTGGCCCGTCAGCTCGCCGGCCGCGGCGTCCGGATCGCGTCGCTGGTGGCCGGCACGGCGCTCCTCGCCGGCAACGTCTGGGCGATGGCGGGCGGTCGGGCCGGCTCGCTCACGCTGGCCATCGGCGTGATCGCCGCCATGGCGTGGATCTCGGCCCTGCACGGCCGGCTGCTCGCGGCTGACCCGGCACAGCGGTCCTGAGCTACCGGCTCGTACCCGCGGGTCGCGCGCTCACCCCGGGACCGGCCGCGTGCCGGGGACCGGGGTGAGCGCCGGCCGGCCCGCGAGGACCTCGAGCACGTTGCGTACGGCCAGGTCCACCATGGCGGCGCGGGTCGCCTCGGTCGCCGACCCGACGTGCGGCAACACGACCAGGTTGGGTACGCCGAACAGCGGGTCGGCCGGGTCCCGGCGCGGCTCGTCGGTCATCACGTCCAGCCCGGCGGAGTGCAGGCGCCCGGCACGCAGCGCGTCGGCCAGCGCGGCCTCGTCGACGATGCCCCCGCGCGCGGTGTTCACCAGGGTCGCGGTCGGCTTCATCAGCGCCAGTTCGGCGGCCCCGATCAGGCCGCGGGTGGCGTCGGTGAGCGGCAGGTGCAGCGACACGACGTCGCTGGTACGCAGCAGCTCGTCGAGCGTGACCCGCTGGGACAGGCCCTCGCCGTCGGAGCGGCCGCCGTGATGGTGGACCCGCATCCCGAACCCCCGCGCGCGCCGGGCGACAGCCTGACCGATCTGGCCGAAGCCGACGATGCCCAGCGTCGCGCCGTGCACGTCCAGGCCCAGGAAGCCGTCCATCCGGTTGTCGGTCCAGCCGCCCGCCCGCATGGCGTCGACCGCGGCGCCGAGCCGCCGGCGGGCCATGAGGATGAGGGCGAACGCGAGGTCCGCGGTGGTCTCCTGGAGGATGCCGGGCACATGGCTGACGACGACGCCGGCGGCGCGGACGGCGGCCAGGTCGACCCCGTCGTAGCCGGCGCTGGCCAGCGCCGCGACCCGCAGCCGCGGGGCGGCGGCGAACAGGTCGGCGTCGATGCGGTCACCGAGCCAGCACAGCACCGCGTCGCAGTCAGCGGCCAGGTCGCGCAGCTCGGCCGGGTTCGGCGGGCGCTCGTGCGCCCATTCGACGACGTCGGCGTGCGGGGTCAGCGCGGCGACCGGGTCGCCGGGAAGGCCGCGCCGGCTGAGGGCGACCCGGGGGAGGATTGACATGTGCACGCCGACCACTCTGTCAGGGCACTCGGGTGGCCCACATCACGACCCGGCGGCGGCGCGGTGGAGACCCTGTGAAGGCTGGCGCGCGTGAGTGGCCCGCGAGCGCGATCCGGATAGACTGGCCGGTCATGAGCACGCGCGAGGAGACCGACGCCCCGCCGAGCCGCCCGCGTGCCGGGCTGCTCGACTCGATCAATGGCCCGTCCGACCTGCGCGGACTGAGCCGGGACGAGTTGGCCATGCTGGCGGCCGAGATCCGGGACTTCCTGGTCGAGAAGGTGGCCCGCACGGGCGGCCACATCGGCCCCAACCTCGGCGTGGTGGAGCTCACCCTCGCCCTGCACCGCGTCTTCGACTCGCCGCGCGACCGGCTGCTGTTCGACACGGGCCACCAGGCGTACGTTCACAAGATCGTGACGGGTCGGGTCGCCGGCTTCGACCGGCTCCGCCAGCGGGGCGGCCTCACCGGCTACCCCAACCAGGCCGAGAGCGAGCACGACGTCATCGAGAACTGCCACGCCTCGACCGCACTGTCGTACGCGGACGGCATGGCGAAGGCGTTCGCGCTGCGCGGCGAGCGGCGTCACGTCGTGGCGGTCGTCGGCGACGGCGCCCTGACCGGCGGCATGTGCTGGGAGGCGCTCAACAACATCGCCGCCACGGACAACCCCCTGGTCATCGTCGTCAACGACAACGGCCGCTCGTACGCCCCGACGATCGGCGGGCTCGCGAGCCACCTGACCAAGTTGCGGCTCAACCCCACCTACGAGAAGGCCCTCGATGTGATCAAGGAGTCGCTGGGTCGCACTCCGCTGGTCGGGCCGCCGCTGTTCGAGGTGCTGCACGCGGTCAAGAAGGGCATCAAGGACGCCGTTTCGCCGCAGGCGATGTTCGAGGACCTGGGCCTCAAGTACGTGGGCCCGGTCGACGGGCACGACGTGGCCGCCGTCGAGGACGCGCTGGAGCAGGCGAAGAGGTTCGGCGGCCCGGTCATCGTGCACGCCGTGACCCGCAAGGGATACGGCTACCAGCCGGCCGAGGACGACGAGGCCGACCACATGCACAGCCCGTCGAGCGCCTTCGACCCGGCCACCGGCAAGACGATGGCGAAGCCGGCCGTGAAGTGGACCGCCGTGTTCGGCGAGGAGCTGGTGGCGCTCGCCCACGAGCGGCCCGACATCGTCGGCATCACGGCCGCGATGGGCGACTCGACCGGCATCTCCACGCTCGCCGCCGCGTACCCGGACCGTGCCTTCGACGTGGGCATCGCCGAGCAGCACGCCACCACGTCGGCGGCCGGCCTCGCGCTCGGCGGCATGCACCCGGTCGTCGCGGTCTACGCGACGTTCCTCAACCGGGCGTTCGACCAGGTGCTGCTCGACGTGGCCATGCACCGCCTGCCGGTCACGTTCGTGCTGGACCGGGCCGGCATCACCGGCCCGGACGGCCCGTCGCACTACGGCATCTGGGACCTGGCCGTCTTCGGCGTCGTGCCGGGCCTGCGCATCGCCGCCCCGCGCGACGAGGCCACGCTGCGCCAGGAGCTGCGCGAGGCGGTGGCGGTCGAGGACGGCCCGACGATCGTCCGGTTCCCGACCGGTTCGGTGCCCGCCCCGCTGCCGGCGCTGCGCCGGGTGGGCGGGGTCGACGTGCTCACCGAGGACGAGAGCGGCGACGTGCTCGTCGTGGCCGTCGGCGCGTTCGCCCACCTGGGCGTGGAGGTGGCCGAGCGGCTGCGCGCGCAGGGCTACGGCGTGACCGTGGTGGATCCGCGCTGGGTGCGGCCCGTGCCCGCCGAGATCGCCACGCTGGCGGCGGCGCACCGCCTGGTCGTGGTCGCCGAGGACGGCGTGCGTACCGGCGGCGTCGGCGGCGCGGTCGCCCAGCTGGTGAGCGACTCCGGCATCGAGACCCCGGTGCGGGAGATCGGCGTCGAGCCCGGCTGGCACCCGCACGGCACCCGCGCTGAGCTGCTGGCCGACCTCGGCCTGACGGCACCGGAGCTGGCCCGCCAGATCACCGGCTGGATGGCCGCCCTGCCGGAACGGACACCCGCCGCGACCTGACGGTTATCGGACGATCGCGCTCGGGTACTACACAATGGCTATCGCTGATCACTTATCAGGGAGCGTGCCATGACCGAACCGACCGCGACGCAGCCCGTCACCGTCGCCACATACACCGACTACCCGACCGCGCAACGCGCCGTCGACTACCTGTCCGACAACGGCTTCCCGGTCGACCGGGTGTCGATCGTCGGCACGAACGTGCGCCTGGTCGAGAACGTCCTGGGCCGCCTCACGACCGGGCGGGCGGCCGCCGCCGGGGCGCTGTCGGGCGGCTGGTTCGGCCTGTTCGTCGGCCTGCTGCTGAGCATCTTCACCACGGGCTCGTCCTGGTGGGCCGTGCTGGTCGCCGCGGTGCTCATCGGTGTCGTCTGGGGCGCGATCTTCGGCGGCGTGGGTCATGCCATGACCCGCGGCCAGCGCGACTTCACCTCGGTCAAGTCGCTGGAGGCCGCCGAGTACGGCATCAGCGTGCCCGCCGACCTCGCGGACGAGGCCCGCGCCCAGCTCACCCGGATGACCTGGAACGCCTCGCAGTCGTCGTAGGAAATCCCCGTGAAAAGTTGATGCAACCTGCCCGCCACGCGGAGACTCGCAGGACGGGAGGTTCCGTGCAGCCATCGCGTGTCATCGAACTCGACATCTCCACACCCTGGGAGCCCGCGCCCCGCGAGACCGGCGTGCGGGGCCCCAACGTGGGCGCGTTCCTGCTCGTCATCGTGGCCGTGGTCGCCGCGCTGACCGGCCCGGCGCGCCCCGGTGGGGACGGGCTCACGCTGGCCTGGCGGTCCACCTCGTTCCACGGCTTCTTCGGCGTCACCGAGGACACCGTGTACACCATCACGGACGACAACGGCCAGCTGCACCTCGTGGCCCGCAGCCTCGACCGGGGCGTCGTGCGGTGGTCCTGGCCCATCGAGGGTGCGCTGGCCGAGGCGTACTTCTCGGACTCGGTGAACCTGGTGACCCGGTTCCCGCCGAGCATCGGCACGCCGACGGCCACCCGCGTCCTCAGCCAGGGGGCCGGCCGGCGGCTCGTGTCGTACCCGATGCCCGCCGTGCCGCTGGTCTATATCGCCGGGACCGTCGCGATCATGATCGACCGTGCCCCGGGCCGGACGACGGCCGAGGCCGACGCCCGCCTGGACGGCCGGACCCAGGCGCACCTGGTGACCGCCGTGGACCTGCGCACGGGCGAGCACAGTTGGGTCAACTACATCGAGCCCGGCTCCACGTGGGCGTTGCCGGGCGTGCAGCCCTGGGACGACGGGGTGGTCGTCGGCGGCTCGGACGTGCGGTACATGGTCGTGATAGACGCCGACGGCAAGGCCCGCTCGTGGGACCTCACCACCGGCAAGGTGGCCTCCCGCGGCAACGTCGGGCCGTACCAGGAGGACTCGTATGGCCTGGCCTTTCCCCACCTCCTCACGGTGAGCACATCGTCGCCGGGCGGGCCGGTCGTCACGGGATGGGACCTACGGCGACTGGCCACGCTGTGGCGGGTGCGGGTGCCCAACGTCGTCGCCTGGCCCGTCCCGTGCGGGCGCGTGCTGTGCCTGACAGCCGAGGACCAGACGTGGGCGTTCGACACCCGTACCGGCGAGACGCTCTGGCACGCGCCGGGCATCGCCGTGCACGCCACCGACCCGACCACCCGCCGGTTGGCGGCGCTGGCCGGCTCCGCGCCCGTGACGATCGACGTCGCCACCGGTCAGGTGTTCGACATCGAGGGCGGCTGGCGCGTCGTCGACGGCGACGTGCGGCGCACCTCCCTGGTGTCGGTCCTGGTCGACAACACCGGGCAGGCCCGCCTCGGCCTGCTCGGCCTCGGCGCGGGCACGGTGCGTGACCTCGGCCCGGTCGGCACCGTCCAGGCCGGCATCCGGTGCCGCGCCACGGACACCCACGTCGTCTGCGCGGACGGCGGGCAACTGCGGAGCTGGCGCCTGCGCAGTTGACGGCCCCTTGGCAGCGCCGGCTAGCGTGGGCGCGACAAGGGGAGGCGACGTGCGGGTACTTGTGGTGGAGGACGAGCGGACGCTGGCGGACGCGATCGTGCGCGGGCTGCGACGGGAGGGCCTCGCGGTCGACGTGGCCTACGACGGCTCCGACGGCCACGAGATGGCGCTGGTCACCCGGTACGACGTGGTGGTCCTCGACCGCGACCTGCCGGGCGTGCACGGCGACCAGATCTGCGCCGACCTGGTCGCGTCGGGGGCGCTGACCAGAGTGCTCATGCTCACCGCCAGCGGCAGCGTCGCCGACCGGGTGGAGGGCCTGCAACTGGGCGCCGACGACTACCTGCCCAAGCCGTTCGCGTTCGACGAGCTCGTGGCGCGGGTGCGGGCCCTGGGCCGGCGGGCCACCCCGCAGGCCCCGCCGATCCTCATCCACGGCGACCTGCTGCTCGACCAGGCGCAGCGCACGGTCACCCGGGCCGGCCAGCCTGTCGACCTGACCCGCAAGGAGTTCGGCGTCCTCGAGGAGCTGCTCAAGGCGCGCGGCGCCGTGGTGTCCAGCGAGGAACTGCTGGAGCGGGTGTGGGACGCCAACACGGACCCGTTCACGACCACGGTGCGGGTCACCGTGATGACCCTGCGCAAGAAGCTGGGCGACCCGCCCGTCATCGAGACCGTGGTGGGCGCGGGCTACCGGGCGCCGGCCCCGCGAACGGCCGCCGGATGACGGTCTACAACGCGCGGGCCGGGCGCCGACGGGTGCGACCCACCCTGCGGCTGCGGCTCACCCTGCTCAACGGCATCCTGCTCGTCGGGGCCGCGGCGCTGCTGCTCGTGCTCGCGTGGCTGCTGGTCGGTGACGCGCTCGGGCCCACGGCCGAACTGAGCCCGGGCTCGCGGGTGACCCTCGCCGACGGCCGCTCGCTGGACGCGCACGCCTGGCAGGTGATGGTCGCCGACGCGATCACGCACGGCCTGCTCATCAAGGGCGTCGTCGCCGTACTGGCGGTGAGCCTGGTCGGCATCGCGGGGGCGTACGTCGTCGCCGGGCGGGCCCTGCGTCCGCTGCAGCAGGTCACCACGACCGCGCAGCGCCTGTCCGGCGAGACGCTGGACCAGCGCATCCGCTACGCCGGCGCGGACGACGAGGTGGCCGAGCTGGCCGACACGTTCGACGCGATGCTCGACCGCATCGGCACGGCCTTCGACAGCCAGAAGCGATTCGTCGCCAACGCCTCGCACGAGCTGCGCACGCCGCTTGCGGTCATGCGTACCGAGGTCGACGTCACGCTGGCCGACCCGGACGCCGACGTGGCGGAGTTCCGGCGCATGGCCACGGTCGTGCGCGACGCCTCGGAGCGGGCCAACGCCCTGGTGGACGCCCTGCTGGTGCTCGCCCGTACGGAGGCGCAGGCCGGCCGGCGGCTGGTGCGCAAGATGCCCACGGACCTCGCCGACGGGGTGGCCACCGCGCTGTCGGCCGTGTCCCGCGACATCGACCGGCTCAGCCTGCAGCGCGACACGTCCCTGGAGGCCGCGCCCGTGGTCGGCGACCCGGGCCTGCTCGACCGGCTGGCGGGCAACCTCATCGAGAACGCGGTGCGCTACAACTACCTGCACGGCCGGCTGTGGGCCCGTACGGGCGCCGACGCCACCCATTCGTGGCTTGTGGTCGGCAACACCGGCCCGGAGGTCGAGCAGTCGGACGTGCCGGGGCTGTTCGAGCCGTTCCGGCGCGGCGGGCGCGAGCGCACCGGGGGCCGGGGATCGGGCCTGGGCCTGTCGATCGTTCGGGCGGTGGCCGAGGCCCACGGGGGCACCGTGACCGCCGTGGCGCTGCCGGACGGGGGCATGGAGGTGACCGTCCGCCTCCCCACGGCGTCGACGACCCCGGTGCTGACGGGATCCGCCCCGGTGAAACCTGCCCTGCGTTAGTAACGGCGACGGCCGGCCCGGAGATCCGGACCGGCCGTCGTAAGGGTGGTTCAGTGCGTCACGGGCTGGTGCAGCCCGTGGTCGGGGTGCTGGAGCTGCTGCCGTTCGCGGTGAAGCCGAACGTGGTCGACCCGCTGCCGTTGAGCGTCCCGTTCCACGGGGCGTTCTTCACGGTGACGTTGCCGCTGCTGCCGGTCACGGTGCCGCTCCACAGGCTGGAGATCGACACTCCGCTGGGCAGGCCCATGGACACGGTCCAGCCGTTGAGCGTGCTGGAGCCGTTGTTGCGCACGGTCACCTCGGCCTGGAAGCCACCGGGCCACGAGTTGACCAGGTTGTACGTGGCCGAGCAGGTGCCGGACTGGCCGCCACCCGTGGTGACGACCGCGCTGGTCGGCGGGCGGCTGGTGACCACCGAGCTGGTCGGCGGGCGGCTGGTGACCACGGAGCTGGTCGGCGGGCGGGTCGTCACGACGGCGCCGCCGTTCAGCGCGTTGAGGACTGAGGTGTAGGCGGCCTTCTTGTTGCCGTTGCCGTCG
>NZ_BAAALS010000047.1:0-22426 GCF_039528415.1 Luedemannella helvata
GGCGCGGGCCGGCGCCCGGGCGGCGCGCGGCCCGGCACCGGGCGCGAGCCCGACGCGGCGCACTACCGGCAGGCGGCCGCGCTCGCGGTGCAGCGCGCCGAGTCGGCGCTCGAGCTGATCACCCAGCGCCGCGAGCAGGGCGCCCGGCTGGTCGAGCAGGTCGCCGTGGCCGACCGGGAGGCCCAGGTCGCCCGGATGCTCACCATGCAGCTGCAGGCCGACCGGTTCAAGCAGTGGCTGCTCGCGGAGGCGCTGACGACGCTCGTCGACGGCGCGTCGCGGATCCTGCGCGAGCTGTCCGGCGGGCAGTACGACCTGGCCCAGGAGAAGGGCGAGTTCGTCGTCATCGACCACGGCGACGCGGGCCTGCGCCGGGGGGTGCGCACGCTGAGCGGCGGGGAGACGTTCCAGGCCTCCCTGGCCCTGGCGCTCGCGCTGTCCGAGCAGCTCGCGGGCATGTCGACAGCGTCAGCCAACCTGGAGTCCATCATGTTGGACGAAGGATTCGGCACCCTCGACGCCGCCACCCTCGACACGGTCGCGGCCAC
This sequence comes from Luedemannella helvata, assembly GCF_039528415.1. NCBI lineage: Bacteria > Bacillati > Actinomycetota > Actinomycetes > Micromonosporales > Micromonosporaceae > Luedemannella > Luedemannella helvata. The sequence continues at coordinate 549 of NZ_BAAALS010000047.1, forward strand.
GCTGGAGAACCTCGCCGCGCGCGGCGACCGGATGGTAGGCGTGGTCACCCACGTCGGCTCGCTGGCCGAGCGCATACCGGTGCGCTTCGAGGTACGCCGGGACGGCCGCGGCGTCGCCCGCGTCGAGCGGACGGGGTGAGGCGGATGCGCGTACACGTGGAGGCCTGGGACCCGCGCTACGGCGCCAACGCCGAGGGCGCCGACAGCACCGGCCCGGAGGCCGCCAGCTCGGAGGAGGTCGACCCGGCCGCCGAGCTGCCGCCGGAGTCGTGGCAGCCGCTCGCGCCGCCGGCTGACCTGCGCGCCCCCGACGTGGTGCTGCTCGTGGACGGGGTCCGTCGCATCGACGCGCACATGTGGGTCGAGGAGAGCGACACCTCGCTGCAGCCGTGCCTGGCGGCGTCGTACGCTGCGGGGGTGGTCCGCTGCGACCTGCGGCGGGGCGCGGCGGAGGTGGCGAGCGCGCGCATCGTGCGGGGCCTGTTCACCCCGAGCCCGCTGCTGGAGGACCTCACCACGACGGCCGCGCAGTACGTGGTGAAGCGCGTCGGCGTGCGCGACCCCGGCAAGCTCGCCAACCAGGTCATGCCGCACCTGCGCGCGCTGGAGGTCGACGTGTCCAGGGCGCAGCGCGCCGAGACGACCAGCGACGACGACCTGCTGGTCGTCGACGGTCCGCTGGAGGACCGGGGCGCGCTGCCCCGCGCGATCGGCTACGTGAAGACGCACCGGCGCACGTACCTGCCGCCGCAGCTCGCCACGGTCATCACCCGGATCAGGCCGGGCCAGCGCACCCCGTACTTCTCCGTGGGGACCCGCTGGCGCCAGTACTCCTGGTATCTGCGGCTGCCCGGCCCGGTCGGCTCGCCGTGGGCGGGCATCGTGCGCGTCGAATGCTCGGCGGAGCTGAGCCGCCCCGAGGTCACCCACCTGGCGGACCTGTCGGCGGTCACCCTGCCCCGGTTGGCCTCGACCTCCTACAAGGACCCGCGCGCCCCGCAGAACCTCGTGCCCATCGCCGGGCTGGAGAAACGGCTGCGCGCCATGCTGGGCAACGCCCAGCTGCTGCACCGCGCGCTGCAGTCGGCGGTCGCCGCCGGCAACCGCGCCGCACCCTCGGACAATCTATGACGGGTACGCGTGACCTGCCCCTCCCCGAGCGCTACGACCTGGGGCGGTCCCTGCGGGTCCTCGCGCTCGGCGACGACCCGACCGCCCGGGTGGGCGCCGCGCAGGTCTGGTGGGCCACCCGTACCCCCGACGGGCCCGCGGCGCTGCGGCTGAGCCGCGACGGCGGCCGGCTGCGCGCCCAGGCCTGGGGCGCGGGCGCGGGCTGGGTGCTCGACCGGGCCCACGCGATCGCCGGGCTCACGGACGACCCGGCTGACTTCGCCGACGTGGCGCGCCGCCATCCCGTCGTCGCGCGGGTCGCCCGCGAACTGGGCGGCGTGCGCATGGTCGCGACCGGGCGGGCGTTCCAGGCGAGCGTGCCCATGATCCTGCAACAGAAGGTCACCGGCCTCGAGGCCAAGCGCGCCCACTCGGCGATGGTGCGGCGGCTGGGCGAGCCGGCCCCCGGCCCGGCCGGGGTCGTGCCGGCGGGACTGCGGCTGCCGCCCGACCCGGCCGTGCTGGCCGCCACGCCGTACTGGGCGTTTCACCCGTGGGGCGTGGAGCAGAAGCGGGCCGACACGATCCGGCGGGCGGCAGCCAGCGCCGCCGCGATCGACCGGGCCGGCGACGCGGCCGGCGCGACCCGGCGGCTGGTGTCCATCCCGGGCATCGGCCCGTGGACGGCCGCCGAGACCGTACGGGTGGCGTTCGGCGACCCGGACGTGGTGACGGTCGGCGACTACCACCTGCCGCACCTGGTCTGCTGGGCCCTGGCGGGCGAGCCGCGCGGCACCGACGAGCGGATGCTGGAGCTGCTCGCGCCGTTCGCCGGCCACCGCGGGCGGGTGGTGACCCTGCTGGCGCTGGCCGGGCTCGGCGCGCCCAAGTTCGGCCCGCGCATGCCGATCCGGTCCTTCGCGCGGTACTGAGATGCGGACGGGTGGTTGAATCAGGTCGTGGTGCTGCCGATCAACCCGCCGTTGGAGCCGATGCTCGCCACGAGCGTGCCCGAGCTGCCCACCGGCGAGGCAATGACGTACGAGCCGAAGTGGGACGGGTTCCGCTGCATCATCTTCCGCGACGGCGACGAGGTCGAACTGGCCAGCCGGGGCGGCAAGACGTTGACGCGGTACTTCCCCGACGTGGTCGAGCAGGTGCGCGCGCAGTTGCCGCAGCGGTGCGTGGTCGACGGCGAGATCGTGGTCGTGCTGCGCGAGCCGGGCGCCGAGCCGCGCCTGCACTTCGAGCTGCTGGGCCAGCGCATCCACCCCGCCGCGTCGCGGGTGAACATGCTCGCCGAGGCCACGCCGGCCTCGTTCATCGCGTTCGACCTGTTGGCCCTCGGTGACGAGCTGTTCACCGAGCAGCCGTACGCGCGCCGGCGCGCCGAGCTGGAGAAGGCGCTGTCGTCGCTGGTACCCCCGATGTATCTGACGGCGACCACCACGGACGCCGACACCGCCCGACGATGGTTCGACCTGTTCGAGGGCGCGGGCCTCGACGGGCTGATCGCCAAGCCGGCCGACATCACCTACGAGCCGGGCAAGCGGCGCATGTTCAAGGTCAAGCATTCCCGCACGGCGGACGTGGTGGTGGCCGGCTACCGGCTGCACAAGTCCGGTCCGGTGCTCGGGTCGATGCTGCTGGGCCTCTACGACGACGAGGGGCGCTTCCACCACGTCGGGGTGTGCGCCTCGTTCCCGGCGAAGCGGCGGGCAGAGCTGATCGACGAGCTGGCGCCCTACCGGGAGGGGGCCGAGGACGCCCACCCGTGGTTCGCCGGCGGGCAGGAACTCGGCAACCGGGTGCCCGGCGGCACGCAGAGCCGCTGGTCGGGCAAGAAGGACCTGAGCTTCGTCCCGCTGCGCCCCGAGCTGGTGATCGAGGTGGGGTACGACGCCATGGAGGGTGACCGGTTCCGCCACACCGCTCAGTTCAAGCGCTTCCGGCCGGACCGTACGCCAGAATCATGCACGTACGAACAACTGGACCGTCCGGTCCGGTTCAACGTCGACCGGGTGCTCGCCGGCCGGCCGGAGGCCGGGTAGTCCCCGGGCTGGAGGAGATCACGTGCGTCGGCGCCTCGCTGAGCTGGCTTTGCCGTCTTCCGTCCCCGCCAGGGGGCGGCTCCGGCGCCGGCTGGCGACCTTCACGACCGCCCTGCTCATGGTCGGAGTCGTCGGGACCGGCTGCGCCGGGCCGGACAGCGAGTGGGTGGCGCCACGGGCCGCCGCGACCCCCGGCACCGGCTCCGCGGCCCCGAACGGCGGCGCGCCCACCTGGACCGACTGCTCCGACGTCGCCCGCAACCTCCTCAACGGGGTGCCGCGCGGCATCACGTACCAGTGCGCGACGATCAAGGTGCCGCAGGACTGGACGGCCGACAACGGCGAGACGTTCGACATCGCCCTGCTGCGGGCCCGCTCCAGCCGCCAGACCGACCGCATCGGCTCCCTGCTGATCAACCCCGGCGGCCCGGGCGGCTCCGGCGTCGACTACGCCGTGTACCTGTCGCAGCTGCCGCAGCTCAACTCGCGGTTCGACGTCGTCGGCTTCGATCCGCGCGGCGTGGGCCGCTCCACCCAGGTCAAGTGCATGACGGACGCGCAGCTCGACACCCTGTTCGGGTATGACCCCGACCCGGTGGCCAAGGCCGACTTCGACACGTTCGTGGCCGTCAACCGTGAGGTCTCCGACGCCTGCTCCGCCAAGTACGGCGAGTCCCTGCGGCTGTTCTCCACCGTGCAGACCGCCCGCGACATGGACGCCGTCCGCAAGGCCGTCGGTGACGAGAAGACCACCTACCTGGGCTACTCGTACGGCACGCTGCTCGGCGCCGTCTACGCCCACCTGTTCCCCACCAACATCCGGGCCCTCGTGCTCGACGGCGCCATCGATCCCACCGAGCAGGCCGAGTCCCGCTCCGAGGGGCAGGCCCGCGGCTTCGAGCGGGCGTTCAACAACTTCGCCGAGTGGTGCGGCCAGACGCCGGTGAGCTGCCCGGTCGCGCCCGACCCCCGCGCGGTGGTGCAGGAGCAGCTGGCCGCCGCGCGCACCGCGCCGAAGGCCGGCGCCGGCGGCCGGCAGGCGACCCCAGGCTGGATCTTCACGGCGGTGGTCGCGTCCCTGTACGTCAAGGACGACTGGGAGAAGCTCGCCCGCGCCCTCGACGACCTGCGCGACGGCGACACCACGGGCATCTTCACCCTCGCCGACGGGTACGCCGAACGCGACCAGAACGGCCACTACACCAACCTGTTCGACGCGAACACGGCCGTGAACTGCACGGACTACGAGACGTACCCGACCCTGGAGCGCATCCGCGCCCTGCAGTCGGACTGGCGCAAGAAGTACCCGCTGTTCGGCGCGGGCCTCGCGATGGGCATGGTGAACTGCGCCGTCTGGCCGACCAAGCACGACCCGTACCCCGTCGGCGCGGCCAAGGGCTCCCCGCCGATCGTCGTGGTGGGCACGAAGGGCGACCCCGCCACGCCGTACGAGCAGGCCCCGAAGCTCGCCGACGTGCTGGGCACCGGCGTGGTGCTCACCTGGAACGGCGAGGGCCACACCGCCTATCCGCAGACGATCTGCATCACCCAGGCGGTCAACAACTACCTGATCAACCTCCGCGTCCCCGCGAAGGGCACGGTCTGCCCCGCCTGACCCGCTCGCTGGCCGGTGGGGTTATGGATCCGATGCGTCGTCATACCGGCCGAACAATCCATAACCCCAGGTGTCAGGGGCGGGCGCGGCTGGGTTGGACGCGCTTGGGCTCGCCGGGCATCTTCGGGTAGTCCGGCGGGTACGGCAGGTCGGCCTCGCCGTCGCCCGCGTCGCGCTCGGCCCATTCCAGCAGCGGGGTGATGTCGTGCGCCACGTCGTCGATCGCCGCGTGCGGGTCACCGACCGTGGCGACGCGCTCGGGGACCGTGCGCAGGTCGAAGTCGTCGGGCTCGACGTCGGGCAGCTCGTCCCAGGTCAACGGGGTCGACACGGTCGCCCGGGCGTTGGCGCGCAGCGAGTAGGCGCACGCGATCGTGCGGTCGCGCGCCATCTGGTTGTAGTCGATGAACACCTTCTCGCCCCGTTCCTCCTTCCACCATCTGGTGGTGACCAGGCCTGGGTCGCGGCGTTCGATCTCGCGGGCCAGCGCGATGGCGGCCCGCCGGACCTCCACGAACGTCCACTCGGGTTTGATGCGTATATATATGTGGACGCCACGGCCGCCGGACGTCTTCGGGTAGCCGACCCAGCCCAGCTCGTCCAGGACCGCGCGGGCGTGCCCGGCGACCGCGACCGCGTCGGCGAAGTCCGTGCCCGGCTGGGGGTCGAGGTCGATGCGCAGCTCGTCGGGACGGTCAACATCGGAACGCCGCACCGGCCACGGATGGAACACGATCGTGCCCATCTGCGCGGCCCACGCGACATGGGCGAGGTCGACCGGGCACAGCTCGTCGGCCGTACGACCGCTGGGGAAGGCGATCTTCACGGTCTCCAGCCAGGGCGGGACGCCACGCTGCGGGACGCGCTTCTGGAAGAACATCTCGCCGCCGATCCCCTCGGGGAAGCGCTGCAGCGTCGTGGGGCGCTCGCGCAGCGCCCGCAGGATCCCGTCGCCGACGGCCAGGTAGTAGTTGACCACGTCGAGCTTCGTGTAGCCCCGGTCGGGGAAATAGATCTTGTCGGGGCTGCTGATGCGCACGTCGCGGCCCGCGACCTGCACCTGGACTGCCGAGCCTGCGGCCATGCCGTGACCCTACCCCGCCGGACCGACAGTTTTGGCCCACCGGCAGGCGGACGCACAACGTGGGCCGACCCTCACGGATCGGCCCACGTTCGCGTCGCGCCGGGCGTCTAGCGCCGGGCGTGACGCGCTCCGCGACGGTGTGCGGCGCGGCCGGCCATCGCCATACCCGCTCCGGCCGCGACCAGCACGATCCCAGCCGCCGCGGCCAGCCCGCCGGTCGACTCCCCCGTCACCGGCAGCATCCCCGGCTCGTCGGCGGGGATCGCGCCCTGCGGCTTCTCCGCCTTCACCGGCTTCGCGACAGGTTGGCCCTGCGCCTCGACGTCGCCCGGCGCGGGGGTCTCCCCCGTGGTCGGCAGGTCGTCACCCGGCGTGTCGTCACCGCCGCCGTACCCACCACCGGCTCCGGGCCCGCCCGGACCGTAGCCGCTACCGCCCGGACCGCCCGGGCCGTACCCGCCACCGCCCTGACCGCCCGGGCCATAGCCGCCACTGCCCTGACCGCCCGGACCGTAACCGCCACTGCCTGGACCGCCCGGGCCATGGCCGCCGGCACCAGGGCCGGGCTGGCCGTAGCCGCCGGCACCGGGGCCGCTCGGGCCATGGCCGCCGGCACCAGGGCTGGGCTGGCCGTAACCGCCCGGACCGCGCGTGCCCGGGCCGTAGCCGCCCGGCCCGCCACTGCCCGGAGCACCCGAACCGGGGCCGCCGGGGCCGTAGCCGGGCGCTCCGCCCTGCCCGGGCGCGCCGCCCTGCCCCGGCGTACGCGGCGCGGCGGTGCCGCCGCCGCCCCGGCCGCCGACACCACCGCCCGGGGCGGGCGTGCTGGGCACGATGACCCGGCTACCCGGGTCGTTGCCCGCCGCGATGATCATCTCGATCTCCCAGGGCAGGCGCTGCTGGAACGTGTAACCCCCGTACCAGCCGCAGCGGCAGTCGCGCGCGCTGGCCCAGTCAGCGCGGTCCACGTGGGACACCCGCTCGGCGGACATCGCGGCCAGCACCGCGACCTCGCCGTCGGCGCGGGTCTGCGCGACCGGGTCGTCATGGGCCATAGCCGGCGTGGCGATACCACCGACGATCGCCGCGGCGAGCGCGAACGCACCCGTGGTTCTCATCCGAAATCCTCACTTTCCGGTGGATCAGTCAGTCCTCAGGGGTTATCGGATGATTGGGTCCATTGGATGTGGCCACCGTCACGGCAAGTTGAATCGCCACCGGCCATCCCCGGGCTGCCCAGCCCGAATAGCCTGCCGTCAAAATCCGGGTTTGCGGCCGTCAGCCACCCGTCCGGGAGGGTGCGTACCGTTGAGGTATGACGAACGAGATCCCGGTCGACCAGTTGCCCACCACCGAGGACGAGTGGCGGGCGCGGCTGAACCCGGAGGAGTTCCGGGTGCTGCGCCAGGCCGGCACCGAACCCGCCTGGACGGGCGAGTACGTGAACACCCACACGCCCGGCACGTACGCCTGCCGCGCGTGCGGCGCGCGGCTGTTCTCCAGCGAGACGAAGTTCGACTCGCACTGCGGCTGGCCGTCGTTCGACGAGGCCCTGCCGGGCACGATCCGCTACGTGGAGGACCGCTCGTACGGGATGGTCCGCACCGAGGTCCGCTGCGCGCGTTGCGACTCGCACCTGGGGCACGTGTTCTACGGCGAGCGCCAGACCCCGAAGGACACCCGGTACTGCATCAACTCCGTCAGCGTGCGCCTGAACCCCGACGCGTAATGGCCCCCCGCCGCGGGGCGCCTGCGGGCGCCCAAGGGCTACCGGGGCGTCACCTCGCCCCGCGGCGGAGGCCGCCACGGACGGCGACGACGCCGGCAAGGGCGGCGATCGGGCCGATGACGGCCCAGGTCCTGTTGCCGGACATGGAGCTGCCGCCGAGCAGGTTCAGCCCCTGCAGTGTCCAGACCACGCCGGAGGCGATCAGCAGCAGGCCGCCCACGATCAAAATCCATCGCATGCGGGGATTGTGCCGCGCGAGGGCAGGATCCGCCATGCCCGCGCGGTCCGGCCCTATGTGGACGGCTACGCCATGCCCCATTGCGCCCGCAGGTCGGCGAGCATGGTGTGGAAGGTGGGGAACGTCTTCTTCACGCACTGCGGGTCGTCGAGGGTGATGCCGGGCGTGCGCAGGCCGGTGATGGAGAAGCTCATCGCGATGCGGTGGTCGGCGAAGCAGGCGATCTCGGCGCCCGTCGGGGTGCCGGGCTGGATCTCGATCCAGTCGCGGCCGGTGGCGACCGTAACGCCGAGGCGGCGCAGGTTCTCCTCGCAGGCGGCCAGCCGGTCGCACTCCTTGACCCGGGTGTTGTAGACGTCCTCGATGCGTACCGGGCCGGTGGCGAACGGCGCGATGGCGGCCAGGGTCGGCATGGTGTCGGAGATGTCGCGCATGTTGACCGTGACGCCGGTCAGCGACGCCGGCCCGGTCACGGTCGTCGACGTGGCGTCCTGGTGCACGTCGCAGCCCATCCGGCGCAGCACGTCGGCGAAGCGCACGTCGCCCTGCAGGCTGCCGGTGCCCAGGCCGGGGACGGTGACCGTGCGGCCGGTGACCGCGGCGGCGGCCAGCACGTACGAGGCGCTCGACGCGTCCGGCTCGACGTCGTAGTCGCGGGGGCCGTAGGGCGCGGCCGGTACCCGGAACGTGTCCCCGTCGCGCTCGACGGTCACGCCGAACTGGCGCATCATCGCCAGCGTCATCTCGACGTACGGCACGGAGACCATGCCGGTGACCGTGATCGCCAGGCCGTCGGCGGCCAGCGGCCCGGCGAGCAGCAGGGCGGTGAGGAACTGCGACGAGATGCTCGCGTCCAGGGTCAGCGTGCCGCCCTTGAGGCCCCGGCCCACCACGGTGAACGGCAGCCGGCCGGGCTCCCCGTCCTCGCGGATCTCCACCCCCAGGGCGCGCAGGGCGCCGATGAGCGGGTCCATGGGCCGGCGACGCATCTGCGCGGACGCGTCGAACGCGTACTCGCCGTGGCCCACCGCGGCCAGCGCGGGCAGGAACCGGGACGCCGTGCCCGCGTCGCGGGTGTACGCGCGCGCGGCGGGCAGCGGCGGCCCGTCCGGGTGTCCGGTGACCACCCACGCGTCGTCGGAGGCGAGGTCCACGTCGATGCCCAGGGCCCGCAGCCCGTCGGCGAACGCCTCCGTGTCGTCGGAGCGCAGCGGGTGGCGCAGGGTCGTGACCCCGTCGGCGGCGGCCGCGAGGAACAGCGCCCGCGCCATGATCGACTTGGAGCCGGGAACCCGAACGACCGTCGCACTCATGGCGACGATCCTAGTGCGTCACCCGGTCGTGGCTCGCCGTCGCGTCGCGCCGCGAACGCCGCCCGGATCGGGCAGCATGTCCGCATTGGTGCCCGTGCGTAGGCTTCTGGTCCCGTCGTCCGCCGCACGGGCACCGTCCGTCAACCATCGAGGAGGACCCATGGCGGTCTGCGACACGTGCGGCAACGACTACTGGCTCTCGTTCGAGATCCACACGGTGGGCGGCTTCACCCACACGTTCGACTCGTTCGAGTGCGCCGTGCAACGGCTGGCACCGATCTGCGAGCACTGTTCGTGCCGGGTCATCGGGCACGGCGTCGAGGTCGCCGGCCGCTTCTTCTGCTCGGGCCACTGCGCCCGTACGGCCGACGGTGAAGGCGACGGGGCGCAGATCCGCGTCGCCGTGGGCGCCCGACCGGCCTGAACCGGTCGCGTCAGTACGATCGCGACGTGATCCTGCACGTCGCCCGCTTCGCCGAACTGACGCCGACGGCGCTCTACAACATCCTGCGCCTGCGCGTCGACGTGTTCGTCGTCGAGCAGGAGTGCGTCTATCCCGACCTGGACGGGCTCGACCTGCTGGACACCACCCGGCACCTGTGGTTCGCCCCGCCGGACGAGCCCGACCAGCCCCTGGCCTACCTGCGCCTGATGTCGGGCCCCGACGGCGACCGGATCGGCCGGGTGTGCACGGCCGCGACGGCGCGCGGTGGCGGGCTGGCCGGCCGGCTCATGACGGCCGCGCTGGGCCTGGCCACCCCGCCGGTGCGGCTCAACGCCCAGGCGTACCTGACGGAGTTCTACCGGCGACACGGCTTCGCCGCCGACGGCCCGGAGTTCCTGGACGACGGCATCCCGCACGTGCCGATGCTACGGAAGGCTTGACACGATCTCGTGCACCGTGCGGCGGCGGCCCGTGTAGAACGGGATCTCCTCGCGCACGTGCCGGCGCGCCCCCGAAGCCCGCAGCTCGCGCATGAGGTCCACGATGCGGTGCAGCTCGTCGGCCTCGAAGGCGAGCATCCACTCGTAGTCGCCCAGCGCGAACGACGCCACCGTGTTGGCGCGCACGTCCGCGTACCCCCGGGCCATGCGCCCGTGCTCGGCCAGCAGCTCACGCCGCTCGGCCTCCGGCAGCAGGTACCACTCGTACGAGCGCACGAACGGGTACACGCACAGGTACGCCCGGGCCTCCTCACCGGCCAGGAACGCCGGGACGTGGCTCTTGTTGAACTCGGCCGGCCGGTGCAGGGCCAGCTGCGACCAGACGGGCACCAGGTGGCTGCCGAGTTTCGTGCGGCGCAACAGCCCGTACGCGTCCTGCAGCGCGTCCGCGCTCGGCGCGTGCCACCAGACCATGAGGTCCGCGTCGGCGCGCAGGCCCGCCACGTCGTACGTGCCGCGCACGACGACGTCGTCCTTGGCGAGCGTCGCGAACAGGTCCTCGACCTCGCCGGCCAGGTCCTCGCGCAGCGCCGCGCCCAGCGGCGTGGCCGCCTTGAACACCGACCACATCGTGTACCGGATGCTGGCGTTCAGCTCGCGCAGCCGCGCGGCATTGGTCTGCTGCTCGTCGCTCATGGCCTGGATTCTGCCAAGTCCGCCCACACCTGCTCGGCGGCGGCCTCCCCGGACGTGACGCAGACCGGGATGCCGACCCCGTCGACGGCCGCCCCGGCGAGCGCCAGCCCTACCGGCAGCGCCTCCCGCGCCGACGCGACCCGGTCCAGGTGCCCGGGCGCGTACTGCGGCAGCGCGCCGCCCCACCGCGCCACCAGCGTATCCACCGGCTCCGGCAGGGTATGGCCCACGAGGTCGGCCAGCTCCTCGCGGACCAGGGCCACAAGGTCCTCGTCGGTCGCCTGTAGCACGGCCGTGTCGCCGTAGCGGCCCAGCGACGCCCGCACCAGCACGGTCCCGTCCGGCCGGCGCAGGTGTGCCCATTTGGTGCTGAAGAACGTGGCGGCCTTCACCGCGTAGCCCTGGTCGGCCGGCACCAGGAAGCCGGACAGGTCCGGCAGCGGCGTGCCGGCCGGCAGGGCGAGCGACACGAGCGCGATGCTCGCGTAGTCGAGGCCGCCCAGCGCGTCGGCGGCCTTGGGCGCGACCGTCTCCAGCAGCCGCGCCGCCGGTTTGGCGGGCACAGCCAGCACGACGGCGTCCGCGTCCAGGTACTCCGGGTCGCGGGTGGCGCCGACCGTGAGCCGCCACCGGTCGCCGGCCCGGCCGAGTTCGCGCACGGGCAGCCCGGTGCGCACGGTGGCCCGCGCCAGGCTCACGACGCCCTCGACGAGGCGGGACAGGCCGCCCTCCACCGTCGTGAAGATCGGCTGCCCCGGCACGCGGCGGGCCGCGCCGTCCGCCAGGGCGGCCGCGACGGCGTCGCGCAGCGTGCGCGCGGTCTGCGCCCGCGCGTACAGGGCCGGCATGGTGGCGGCCAGGGACAGCTCATCGGCGCTGCCCGCGTACACCCCGCCGAGCATCGGGTCGACCAGCCGGTCGACGACCTCGTGGCCGTACCGCGCCCGGACCAGCTGCCCCACGGCCACGTCGGCACCGGGTTCCACCAGCGGGCGACCACCGTCGTGGTCACCGTCCGCCGACGGCCGCGCCAACCCGTCCAGCGCGCTCACATCAGCGGGTACGCCCACGAGCGTGCCGGCCGGGACCGGCCGCAGCTGCCCACCCACCGCGATGGCGGCCCGGGCGGTGCTCGGATGGCGCAGCGCCTCACTCAGCCCGACCCGCCGGGCCAGCTGGCTGGCGCTGCCCTCCCCCCACGCGTCCGGCGTTCCCCCCGCGCCCGTCAGGAAAGCCTCCGCGCCGAGCTCCACGGGACCGCCCGCGATGCAGCCCGTGCGCAGCTTCCCGCCGACGACGTTCGCCTGCTCGATCACCACGATCTCCGGCCGAGCGCCGGCCTCGTCCGCGAGCGCTCGTACCCGCGCGGCGGCCGCAAGTCCCGCGATGCCGCCGCCGACCACCACGATCCTCATGCCCCCATCTCACCAGGCGCACCGGTACGGTGACGGCCATGCCACACGATCGGGTTGCCGTTGTCACAGGAGCCGCCCAGGGCATCGGCCGGCGCATCGCCGAGATCCTGGCCGTCGAGGGGTACGCGGTGGCCACGCTGGACCGCCAGCCGGTCACCGGGCTGACGTACGCGCAGGTCGGCGACGTGTCGTCCGAGACGGACGTGTCGGCGTTCGCGGCCGCGGTCGCCGACCTCGGACCCGTGGCGGTGGTGGTCAACAACGCGGGCGTCGCCTGCATCGCGCCCGCCGAGTCGACGCCCGTCGCGCTGTGGCGGCAGGTGCTCGACGTGAACCTCACCGGCCCGTTCCTGATCTGCCAGGCGTTCGGCCCGGACATGCTCGCCCGGGGCGCCGGTTCGATCGTCAACATCGCGTCCGTCGCGGGCCTGCGCGGGGTGGCCGACCGGTCGGCGTACAACGCGAGCAAGCACGGCCTGCTGGGCCTGACGCGCACCCTGGCCGCCGAGTGGGGCGGGCGCGGGGTACGCGTCAACGCGGTGTGCCCCGGCTGGGTGAAGACAACCATGGACGACGACTCGCAGTCCTCCGGCGCGTACGTCGACACGGACATCACCGACCACGTGCCGATGGGCCGGTTCGCGTCCCCGGACGACATCGCCCAGGCGGTCGCCTTCCTCGCCGACCCGTCCCGCAGCGGCTTCATCAACGGCGCGGCCCTGTCCGTTGACGGCGGCTGGCACGCCGACGGCTCCTGGCAGTCCCTGCGCCTGTCGGCCCGCACCCGCTCCGCTTCCTCTGGGTAAGCAGAGCGGCTCTGCTTACCCAGAGGAAGCGCTGCACGTCATGCGGGTGGGGTGCAGCGTGGGCGTTCGCGCATGGGTTCCTTGATCGCGATTTCGGGTCAAGATGTGCAGCTGGGCTGCATCCTGGTACCGCAAACCGCGATCTTGGCGAGCTGCACACTCCCGCGTCGCCATAAACGCGACTTTGGCGAGCCAGAGCGCACCGCCCACCACCAGAAACGCGACTTTGGCGGGCGGGCGGGACGTGAGCTAGCGGCGGGAGGCTTCGTGGACCAGGTCGACCACGCGGGTCAGCACGTCCGGGTCCGTTTCCGGCAGGACGCCGTGGCCGAGGTTGAACACGTGCCCCGGCGCGGCGGCGCCCTCGGCGATCACGCGGCGCGCCTGCGTCTCCACCGCCGGCCACGGGGCGAACAGCGCGGCGGGGTCGAGGTTGCCCTGCACGGCGACGTCCGGGCCGAGCTGTGCGCTGGCCACGTCCAGCGGCGTACGCCAATCGACGCCGACCACGGTGGCGCCGGCCTCCGCCATGGCGGGCAGCAGGACGGCGGTGCCGACGCCGAAGTGGATGCGCGGCACGTCGGGGAACTCGGCCGCGACCGAGGCGAGCACGGCGGACGAGTGCGGCAGGACGTAGCGGCGGTAGTCGGCCTCCGACAGCGCCCCGGCCCACGAGTCGAACAGTTGCACGGCGCAGGCGCCGGCCGCGACCTGGACGCGCAGGAACTCGGCCGAGATGGCGGCCAGCCGGCCGGCCAGCTCGTGCCACAGGGCCGGGTCGCCGTACATGAGCGCCTTCGTCTGGGTGTAGGTGCGCGACGGGCCGCCCTCGATGAGGTAGGAGGCGAGGGTGAAGGGCGCGCCGGCGAAGCCGATGAGCGGGGTGGCGCCCAGCTCGGCGACCAGCAGGCCGACGGCCTCGGTGATGTCGCTCAGGTCGCCGCCCTCGAGCTTGCCGAGCGCGTCGACGTCGGCGACCGTGCGGACCGGCCGGGCCACGACCGGGCCGACGCCGGGCGCGATGTCCAGGTCGACCCCGGCCGCGGCGAGCGGGACCATGATGTCGGAGAAGAAGATCGCCGCGTCGACGCCGTGGCGGCGGACGGGCTGGAGGGTGACCTCGCAGACCAGGTCGGGCCGCCGGCACGCCTCGAGCATGGGGATGCCGGCGCGCACCTCGCGGTACTCGGGCAGGGAGCGGCCGGCCTGGCGCATGAACCAGACCGGCGTGTGCGGCACGCTCTCGCGCCGGCAGGCGCGTAGGAACGGTGAGTCGGCCAGTGCGGTGGAAGTCGTCATCGGTGGCCATCGTGCCACGCCGAGGTGCGGCCGGTCCGGTCGGTCGGGGACAATTTACGCGTACTTATATGTGGTTCCGGCCGCGTCGGCGCGCCGTGCCCCACCCGGGCCGCAAACGCCCCTAGGCTTCCGGCATGGCGCCCCCGACCGCCGTCCCCGCTCTCTTCACCCAGGCCGTGGCGAGCCTGCGCTCGGTTCAGACCCGGCCCGAGATCGAACTGGACGAGGCCCCCGCCCCTCAGCGTCTCGCCCCGTTCGCGCACGCGGTGAACGCCTCCGTGCTGCGCGACGATGACGAGATAGCCACCGGCCGGCTGATCCTGCTGCATGATCCGGCCGGTCATGAGGCGTGGCAGGGCACCTTGCGACTGGTCACGTACGTCAACGCGACCCTGGAACCGGAGATGGGCACGGACCCGCTGCTGCCGGCGGTCGGCTGGAGCTGGCTCACGGACGCCCTGGCGGAACAGCACGCCCGGGCGGCCGCGATCGGCGGCACGGTGACCCAGACGTTCTCGACCCGCTTCGGCGACCTGGCCGGCCCCGCGCCGGACGCGGAGATCGAGATCAGGGCGTCGTGGACCTCGCTGGACGGGCACCTCGATCGCCATTTGCGGGCCTGGACGGCGCTGCTCGCCTCCACGGCGGGGCTGCCGCCGCCGGGGGTGGCGCGGCTGCCGGAGCGCGGCGGTCGCAACGATCGGGGCTAGCGAGCACGCGGCGTGTCGCGAATCTTTCTCTGGTCCCGCGCGCCCGTCTGGAAACGCAATTTGCAGCTCAGAGGCATGAGCAGGACGATCGTTCACCTACTGACAGGTACGACAAACGTGACGTCGCCGACGCGCAGGGGGAACCTGCCGCTGACTCCCAGGTAAGTGACCGTACGGTTGTCTTGTGACCGACGGACCCCACACCCCCGATCAGCCGGCCGTCGTACTCACCGCCCCCCGCGACGGAACACCGGATCCGGTCTCCACCGATGGGGAGCTGGCCGGCGTCGTCGCCCGCCTGGCGGCGGGAACAGGACCGGTTGCGGTAGACGCCGAGCGCGCCTCCGGCTACCGGTACACCCATCGTGCGTACCTGGTGCAGTTGCGCCGCGAGGGCGCCGGCTCCTTCCTCATCGACCCGTTGCCGCTGGCCGACCTCACCGCGCTCAACGGCGTGATCGCCGACACCGAGTGGGTGCTGCACGCGGCGAGCCAGGACCTGCCCTGCTTGTCCGAGCTGAACCTGCGCCCGGTGCGGCTGTTCGACACCGAGCTGGCGGCCCGCCTGGCCAACTTCGAGCGGGTCGGCCTGGCCGCCCTGACCGAGCAGCTGCTCGGGTTCACGCTGGAGAAGCACCACTCCGCCGCCGACTGGTCGACCCGCCCACTGCCGGCGTCATGGCTGAGCTACGCGGCACTGGACGTGGAACTGCTGGTTGACCTGCGCGACCTGCTGGAGGCCGAGCTGGTCCGGCAGGGCAAGCTGGAGTGGGCTCACCAGGAGTTCGCGGCGCTGGCCGCGAGCGCGGGCGAACCGCCCCGCCAGCGCCCCGATCCGTGGCGGCGCACCTCCGGCATCCACAAGATCCGGGGGCCGCGCGCGCTGGCCCGGGTGCGGGCCCTCTGGTATGCCCGGGACTCGATCGCGGCCCGGCGTGACACGGCGCCCGGCCGGGTCCTCCCCGACTCAGCGATCATCGCGGCGGCCGAGATGGACCCGCGCGACGAGCGCGAGCTTCTGGTACTGCCGGGCTTCGGCGGCCGGTCGGTCCGCCGGCTGGCGCAGACCTGGCTGGACGCGCTCGCCGACGTGCGGACCCTGCCGAACGAGTCGCTGCCGGTGAATCCGCCGTCGGACGGTCCGCCCCCGCCCCACCGGTGGGCCGAGCGCGACCCCGTGGCGGCGGGCCGGCTGGTGCGCGCCCGCGAGGTCGTCACGCGGCTGGCGGCCGAGCACTCGCTGCCGCCCGAGAACCTGATCACTCCGGACACGGTGCGCCGGCTGGCCTGGACGCCGCCCGACAAGATCACGGGCGATACGGTGGCGGAGGCGTTGTCCGCCAACGGGGCACGGGCCTGGCAGGTGGGCCTGATCTCGGACGAACTGGCGGCGGCCCTCCAGGCGGATTGAGCCATCGCCCGGTGTGCGGTGTGCCACTGTGGCTCTGGTGCGGACCGTAGTTACCAACGAGTAGCATCTAGGGGAGGCTCCGGCGCCGCGCCGTTGAGCCGGCACACCACGATCAGGGAGGCTCGCTGTGCCGCAAGACACCGCCGTGACCAGTCCGGTCGGTCGCACACCTTCCGCCGACGAAGAGCGCTTCCCCGGAGGCCGGGCGACCAGCCCGCTCCGCGATGTCGTCTTCGTCGACGGCGTGCGCACCCCCTTCGGCAAGGCCGGCGGCCTGTACGCCGAGACCCGCGCCGATGATCTCGTGATCCGCTGCATCCGGGAGCTGCTGCGGCGCAACCCGGCGCTGCCTCCCGAGCGCGTCGACGAGGTGGCCATCGCGGCCACCACGCAGATCGGCGACCAGGGCCTGACCATCGGCCGCACGGCCGCACTGCTGGCCGGCCTGCCCAAGTCGGTGCCGGGCTTCGCCATCGACCGGATGTGCGCCGGCGCCATGACGGCCGTGACGACCGTGGCCAGCGGCATCGCCGTGGGCGCCTACGACGTGGCGATCGCCGGCGGCGTGGAGCACATGGGCCGCCACCCGATGGGCGAGGGCGTCGATCCCAACCCGCGCATCGTCGCCGAGAAGCTGGTCGACCCGTCCGCCCTGGTCATGGGCTCCACCGCGGAGAACCTGCACGACCGCGTCCCGGAGATCACCAAGGAGCGCGCCGACCGGTTCGCGCTCGCCTCCCAGCAGAAGACCGCCAAGGCGTACGCGGCCGGCAAGCTGCAGCCCGACCTGGTCACCGTGGCGACCCGTGACCCGGAGACCGGCTGGGGCCTCGCGACCGTCGACGAGGCCCCGCGCGACACGTCGATGGAGAAGCTGGCCACCCTCAAGACCCCGTTCCGGCCGCACGGCCGGGTGACCGCGGGCAACGCGGCCGGCCTCAACGACGGCGCGACCGCCTGCCTGCTCACCCGCGCCGACGTGGCCGAGGAGCTGGGCCTGCCGATCGCGATGCGGATGGTCTCCTTCGGCTTCGTCGGTGTCGAGCCCGAGGTGATGGGCGTCGGCCCGATCCCGTCGACCGAGAAGGCGTTGCGCAAGGCCGGCCTCACGATCGACGACATCGGCCTGTTCGAGCTCAACGAGGCCTTCGCCGTGCAGGTGCTGGCCTTCCTCGACCACTTCGGCATCGACGACGACGACCCGCGCGTCAACCCGTGGGGCGGCGCGATCGCCCTCGGCCACCCCCTCGCCAGCTCCGGCGTGCGCCTCATGACGCAGCTCGCGCGGCACTTCGCCGAGCACCCCGAGGTGCGTTACGGCCTGACCGCCATGTGCATCGGCATCGGCATGGGCGGCACGGTCATCTGGGAGAACCCGCACTGGACCGGAAACGAGGAGAACTGATGACCAACCCGGCCTTCCCGAACGAGGTGGTAACCCGGTCCCTCCTGCGCTACGTCAACGTCCCCGGGCTGGACAGGCCGGCGGCGCTGATCACGCTGGACAACGGGCATGACCACCGCAAGCCCAACACCCTGGGCCCGGCCGGCCTGGCCAGCCTCGACACCGCGATCGAGACGGCGATCGAGGCGAACCCGGCGTTCATCGCCGTCACCGGCAAGCCGTACATCTTCTGCGTGGGCGCCGACATCACCGGCATGCCACTGCTCACCAGCCGCGAGCAGGCCGTCGAGATCGGCGAGCTGGGGCACCGGGTGTTCGCGAAGCTGCGCGACGCGACCGTGCCCACGTTCGCGTTCGTCAACGGCGCGGCCATGGGCGGCGGCCTGGAGCTGGCCCTGCACGCGCACTACCGCACCCTGTCCAAGGGCGCGGCGGCGCTGGCCCTTCCCGAGGTGTTCCTCGGGCTGATCCCCGGCTGGGGCGGCTCGCAGCTGCTGCCGAACCTCATCGGCATTGCCGGCGCGGTCCAGGTGATCATCCAGAACCCACTCATGCAGAACCGGATGTTGCGCCCGGAGCAGGCCGCCGAGCTGGGCATCTCCGACGTGCTGCTGGAGCCGGCCGACTTCCTCGAGCGGTCCCTGGAGTGGGCCGCCGGCGTCGTGCGCGGCGAGATCACCGTGCAGCGGCCCGAGATCGACCGCGACATGTGGGACGGCGTGCTGTTCTTCGCCCGCAAGCTGCTCGACGAGAAGCTGCACGGCGCCGTGCCGTCCGCGTACAAGGCCCTGGAACTTCTCGCGCTGGCGAAGGACGCTTCGTTCGCCGAGGGCACGGCCGCGGAGACGCGGGCGCTCGCCGACCTCATCATGACCGACGAGCTGCGCGCCGGCCTGTACGCGTTCGACCTCGTGCAGCGGCGCGCCAAGCGGCCCGCCGGCGCGCCCGACCCGGGCCTGGCCCGCGACGTCACCAAGGTGGGCGTTGTCGGCGCCGGCCTGATGGCCTCGCAGATGGCGCTGCTGTTCGCCCGCCGCCTGGAGGTCCCGGTCGTGCTGACCGACCTCGACCAGGAGCGGGTGGACAAGGGTGTGGCCTACGTTCGCGCCCAGATCGACAAGCTCGTCTCGAAGGG
Source organism: Luedemannella helvata (assembly GCF_039528415.1). Taxonomy (NCBI): domain Bacteria; kingdom Bacillati; phylum Actinomycetota; class Actinomycetes; order Micromonosporales; family Micromonosporaceae; genus Luedemannella; species Luedemannella helvata. Next base: position 19,451 of record NZ_BAAALS010000047.1, read on the forward strand.
CCGGCTCGACGCCGGCAAGGCCGCCAAGCTGCGCGGGCTCGTCTCCGGTTCGGTCGACAAGAGCGTCTTCGCGGACGCGGACTTCGTCATCGAGGCCGTGTTCGAGGAGCTGGGCGTCAAGAAGCAGGTCTGGGCCGAGATCGAGAAGATCGTCTCGCCGGAGTGCGTGCTCGCCACGAACACCTCGTCGCTGTCCGTGACCGCGCAGGCCGCGGACCTGGAGCACCCCGAGCGGGTGGTCGGGTTCCACTTCTTCAACCCGGTCGCCGTCATGCCGCTCGTCGAGATCATCCGAGCGGAGCGTACGGGCGACGCGGCGCTGGCCACCGCCTTCGAGGTCGGTAAGAAGCTGAAGAAGTCCTGCGTGCTCGTCAAGGACGCGCCGGCCTTCGTGGTGAACCGGGTCCTCATGCGGTTCATGGGCGAGATCTTCGCCACGGTGGACGCGGGCACCCCGCCGGCCGTGGCCGACGGCGCGCTGGACCCGCTGGGCCTGCCGATGCGCCCGCTGGCGCTCACGCAGCTCGTCGGCCCCGGCGTGGCGTACCACGTGGGTTCGATCCTGCACGACGCGTTCCCGGACCGCTTCCCGGCCAGCGAGAACGTCAAGCTCATCGCCGAGTCCGGCCTGCCGCTCCTCGTCGACGACGAGCTCAACCCCGAGGTGGCCGCGATCCTGCGGCAGGGCGAAGAGGTGCTGACGGTCGAGGAGGTGCGCGAGCGGGCGCTGTCCGCGCTGGCCCTGGAGATCCGCCTCATGCTCGACGAGGGCGTCGTGGCCGAGCCGCAGGACATCGACCTGTGCATGATCCTGGGCGCGGGCTGGCCGTTCCACCTGGGCGGGGTGACCCCCTACCTCGACCGCGCGGGCTACTCGGAGCGGGTCACCGGACGCCGGTTCCTGCCGGCGGGCGTGGCGAGCCTTCCCGCCTGAGCTTTCCCACCCCTCGCAGCGATGAGGGCGGGCCGGGTACCCGGCCCGCCCTCATCCGTATCCGCTGCTACTTGGCCGCCTCCATGGCGGTGGTGAACTCGTCGGGCGACAGGTCGCCCAGGAACAGCTTCTGCAGGCTGGTGTTGAGCGTGCTGCCCGCCGCCGGGCTGAGCGCCTGGTCCCACGACTGCGTGAACGTCGGCGCCTTCACGGCCAGCTGGTAGGTGAAGCGGGCAAAGTCCGCGTTCTTGCCCACCAGCTTGTCCTCCACGCCCTTGACAGCCGGCACCTGGCCGGACCCGATCAGGTCCTCGATGTAGGTGTCGGAGGCCAGGGTCTCGACCACGAACCGCACGGCCGAGTCGCCGACGGTCGAGTCGGCGCGCACGGAGAAGTAGTTGCTCGGGTTGCCGACCACCGACCGGGCGTCGCCCTTGCCGCCTGTCACGGCGGGGAACGCCACCCAGCCCAGCTCCTTGCGGGCTATGAACGCCGGGTTGTCGATGCCCTGGTTGGCGTACTCCCAACTGCCCATCAGGTGCATGGCCGCCTTGCCGGTGGCGAGCATCCGCGACGCACCGGTCTTGTCGTAGTCGACCGTGGCGAAGTTGGGCCCGAACGCCCCGGCCTTGGCCAGGTCCTGGCACATCGTCAGGGCGCGCTTGACGTCGGGGTGTTTCCACGCCCCCGCCTTGCCCGCCGCGATGTCGGCGAAGCGGCTGGCCCCGCCCACCCGGTCCAGGAGGTACTCGAGCCACATCAACTCGGTCCAGCCCTGCGAGCCGGCGAGCGCGATCGGCGTGACGCCCCTCGACTTGAACAGGTCCACCAGGGCGAGCAGGTCGTCGTAGGTGCGCGGCGGCTCCGCGCCGGCGTCCGCGAACACCTTCCTGTTGTAGAAGAGAATGACCGGCTGGATGCCGTTCATCGGCAGGCCGTACTGGCCGTTATCGATCTTGCCGACCGCGAGGACGCTCGGCAGGAAGGCCTTGGCGACGTCCGGCCGTGCCTTGAGCGCGTCGCTGAGGTCGCGCACCTTGCCGGTGCGCACGTACTGCGCGAGGTTGCCGCCGCCCCAGTTGAAGAACACGTCGGGCGCGGCGGGCGTGCCCATGGTCGCCTGCAGCTTCTGCTTGTACGAGTCGTTGGCGTAGGTCGTCAGCCGGGCGCCGGTGCCCGAATCCGTATTGAAGTGGAGAATGCCACGCTGGATGATGGGTTCGTTGTTCGGGTCCTGCAGCGCCCACACCTGCACGTAACTTCCAGGGTTGTCATCGACCTGCGGGGCTCCGCCGCACCCGGCGATCGCGCCGAGGAGCGCCGCGGCGGCCAAGCAGGCGATGGTCGTGCTCAACCGTCTGTGCTCGCGCACGGACATACGTCCTTCCGTGAGGCAAAGATGGCGGGGGCCCACCGAGAGCAGCACGCGGAGAGGGGTGCCGCGGGCTGCCAGAGGTCCCCCGAAATTTTTCGTGTGCGGGACGTTATGAGCCGGAAACCATAACGTCAATCGACTAGAAGGTTTCATTACGATCGCGATCTAGCTTTTCATGATCATTCCGAAACTTTCGACGTCCGGGACAGGCGCCCGATACGGTCGTGGCCTGCGTCGCAAGCACCAGGACAGAGCCAGGTCAGGGCCCTCCGGCCGGCCCGGCACGCAGCCCCACGGCACCCGATAGTTTGCGCAAGTTGTTGACGTCACGTTGATCCTCGCCACAGAATGGGCCCCGCATAGAAGCCTCTTCATATATGCACGCGTCGCCATCTGCGCCGTCGCATGAGGCTCCGGAGAACAGCGATCCACCAGGATCAACGTCCCCGCACGAGGAGCAAACAAATGACCACCAGATCCGTCCCTGGCCGTCGGCGTGCGCCGCGCCTGACGCGCGTCCGTGGCCTGATCGCCATCGGCGCCGTCGCGGCCGTCGGCGCGGGCGTCGCCGTCGCGGTGTCGTCGACGGCGACCGCTGCCGAGAGCACGCTGGGTGCCGCTGCCGCGCAGTCGGGTCGGTACTTCGGTACCGCGCTCAGCACGAGCA
>NZ_BAAALS010000048.1:0-22416 GCF_039528415.1 Luedemannella helvata
AGACGATCGACCCGTGCAACCTGCAACTGCTCTACCAGGGCAAGAACCCCAGCGCTGGTGGTGACTACAACAACCTGCCGTGGCGGCCGGGTCTGCTGACCCTGCAACGGTAGGTCCTGATCGACCATTGACGATGCCCCGGTGGGCCGGACACCCGTCCAGCCCACCGGGGCATCGTCATAGCCGCGCCGGCAACAACCCTAGGTGCGGCTCCACCGCTGGTTGCTGCCGCCGTTGCAGGTCCAGATCGCGACCGCGGTGCCGTTGCCGGTGGCGCCGCCGGTCACGTCGAGGCACAGCCCCGACTCCACGCCGACGATGGTGCCGTCGCTGTTGAGGCGCCACTGCTGGTTCGCGCCGCCGTTACAGGTCCAGATCTGCACCCGGGTGCCGGCCGTGGTCGCGTGCCCGGGTACGTCCAGGCACTTGTTGCCGTACACGATCAGCTGGTTGCTGCCCGTGGACGTCCACTGCTGGTTGGCGCCGCCGTTGCAGTCCCAGATCGTCAGCTGCGTACCGTCGGTCTGGCTGGCGTTCGGCACGTCCAGGCACCGGCCGGAGCCGACGCCCCGCAGGACGCCGCTGGACCCCCCGGTGCTGCCGGTGCCCGGGGTCACGGTCAGGTTGTCGAACTGGGCGGTGATGCCCTGCCCGGTCGCGTAGCCCACCTGGCCGGCGCCGGAGGTGTAGTCGGTCACCGTACCCACGGCCGTACCGTTGATGGTGGCGGTGATGGTGGCACCGCTGAACTTCAGCGCCACGGTGTGCCACCGCCCGGTGCCCAGTGCCGCGACGCTGCCGCTGGCCAGCGTCCGCACGTTGCCGCTGGTGTTGTTGCTCAGGATCGACCACGCCCCGCTGGAGTTCACCCGCAGGTAGTACGCGTTGAGGTTGGCCGGTGCCTGGAACTGGTACGCGGCCGCGCGGCCGATGAGCTGGGCGTACCCGGTCTTCTCCAGCATCACGTCGGAGGAGACCGTGTAGTTGGTCCAGCTCAGGTCGCCGAGCAGCGTGTACGGCTCGGCCAGTTGCGACGTCCACTTGATCGGCGTCTGCTCCGACATCTGCCGCACGCACCGCCCGGACCGGTCCCCGCCACAGGCCACGATCTCGAACGAGCCCTGCTGGTCCATCAGGTACCTGGCCTCGCTGGCGACCGCGTAGCTGTCGAAGGTGTCGCTGTACGGCAGCGGGAGCGCGCCCTGCGCGGGACTGGTGGCGGTGCCCTTGCCCTGCCCGCTCGTCGTGGTGATGCTGTAGACGTAGCCCGGCTGGACGGTCAGCGAGAAGCTGCCACCGGACGGGGTGATGTCCGCACCGCGCACGAAGTGGTCGGCCGGGTTGTTGGACCGCACGTTCGTGGACCAGACCCGCACGGTGCCCTGGGACAGGCCGCCGGTCACCGTGAAGTTGACCGTCTGGGCACCGCCCGCGTCCATCGTCTCGATGATGGTGCTGTAGTCACTGCCGGTGGGCGAGCGCAGCGACACGTAGCTGCCGTTGTTGCGGTTGCCCTCCAGGTAGCCGCTGGAACTGTCGAGGTAGCGCCAGCCGGGGGCGGTGAACTGCGTGGTCTGCGCCATCACCCACGCGTTCTTGCCGATGGAGTAGTAGCCGGACCACGGCTGCGGGGCGACCGCGACACCCATGGTGGCCCACGGGATGTTCGGCGTGATGGCGGCGATGATCGGCCAGTTGATGTAGGCGGTCATCTTGCCGTCGAGGTAGCCGCGGTTGATGCCGCGGGCGACCGCGTTCGCGCCGGCGTTGTAGTCGTCGGACCCGTTCTCGCTGGCCCACAGCGGCTTGCCGCTGTTCACCGCGTTGCCGGAGCTGGGGCAGTTGGTCTGGGCGCTGCGGTACCCGCACACGTAGTGCGAGCCGTAGACCGCCACCGCCCGGCCGAACGCGGGGTCGCGCAGGGCCTCGTCGGCGGCACCCCAGCCGAAGTCGTCCGAGGCGACGATCTTCACCGCGGAGTATCCCCGGGAGTCGAGCGTCGACCGCAGGTTCTTGTACCAGGTGGCGTTGAAGCCCTTCTCGTTCCAGCCGCCGAGGTAGTCGACCGTCAGGCCGTGGGAGGTGGCGCAGCCGAGCCAGTTCACCAGGTAGTTGATCGAATCCGTGGTCCAGAAGTCGCTGCCGATCCAGCCGGGGGCGCCCCACGTCAGACCGACCAGCCTGACGTTGGGGTTACGGGCTTTGGCCTGCTCGGCCAGCCACCACTGGTACCCGCGGTTGCAGTTCACGACGCCGCGGGTGTGTTCGTGGCTCGGCTCGGCGCCGGACGTCGTGTTGGTGTCCCCGCCGATCTCCAGCTTGAGCAGCTGGACAGCCGCGCCGTAGCCCGGCTTGAACAGGTAGTCCAGCAGCTGGGTGCGCTGCGGCTCGGGATAGTCGATGAGCAGCCGGCTGTTGCCGCCGCCCCCGCTGATGGCGCCGACGCCGTCGAACACCCGGCCGCCGGACGAGCCGTTGATGGTGATCGACGTGGCGGCCTGCGCCGGCGCGGCCGCGACGAGCGCTCCCGCGCTGGCGGCGACCACCACCATGACGAGTGCCAACGCGCCTCTTCGGCCGCGCGTCAGTTGAGTCTTCATGCGGTCCGTCCTCATCGGAGAGTCCACTGCTGGTTGGTCTGGTTGTTGCAGGTCCAGAGGATGATCTTGGTGCCGTTGGTGGTGGCGGCGCCGTTGGCGTCGAGGCAGAGGCCGGATTGCACGCCGGTGATGGTGCCGTTGGTGTTGAGGTTCCACTGTTGGTTGGTCTGGCCGTTGCAGTCCCAGATGATGGCCTGGGTGCCGTTGGTGGTGCCCTGGCCGGAGGCGTCGAGGCATTTGTTGCCGTAGACCTGTAGTTGTTTGTTGCTGGTGTAGGTCCAGGACTGGTTGGTCTGGTTGGAGCAGTCCCAGAGTTGGACCTGGGTGCCGTTGGTGGTGGTGGAGTTCGGCACGTCCACGCACCGGCCCGACTGGCCGCCGACGAGCTGGCGGCCACCGCCCGGCGGCGTCGACGTCACCGGCGGCGAGGTCGTCGACGACGACTGGACGCCGGCCGATGCCATCACGGCCTGCGCACCGGAGGGCCAGTTGTTGTTCGAGACGGTCACGTTGCCGGAGACGACGTTGCCGCGGTCGCCGTTGGTCACGTTCGTGCTGCCGTTGGTGCTCCAGTTGTTGGTGACCGTGAAGTTGCCCATGTTCTCGGCGTAGTAGTAGTTGGCCGTGGCCCACGTGCCGGTCGAGGAGAACACGTTGTTCGTGGCGGTGAAGTAGCGGGAGCCCTCGTCGAAGTAGAGGCCGAACCAGCCGTTGGTCCGCAGGCAGTAGTTGTCCCGGATCAACCCACTCGGGTGGTTGGACAGGGTGTAGATGCACCCGCCGTCGGTCATCTGCTGCATCACGTCATGGATGTAGTTGCCGATGAGCCGGTTGTTCGACGCCGTTGTCGGGGTGGAGTAGCGCGGCTGATAGTTGTAGAGGCCCCGGTTGGCGTAGTGGTTGCTGCCGCCGGCGTCGTTCGCGCCCCACCCGTACCCGATGGACATGCCGGTGTACGGCATGTTGTAGACCTCGTTGTACGACAGGGTGGCGTTGGTGACGTACGTCGTGAAGGCGGACACCACACCCCGGTAGTCGAGCCCGAGGTCGTGCATCCGGTTGTTGGTGATCGTGATGTCCCGGTTGACCATCCGCTGGTCGCTCGGGTGGTGCGCGTCGGCGCGCACGCCGCCCACCACGATGCCGCCGGCCGCGTTGCGCGCGATCTCCGAGCGGCTGACCGTGATGTTGCTGGCGCCCAGGCCGACGCCGCTGGCGTGGGCGTTGGCGTCGTTGCCGATGCCGATCGCGGTCTGGCCGAGGTTCACGAACTGACCGTTCGTGAAGGTGATGTTGTTGGCCGCGGAGACCTGGACAGCGGCGGGCATCTGGCTCCAGTTGGGCCGGGCGGCCTCGAACTGCTGGCAGCCCTGGTTGCAGGATCCGAAGGTGGGCCACGACCAGTTGCCGGAGATGTAGGAGCCGGTCTGCTGGTCGGCGTAGCCCTGGTTGCTGCTGGCGCCCAACCAGCTCGTTCCCGAGAACGTGATGCCGGAGAACGTGATGTGGTGCGCCGGCGCGTCGTACGTGCCGCCGACACCCACGAGCGACTGCAGGACCGGCAGCTCCACGTTGACGCTACTCATGTTCTGCCCCGACAGCGGGATGTAGTACAGCGTGCCGGTGCCCGTGTTGACGTACCACTCGCCCGGCGAGTCGAGGAACTCGTAGGCGTTCGTGATGTAGAGCGGTCCGGCGCGGTGCGGGGCGTTGAACACGTCGTACCCGAAGTTGTTGTTGCTCCAGCCCGGCTGCTGCATCGTGATGGTGTTCCCGCTGATGCTCTGCACGGAGACGTACCGGTCGGTGAACGAGTTGACGCTCTCCACCTGGACGCGGCTCTGGTTGGCCACGTTGTTCAGGTAGTTCAGCGCGCTGTTGGAGAACCGCATCCCGGAACTGGTGAACGTGAAGTCCGAGCGGTTGAGCGTGGTACGCGCCCGCACGGCCTGGGCGCCGTTGACGTAGAGCTGGCGGGGGTCGACGCCGGTGCCCACATTGGCGCGCCAGATGTTGCGCCCCGAGTCGGCCACCGACCACCCGGTGACCGCCCGCGCGCCACTGATCACCGGCCGCGCGGACGGGGCGGCCTGCCAGGTCACCGTACGGCCGTTGGTGCCGGAGTCCGCCGCGGTGAACCGCAACGGCGCCGACAGCCGGTACACCCCGTCGGCGAGTTGGACGACGATGTCGTCGCTCATGTTGGCGTTGATGGCGCGCACCGCGGACTGCGCGGTCGACAGCGAGCACGGCTCCGAGGCCGAACAGGCGGTGCCGGAGCCGGACGGCGCGGCATAGAGCGTTGTCACCGCCGCGGACGCGGGGGAGGCGAGCGCCACGACGACTCCCGCGGCGACGACGCACGCCGCGGTCACGCCGGCCAACGCGGCCCTGCGTCTCGGGGGGGACGTGGATCGGAACATGGGATCTCCTGGGAATGTGAAAGGTGGTGACGACTAGCGGTAGCCGGCGGCCACGACGTTGGCCTGTACCGCGTTCTCGGTGGCGTCGGACGGGTACCCGGCGACCATGGCGCCCTCGTAAAACGTCCCGGCGCTGAGGTTGGCCCCGCCGCCGGGCTTGCAGCAGTCCCCGCCGCTGCCGAGGATGATCGCGCCCTGCTTCTTCATGGGGCTGTATCCGTTGGGCAGCGCGCCGTCCCACAGCGTGTAGAGGTTGCCGGACTGGGCGTTGCTGCCCTTGATGGCGAAGCGCGTCGCGCCGTTGTTCTTGAGCGTCGCCGTGACGAACTTGCTGGTGAAGGCCCGCTGGTTGGGGTTCCAGGACTGGCTGCCGCCGGGGTAGAGGCCCCATTCGAGGTCCGCCTGGACCCACGGCCCGGTCCCGGAGCAACCGCCGAACCAGCACTGGGTGCTGAAGTTGATGGCGTCCATCGCCCCGGCGGCGTCGGCCGATCGGGTCGTCTCGCTGTTGCCGTAGTCGAAGCAGCAGCCGCCGTTGACGTGGGTGCCGCTCGTCACCATGTACATGCCCTCGGGCGCCGCGCCGGTGGGTACGCCGGTGAGGTGCCCGTCACGCCAGTAGCTGTTGCCCGGGTTGATGTAGAGCGAGTACGCCTTGGCGCCCCCGACGGTCAGCGACTCGGAGGTCGCGACCGCGGGCCTGCTCGACGTCGAGCCGGGCACGACGCTCGAACCCTGGTACCACAGGTCGTTGCCCCGGCCGGACTGGTCGTAGACGACCGTGATGACGCACGTCGTGCCGGAGCAGAACGAGTCCTGCGTGGCGGCGTTGGCGGTGCCGCCCGCGGTCAGGACGCCGATGTTGCGGGTCGTGTTGTCCGAGGACCGGCGCACCTGGTAGAGGTTGCCGGCGTAGGAGCGGTAGAGCGCCCGGGTGGTGCTGTGGGCGGCCACGCACGGCGTGCCGCCGGCACCGTAGATGTCGCAGGGACCGGAACCGGGCGGCGGCGTCGACGGCGGAGTGGAAGTGCCCTGGGTCCACTGCTGGTTGGTCTGGTTGTTGCAGGTCCAGAGGATGATCTTGGTGCCGTTGGTGGTGGCGGCGCCGTTGGCGTCGAGGCAGAGGCCGGATTGCACGCCGGTGATGGTGCCGTTGGTGTTGAGGTTCCACTGTTGGTTGGTCTGGCCGTTGCAGTCCCAGATGATGGCCTGGGTGCCGTTGGTGGTGCCCTGGCCGGAGGCGTCGAGGCATTTGTTGCCGTAGACCTGTAGTTGTTTGTTGCTGGTGTAGGTCCAGGACTGGTTGGTCTGGTTGGAGCAGTCCCAGAGTTGGACCTGGGTGCCGTTGGTGGTGGTGGAGTTCGGCACGTCCACGCACCGGCCCGACTGGCCGCCCACGATCGGCGTCGGCGTGCCGACCGTCGCGGCCGAGGCGACGCCGTGCTGGGTCGCCAGGGCCACGCCGGCGGCGGCGACGGTCGTGAGCAGCACGCCGAGCACCGGCGACCATCGCCGGCTTCGGCCATTGCGCTTGAGCAAGGAGGTCATGACGGTTTCCTTCGCGTCAGACGGCCGTGATCGTCCACTGGTTGTTGGTGCTGTTGTTGGGCGTCCACAGGCACACGGTGGAGCCGACCGAGCCGTTGCCCATGCCGTCCAGGGCGGTGTTCGTGCCCCGGTTGATCAGCTGGTAGCGGCCGTTGCCCAGGCTGGCCAGCCGCCACTGCTGGTTGTTGCCGCCGTTCCAGGGCGCCTGCCGGGCGTTGGCGCCGTTGGCCGTGTTGCCCCAGCTGTCGGCGACCATCCCGTTGGTGCGGTTGACGATGCGGTGGTAGCCGTTGCCCAGGTCGACGAGCTGCCATTGCAGGTTCGTGCTGCCGTCCCAGTTCCACTGCTTGAGGACGGAGCCGGACGCGACATTGCCGCCGCCGTCGAGGACCAGCCCGGTCGTCGCGTTCGCGATCCGTACGTAGCCCGTGATGCTGCCGGCGCCCAGCGCCGGGATCGTCCCGGCGAAGGTCAGCTTCACCACGTAGGCCGGAGCGCTGAAGGGTGCGCTGGACGGCAGGGTGACCCGCAGCCCGCCGCCGTCCTGGGTGCGGTTGGGCAGGTCGAGGTAGCTGCCGGCCGCCGAGCCGAGCAACTGCACCGACGTCAGCGAACTCAGGTTGATGCGGTTGGCGTTCAGGGTGGTGATGTTCAGGGTCGAGCCGGGCCAGCCGAGCACGGTCGCGTACAGGACGCGGTTGTCCTTGCTGCGGGTGAACCGGATGTCCTGGGCGGTGCCGGCCCGCGGCGTGGTGAACGAGCCGCCGCCCATCTGGGTCGGTCCCTCGCCGAAGGCCGACCAGGCGCGGGTGGCGTAGAGGGACTCGCCGAAGCGCCTGAGGTAGTCGCCGATGCCGAGCAGGATGGCGCGCTGCCCGCTCGGAATGGTGCCGTCGGCCATGGGCGCGATGTTGAGCAGCATGTTGCCGTTCTTGCTCACCCGGTCGATGAGCGAGTGCAGCATCTGGTTGAGCGAGTAGTAGCCGATGCCGACCGTGTAGCACCAGCTGGAGCTGGAGATGCTGTCGTCGGTGAGCCAGTACGGCGTCTGCAGGCCGGCGGGTCCGCCGCGCTCGTAGTCGAACACCTCGCCGTTGGTGTTGAACCCGTCCTTGTACGTGGCGACGACGTCCTTGTTCCAGGCGACCGCGCGGTTGTAGTAGTACGACAGGAAGTTGAGCCGGTACGACTCGGGGATCTGGTGGAGGTTGAAGTCCTGCCAGATGACGTCCGGCTGGTACCCGTCGATGACCTCGCGCAGCTTGTCGTACCACAGCTGGTACTCGGCCGTGTTCCCGAGCTGGCCGTAGAGCTTTCGCAGGCTGACGTCGGACTGCTGCGGCACCCACTGGTAGAAGCCGGTGAAGTTGTACGCGTGGTGCATGGCGACGAGCAGCTTGAGGCCCTTGGCCCGGATGGCGTCGGCGTGCAGCCGCAGCAGGTCCAGCCGGGGCCCCCGGGCCACCGAGTTGTACTCGTTGACGGAGCTGTTCCACATCGAGAACCCGTCGTGGTGCTCCGCCACCGGCCCGGCGAACCTGGCGCCCGCGTCGACGAACAGTTGTGCCCACTCGTCGGGGTCGAAGTTGCCGCCGGCCGACCGGAGCTTCGGGGCGAACTGCACCCAGTTGCCCGCCCGGTCGCGGGCGCCGTTGATGAAGTTGTGGTACGGCCACGCCGACGGGTCGCCGTACACGCTCCTGTGGTGGTTGTTCTCGCCCGAGCCGTTGTTGTACATGTTGCGCGGGTACCACTCGTTGCCGAAGGCCGGCACGCTGAAGGCACCCCAGTGGTAGTAGATCCCGAACTTGGCGTCCTGGAACCAGTCGGCCGCGGGCGGGTGCTGGTCGACGGAGGACCAGGTGGCGGTGTAGCTGCTCGGTCCGGCGGTGGCCTCGGCCGCGCCGGCCCGCCAGACGCCGGTGGCGGCGGCGGCCCCGGTGATCCCGGCCGCCGCCAGGAGTCGTCGCCGGCTCATGCCGAATGAGGATGAGGGCATGACAGTGCCTCTCAGGACGAAGTGGTCAGTGAGTGGACGTCCACGGCTGTGAGCGTTAACAACCGCGTCGAGGACTACGGGCTGGTGCAGGTCAGCGACGGGTTCGTGGCGGTGCCGTTGGCGAGGAAGCCGAACGTCGTCGAGGCGTTGGCCGACAGGGACCCGTTGTAGGTGGTGTTGGCGACGGACACGGTCGAGCCGCTGGTGGTCAACGTGCCGTTCCATGCCTGGGTGACCGTCTGGCCGCTGGCCAGGGTCCACCGGACCGTCCAGCCGTTGATGGCCGCGTTGCCGGCCGTCACGGTGACCTCGCCCTGGAAGCCGCCGGGCCAGGAGTTCACCGTCCGGAAGCTGGCCGTGCACGAGGCGCCGGAGGCCGGTGTCGTGGGCGGCCGCGAGGTGGCCGGCGCGGAGGTCGGTGGCCGTGACGTGCTGGGCGTGCCGCTCGTCGGTGGGGTCGAGGGCCCGCTCTGGAACTGCGTGAAGAACTTCCAGACCTCGTCCTTGGTCCAGGTGCGCCAGCCGTCGCAGTTGCATCCGTCGATCGGGCCGGGCGTGTGGCCGCCGTCGAACGCCGCCCAGACGACCGGGTATCCCGACCGGCATCCGGTGTAGGCCGTGACCCGGTGCGACAGGCTTCCCGCCGCCGGTTCGGGCGGGTTCTGCGCGGTACAGCCGTTGTTGCGGACGAACCGGTCGCGCAGCGACCGCCCGTTCGAGATGTTCAAAACGTTGTCCTGAAGGCCGTGCAAGCCCATGTACGCGATCGGCTGGGTGCCGCCGTCGCATCCGCTGAGCTGCGCGCCGGAGTAGACGGCCACCGCCCGGAAGACGGTCGCCCGGGCGCACGCGATCGCGTAGCTCATGCCGCCGCCGTAGCTGAAACCCAGGGCGAACAGCTGGGTGGTGTCGACGCAGAGGGCTGCCTGGATCTGGCGGACCAGGTCGTCCACGAAGACGAGGTCCTCGCCGCCGGAGTTCGCCCAGCCGTTGTTGAACCCCTGCGGGGCGACGAAGATCGTGCTGTTGTTGGCCTGCGCGCGCAGGCCGTAGTACGACCAGTTGTAGCCGTCGGTGCCGCCCGAGTCGACGTCGTTGGCGGTGCCGCCCCGCCAGTGGAACCCGAAGATCAACCGGTACGGCCGGTTCATGTCGTAGTTGTCGGGGATCCTCAGGATGTAGCTGCGGCTCTTGCCGCTGGTCTGGATCGAGCGCTGACCACTGGTCAGCGTCGGAGCTTTGCCGCAACCGGCGGTCGCCGCGTACGCGCTCGGCGCGCCGCCGCCGACGGCCTCTTTGAGTACCAGCACGCCGGTCACGGTCACAAGCAGTGCCGTGGCCACGACTGACCCCATGATCGATCTTCGTCTCGACATCCCTGCGCTCCCTACCTCAATGGCGGAAAATCGCTATACGTAAGACGTCCGACGTTACGATGGGATTTCATGGAGGTCAATGGATTGCGTCCGCGACCTGCGCGGCGGCTCCCCGATAACGAATCGCCGTGAGGTCTTTGTGGGTCATCTGCCCCGCCGGGACGGCCCGGTCACCCGCGTAGAGCGCGCGGTGCATGCGTCCTCCCTCAGGGGTGCGGGCGGTTGTCGACCGTGGTCAGGTCGCGGGCGACCGCCAGCAGGCGCTGCCCGGCGCGTTCCGGGCGGACGTTGGGTCCCTCGGCGGTCGTGACGCCCGGTCGGTGGCGCGCCAGGGCGATCGCAGGCTCGTCGACCGTGATCCCGAGACCTGGCGAGTCGCCGAGGACGAACCCGCCGCCCTCGATGCGCAGGTCCAGGGTCACCCCGGTCGGCGGGCGCAGGTCCTGCAGTTCGCTGACCAGGTGGTTGGGCACGGAGGTCGCGGCGTGCAGCAGTCCGATCGGAACGTTGCCGACCGGACTGACCGGCAGGTCGTGGGCGTGCGCCAGGGCGGCGACCCGCAGGAAGTGGGTGACGCCCCAGACGGCGGCCGTCTGGACGATGTCAACGGCCCCGGCGGAGATGAGGGGCCGGAACTGTTCGAGCCCGGTGAGGTTCTCCCCGGTGGCCACGGACGCGCGCACGCCACGGCCGACGGCGGCCAGGCCCTCCGCGTCCCAGCGCCGCACCGGCTCCTCGATCCAGGTGAGGTCGACGACGCGCTCGATCTCGGCGACGTGCCGAACCGCCTGCTTGCGGGTCCAGCATTCGTTCGCGTCGAGCATCAGCGCGGGGCGGGTCCCGGCCGCGGATCCGGCGAGGACGTCGCGCACCAGGGTCAGGCGGTGCCGGTCGCGCTCGACGTCGAGCCCGCCTTTGATCTTCGCGGCGTGCAGCCCGTGGTCGGCGTACTCGCGGTACGCCGCGACCAGCTCGTCATCGGACAGGCCGATGCACAGGCCGGAGGCGTACGCGGGAACCGTCCGGTCCCGGCCGCCCAGCAACCGCCACAGCGGCTGGCCGACCGCCTGCGCCTTGATGTCCCACAGGGCCGTGTCCAGCGCGCCGATCGTGCCGAAAACCCGGCCCGCGTGGCCGGCCTTGAAGGTCTGCCGCAGCATGCGGTCGTAGAGCGCGGTCACCGCGCGGGGATCCTCGTTCTCGATCGCGGCGAAGACCGACTCGATCTCGACGTGCGGCCCCAGGCCCACCCCGGTGATGCCCTCGTCGGTGTCGACCAGCACGATCGGCACCTGGGTGATCCCGTCGGCGAACACACCGTTGGCGTCGCCGACCGGGCGGCCCCATCCCTGGACGGTCGTAAGTGTTCGATATCCCGTGATGCGCATGTCAGCCCTTCGTGGAACCGGCGGTGACACCGTCGGCGATCTGGCGCTGGAGGAACAGGTAGATCGCCAGTACCGGCACCGCGGCGACGAGGACTCCGGAGGCGAAGGTCGGGATGTCCGCGGAGTACTGCCCGCGCAGTGAGGTCACCCCGACCATGAGGGTTCGGTGCTCGGCGGACGGCATCATCAGCAGGGCGATGAGCACGTCGTTCCAGCAGAACAGGGCGTTGAGGATGCCCACGGACAGCAGTGCGGGCCTCCCGATCGGCACCATGATCCGCCGGTATATGCCGTACACGCTGTTGCCGTCGATCCGAGCCGCGTCGATGATTTCCGCCGGGACGGTGCGGTAGTAGCTGGTCAGCAGGAAGATCGTGAAAGGCAGGAACTGCGCCACATAGGCCAGGATCAGACCCGGGTACGTGTCGATGAGGCCGGTGTCGGCCATGACCCGCGCCAGGGGCACCATGATCACCTGGAACGGAATGAACAGCGCCGCGAGGCAGCCCAGGAACAGGGCGGACGACCCGCGGAACCGTAGTTGGCTCAGCGCGAAGCCGGCCATGGACCCGAACAGCAGGAGCAGCGCCACGGCGAACGTCACCACGACGACGGAGTTGGCGAAGTACCGGCCCATGCCGACGCTCGTCCACGCCGTGACGATGTTCTCCCCGCGCACGGATTCGGCCAGCGAGAAGCGGTCCAGGATGTACTCCCGGCGCGTCTTCATGGCGACGTTGGTGGTGAACAGCAGGGGATAGATCGTCGCCAGGGCGAGCAGTCCCATCGGGACGGCGGCCACCCAGGCGCTGCGCCGTCTGCGGGGCATCAGTCCTCCCGTCCCGCCCGCCGCAGCAGGTTGACCTGCAGCAGCCCGACCAGCAGCATGATGAGGAAGAGAACCGTCGAAGCGGCCGACGCCAGGGCGGGCCGGTTCATCTGGCCCTGCTGAATCCAGATGTAGTACTCCGGCAGGTACGTCGAGCCCTCCGGGCCACCGCTGGTCATGACGTAGAGCAGGCCGAACATGGACGTCAACATCCCGATCATGGTCGTCACGCTGACGAACTGGATGGTTCGCGACAGCCCTGGGATGATCACGTGCCGGATGGCCTGCGGCAGCGACGCCCCGTCGACCCGGGCGGCGTCCAGCAGCGAGCTGTCCAGCGTGGCGAATCCGGCGAGGAACACCACCAGGGCCATGCCGAAGGTCGCCCAGACGTGGACGCCGACCACGGTCAGCATCGCCACCCGTGGATTGCCGAGCCAGTCGACGGGCCCGAGGCCGACGGTCGACAGCGCGGCGTTGACCGGCCGGACCGTCGAACCCCAGCAGCAGGTTGAAGATGGCGCCGACGATGACCGGCGAGAGTACGGCCGGGAAGAAGTAGACACTGCGGTAGAACCGGTGGCCGGGCACGCGCAGGTGCAGGAACGTGGCGAGCAGGCCGGGAATGGCCACCGCCACCGGCAGCAGCAGGACCAGCAGTCCGACGTTGCGCAACGCGGTGACGAACAGGGGGTCCTGAAAAAGGTGGGCGTAGTTGGCCAGGCCCACCGCCGTACCGTCGCGTTCGCCGTCCCCGGTGAAGGAGAAGTTGACGCCGAGCGCCAGCGGCCACAGCCGCAGGACGACAATGATCACAATGGCCGGAGCCACCAGCAGGTACGGCGCGAGCCACTCGGATCGCAGCTGCCTGCGGCCCCGCCGGGACGGCCGTTCGGCGGCTGCCCCGTCGGTCCGCCCGGCCGACGCTGGGCGGACCGACGCGACCCGATCCCGGACAGGCACGGGATCAACCCGTGGTGTCGGAAGCGGCCAGCTGGTCGACCGCCTTGTCGACCGTGGTGGATCCACTGAGCAGTTGCTGCGAGAGACGGCCCATGAGGTCCACCGTCTTTGAGGAGAGGGCCACGTGCAGGGCGGGCTTGCCGGCCCTGAGGTCGGCCACGATCGTGGCGACGGCCGGTCCGCCCTTGGAGACGTCGATCGTGACGTCGGAGGCGATCGCGCCGGCATCGGTGTGGAACGCCGTCAGCGCGTCGGTAGAGGTCAACGACCTGACGAGGTCCGCGGCGAGCTTCGGGTCCCCGGTCGACCTCGCGACCGCGTAGCCGATGCCGCCGTCGTAGGCCAGGCTCGACACCGCGCCGGCGGTGACGACCGGCGCCGTCATGACGCCGACCTTGTCGGGCGGGATGAACTCGCCGAAGTCCTTCCAGTGGCCCACGTCCGACATCAGGCCGATGATGTGCGCCGCCTTGCCGGATTCGAACAGGGCGAACGCGTCGTTGAACATGGCTGTCGAGTTGGCGCCCGCGGTGTTGAGGCCGTCGTCGTTGACCTGCTTCCACAGGGCGAAGAGCCGCTTGACGTTCGGGGAGCGCCAGTCGCGCTTGCCGGCGATCCAGTCGGTGTACTCCTGGGGCGTGAGGACGCCCGAGCCGAGGCCCGACATGAAGAACTGGATGCCGATGCCCTCCTTGTTCCCCTGCGCGAAGCACTTGGCGCCGGTGGCCCTGGTGATGGCGGCGCAGTTGCTGACGAACTCGCTCCACGTGGTGGCCGGCTTGTCGGGGTCGAGGCCGGCCTTCTCGTACAGGCTCTTGTTGTAGTAGATCGGATGTCCCTGCAAGGTCACGGGCGCGGCGTAGACCTTGCCGTCCTTGACGAAGGCGTCCCAACCGGCCAGCCGTTCGCGGTCGCCGGCGAGGTAATCGTCCAGCGGGAGCAGTGACGCGGACCGGTCCCGGATCTGGCCGCCCCCGTTGAAGAGCATGACGTCAGGGCCTTGACCGGCCTGGATGGCGGCGCCGAGCAGGGTGTAGTACTGGTCGAACGGCTGCGCGACGAACTCGACGGTCGCGCCCGGATGCTTGGCGGCGAAGTCGGCCTTCGCCTTCTCGATGTAGGACGCCGCTGTCTTGTCGCCGGACTTCCAGTCCCAGACGACCAGTGTGCCGCCTGAACCGTTGTCCGAGGATTTCGGTCCGGCCGCGCTTCCGCAGCCGGCCAGTGCCAGCGTCGCGACCAAGGCGGTTGACCATAATGCGCGGTGCTTCATGGCTGCCCACTCTCTAGGCGGTGTCGGGACGGATCGATGGCCGTCCCGAGATGGGCGAAAACGTAACTCGTATGACGTCTGCCGTCAACACTGTGCCGTACACTGATCGTCTGGCTGTGGCTCGCCCACGGCGGTGATCCGGAGGGAACATGAGGTCAGCGCAACAATCGGCGATGAGCGTCACCGAGCCTCCGGCGTGGACCCGACGTCCCACCAATCTGGCTAAGGCGATCACCGCCGAAATGGTCGACCGGATCGTCCGTGGTGTTCATCCGCCGGGGACATCACTGCCGCCCGAGCCGGCACTGTGCGAGACCTTCGCGGTGAGCCGGACAGTGGTCCGGGAGGCGGTGAAGATCCTCCAGGAAAAGGGACTTGTCCAGGTCCGGCAGGGTAGTGGCACCATCGTGACCGATCCGGCCAGCTGGAACATGCTCGACGAACTTGTCCTCGCGGCGACGATCAGCGAGGACGCGACGCTGTCCATCCTCGACGACGTCGTCGTCACCCGGCGCCTCCTCGAGGCCGACATGGCGAACGTCGCCGCGCGCCTCGCCGACGAGGCGATCCTCGCCCAGCTGCGGAAACTGGTCGACCGGATGGACGAGCTCGTGCACGACCACGTCACGTACGAGGAGGTCGACCGCGACTTCCACGACACGATCATGCGAGCCTCCGGCAACCGCATCGCTCGGGGCGTCGTCCGGTCGCTGGAGAGCCAGGTCATCAACAAGGCCCGCTACGTCGGTCGCACCGAACGGGCCCTGTGCGAGGCGTCCAATCGTGGCCACCGGGTCATCTACGAACGCATCGCCGCGAACGATCCCGCCGGCGCCGCCGAGGCGATGTTCACCCACATCACCGAGGCCTGGCTCGTCCGTCGCGGCGCGCCGGGCGATCCCGTCCGGCTGCAACGCTGACGCGCCGTCGCTTGACCGCGCCATGTTCCCCTCCAAGCCGGCTGCTCGCCGGGCCGGTTGAGCCCGGCGAGCAGCCGTACGTGCGTTACGGGCTGGTGCAGGTCACGGACGGCGAGCTGGCCGATCCGTTGGCGAGGAAGCCGAACGTCGTCGAACCGCCGGCACCCAGTGAACCGTTGTATGAGGCGTTCGCCACCGAGACGGTCGACCCGCTGGTGGTGAGCGTGCCGCTCCAGACCTGCGTGATGGTCTGACCGGAGCTGAGGGTCCACCGGACGGTCCACCCGTTGATGGCGGCGCTGCCGGCGGTGACCGTCACCTCACCCTGGAAGCCACCGGACCAGCTGTTCGTGGTGCGGTAGGCCGCGCTGCACGCCGCGCCGCCCGCAGGCGTCGTCGCCTGCCGGGTCGTGACGGGCGCGCTGGTCACCGGCCGCGTGGTCGGCACCTGGGTCGTCGGCACCTGCGTGGTCGGCACCTGCGAGGTCGCCGGCGCCGACGTGCTCGGTGGCGCCGAGGTCTGCGTCGACCCGCCGCCGGCGAACTGCCACCAGTTGAGGTTGAACAGCGACCCGCTCCCGCCGGTGAAGCGCAGGTACAGATCCTGGGTGCCGGTGGCGCCGGAGACCGGGCAGGAGACGCTCGTCCAGGTCTGCCAGCCGCCGGTGCCGGGAACCGTGCAGGTGCCCACGAGCGTTCCGGTCGCGCCGCCGAGCCGCAGCTCGATGCGGCCCCCGCTGGTGGCCGACGCCACCCGCGCGGTGAACGACGACGCGCCCGTACCGAAGCCGACGCCCTTGACCTTGATCCAGTCCCCATTGTCGATGAAGCTGACGTTGCGGCCGCCCTCGCTCGCGACCTCGGTCTCCACGCCGGAGGAGAAGGCGACCGTCTCGGCCTCCTGGCGCACGTACGGATCGAGCGTGCCGATCTGCGGGGCGCCGTTGGTCGTCATGGTGATGGTCGGGATGGTGCCGTCGGCGTTGTAGGTGAACTTCTCCACCGCGACCGAGCGGGTGAAGCCGCCGCCGCCGGGCAGTGCCCCGTTGTGGTAGAAGAAGTACGACCCGCCGTTGAAGTCGATGATGCCGGCGTGGTTGGTGAAGCTGGACCCCTGCGTCGGCATGATGGTGCCGCGGTAGGTCCAGGGCCCGGTCGGGCTCGGCGCCGTGGAGTACGCGATGAACTCCGAGCAGCAGCGCGCGGCGAACACCATGTAGTACAGGCTGTTGCGCTTGTACAGCCACGGGCCCTCTTCGAACAGCGTGGGCCGGTTGGCGTCGCCCGTACGGGTCCCGAACCCGGTCGTGGTCAGGTTGACCTTCGTCGGGCTGCCCGAGTACGAGGTCATGTCGGCGTTCAGCTTCACGTACCACAGGTCGGGGTTGCCCCAGTACAGGTACGCCTGGCCGTCGTCGTCGATGAACACCGTCGGGTCGATCTGCCCGTTCTCCACCAGCGGGCGGCCGATCGCGTCCGTGAACGGACCGGTCGGGCTGTTGGCCACCGCGACGCCGATGGCCATCCGGCCGGTCGACCGGTTGACCATGGGCACGTACCAGTAGAACTTGCCGTTGCGGTAGATCGCCTGCCCGGCCCACGCGTCCTTGCTGGCCCAGCTGAAGTTGGCGAGGCTGAGCGGCGAGCCGTGGTCCTGCCAGTTCACCATGTCGGCCGAGGAATAGACGCGCCACTCCTTCATCGTGAACCACGTCGAGTTGTCCTCGTCGTGACCGGTGTAGAGGTAGACGCGTCCGTTGTGGACCAGCGGCGCCGGGTCCGCCGTGTAGATCGTCTGGACGATGGGGTTGTCGGCCTTGGCCACGCCCTGCACTGCGGCGAACAGGACGACGACGCTCAGCAGACTGAGCGCCGCGGCGAGGACGCGCCGGTACGGCCACGAGCCGACGGCCGATGGCGCGGTCCGCGTCCACCGAGATTGTCCGGTCATCGCGGTTGCCTCCTACGGATTGTCGCGAGGGGAGATGTGAGCGCTAACATCCCTGGTATGCATTGGCGCATCTGACGGTGGGATATGCGGTCGAATGCGGTGACCCGCATCGGATGCGGACGCTGCCATACGCGTCAATGGTTCTCAAGGAGAGAGCTGCGGCGGCGCGCGTTCATCCGCGTCGAGAAGCGGTGGTTTCGGTGCGGCGACCAGCCTTGCTTGCATCTGTTGCGCGCCGCGCGACGTCGATCAGAATCGCGGTTCGGGATGGTGAAACTTCCAGCCCTGGTTTACCCGCGACTGCGAAAGTCCACGTGAGATAACGGTTCATTGGAAACACGTCTGCGCAGCACGTGATCGAGTGGTTCGGCGACCACCGCATGGGTCCTTGGATAACAGAAACCGAAAACATCAATTTTGCATTATCGATACGTCACGTCGGCCCGGAAACGCGTGCTGCCGACGGTCTTAATGGAGCGCGCGCAACCAGTCCGTGGTACCGGCGTCCCTTGACACGGGATGGTTTTGTCCCAAAGCTATCCTCCGATCGGGGGACGAGGGAGCACAGATGATCACAGCGGTTGGCGCCGGCCGATGAGCAGCACACTGAAACCAGGCCGGCAGGCCGCTGCCCGGGCGGCGCGGCGCACCCTGCGCGTACCGATGGACGACGGCGTCGAGCTGGTCGCCGACC
Organism: Luedemannella helvata; assembly: GCF_039528415.1. Taxonomy (NCBI): domain Bacteria; kingdom Bacillati; phylum Actinomycetota; class Actinomycetes; order Micromonosporales; family Micromonosporaceae; genus Luedemannella; species Luedemannella helvata. The sequence continues at coordinate 17,965 of NZ_BAAALS010000048.1, forward strand.
TCATCGCACCGGTCGGCGACGTGGACCCGCCGTTGGCCACGATCATCATCCGCACGCCGTACGGGCGCCGGGCCGTGCGGCCGGTCGCTCAGGAGCTGGCCCGGGCGGGGTTCACCGTTCTCGTGCAGAGCTGCCGGGGCACCGACGGGTCCGGCGGCACGTTCGTGCCGCAGGTGCATGAGCAGTGCGACGGCATGGCGACGCACCGGTGGGTACGCCGCCAGCCGTGGTTCACCGGCACGGTCGCGACCTTCGGCGAGAGTTACCTGGGGTACGCGCAGTGGGCGGTCGCCGGACGGATGTGGCGGGAGGATCCCGACAACGCTCCCGACGCCCTGTGCCTGAACGTCACGATGGCCGACTTCGGCGCCATCACCTGGGACAACGGCGCCTTCTCGTTGGCCAACGCGCTCGGCTGGTCGCGCATGATGGATCTGAAGGGCCTACGCGGAATGCTGGTGCGGGCGCGACTCGCGCTGCTGCCCGACCGCAAACTGAGCGAGGCGTTCGACGTCCTGCCCCTGTCCGATGGGGACTCCGTCGTCGCGGGCCGCCCGATCAGCTGGTACCAGGACTGGCTGGCCCACGAGGAGCTGACGGACGAGTTCTGGACCCAGCAGTCGCACACCGCGTCGGTGCCCGACGTCGCAGCCCCCGTCTACATGGCGACCGGCTGGTACGACATCTTTCTGCCCTGGCAGCTGCGCACGTACGCGCAACTGGCCGCGGTCGGCCGCCCGCCACGGCTGACGATCGGTCCGTGGGGCCACTCCAGTCCGGAGAACCCCTTTGTCGATGAGTCGGTGGCGTTCCTCAAGGAACACTTCGCCGGCGTGCCCACCACCCGCCGCGCCCCGGTGCGCGCCTATCTGACCGGGGCCGGGCAGTGGTACGACCTGCCCGCGTGGCCACCGCCGGGCACGGCGGCGCAGCCGTGGCACCTGCACGGGTCCGGGCTGCTCGACCCGGCCGGCCCGGCCGGCGGCAGCACCCGCTACACGTACGACCCTGACCAGCCGACTCCCGCGGTCGGCGGGCCCAGCCTGGGCGGAGCCGCGGAGCCGATCGACAACAGCGACCACGAACGCCGCCCCGACGTCGTCGTCTTCCGTAGCGCTCCACTGGGAGACGCGGTCGTCATCGCGGGGGAGCCGGTCGCCCGCATCCGGTTCCGGTCCACCGCCGCCAGCGCGGACGTGTTCGTCCGGATCTGCGATGTGCACCCCGACGGCCGTTCCCTGACGGTGTGTGACGGCATCCGCCGGATCGGCAGTGTCGGCACCGCCGCGACCGACCCGCGACCCGACGACGACGGCTTCGTCGAGGTGGAGGTGCCCCTGTGGCCGGCCTTCCATCGGTTCGCCGCGGGGCACCGCATCGGCGTGCAGGTCAGCTCCGGCGCGCATCCCCGCTACGCGCGCAACCCCGGCACAGGCCAGCCGGCCGGCACTGCCGCCGATACTGTCCGGGCTGATCAGGAGATCTCCCATGACCCGGCCGCCCCCTCCAGGATCGACCTGCCGGTATGGGAGGCGTGAGTTCCGGCGACCACGGTGTGGTGCGAGCTGACGAGGTGAGCGGGCGAGGACCGGATGGCGTCAGCATCCCCAGGCCCCAGGCCGGTCAGAACCCCCAGCACCTGTTGGCCACGTTGCTCGGTGAGTACTTCGACTCGCCGGAGGCTGACCTCCCGTCGGCCGCGGTGGTCGCCATGCTGCGGGAGTTCGGTATCAGCGAGGCGAGCGCGCGCTCCGCGCTGTCGCGGCTGATCCGCCGTGGTCTGATCGCCACCCGCCGGGTCGGTCGACAGTCGACGTATCACATCACACCGCAGACGATCGCCAGCCACCGCGCGTACATGCACCGGTTCCTGACCTTCGGCGCCGAGCCGCCGCCGTGGACGGGCGACTGGACGGTCGTCGCGTTCTCACTTCCCGAGCCCGGGCAGGCGCACCGGCACCATGTTCGCAAGACGTTGGGTGCTCTCGGATTCGTGCGGCTGTACGACAGTGTCTGGATCAAGCCCGGGCGCGAACCGCAGGCGCCGCGCCAGGCGATGAGCGCGATCCTGGCCGACGTGGAGCGCGCCCGGTGGTCGGTCATGTGCGCACAGTTCGACGAGGAGTCGGGTCCGCACGGGCCGGCCGCCGCCTACGACCTCGACTGCCTGGCCACGGCCTACCGGGCCTTCATCGATCAGTACAGCGGCGTGCGTGACGCCGTCCACGCCGGTGAGGTCGACACGGCCCAGGCGTTCGTCGTGCGCACCTCGGTGATGGATTCCTGGCGCTCGCTCGTGCTCATCGACCCCGACCTCCCCGAGCATCTGCTCCCGGCACCGTGGCCGCGCCAGCACGCCCGCGAAACTTTCTTGGACATCCATGCCGCGCTCGGTCCGCTCGCCGAGGCCAGACTCGTCGAGGTGGCCACCCCGTACTGGCCGGCCGCAGCGTCCTGGGTCAACCATTTCCGGCTGGCGAAGGACTCCTCACTCGGCATATCGGGCGGGACCCGCGACGCGTGACACCGCCCGCTCACCGTAGCCGGGGCGCGATCACGAAAGTTGACACTTGTCGTAACGGGCGTAAGCATATCTGCAAACATCGACCTCGTTCGTTATGCGTCCCATCGGAGGAACGAGATGAACTACGCCCGCTTCCGACCCCGATACGTCCTGGCCTGCGCGGCCAGCCTCGTGCTGGCATCCGGGGCCGCCATCCTCACGACAACCGCAGCTCAGGCCGCCACGGGTTGTCGGGTCAACTACGTGGTGTCGAGCGCGTGGCCGGGAGGCTTCGGCGCGAACGTCACCATCACCAACCTCGGCGATACCGTCACCAGCTGGCGCCTCACCTGGTCGTTCGGTGCCGGGCAGACGATCACGCAGCTGTGGAACGGCTCGGTCAGCCAGTCCGGTGCGCAGGTCAGCGTCGCCAACGTCAGCTACAACGGCACCATCACCACCGGTGGCGAGACCCAGTTCGGTTTCAACGGCGCGTGGAACGGGACCAACCCCGTCCCCACGGACTTCGCGCTCAACGGCACCGCCTGCACGGGCTCGGTCGGCACCTCGGCGGCGCCGCCGACCAGCGGCCCGGTCGTGACCAGCGCCGTCCCCACGACGGCCGGCCCCACGACGGCTGGCCCCACCACAGCGGGCCCGACCAGTAGCGCCCCGACCAGCGGACCGACCACCAGCCGGCCCCCCGCGTGCACCACTCCCGGCGGCGGCTCCGGTCCGTACCCGGCGGGTTATGAGACGTCCGGCAGCCTGCCCAACCACACCATCTACCGGCCGGAGTGCCTTCCGACCGAGAAGCTGCCGGTCCTGGCGTGGTCCCAGGGAGCCTGCTCGGCCAACGGCACGGCGGCGCTCAACTTCCTGCGCGAGATCGCGTCGCACGGGTTCCTGGTGATCGCCAATGGCAATCCGAACGGCTCCGGCTCCTCGACGGCGTCGTGGCTCACGCAGTCGATGGACTGGGCGGTTGCCGAGAACGCCCGGCAGGGCAGCAAGTACTACGGCCGCCTCGACACCAGCAAGATCGCTGTGGCGGGCTTCTCGTGTGGCGGGCTGGAGGCGTACGAGGTCTCCAACGACGCGCGCATCACCACGACGGTCATCTTCAGCAGCGGACTGCTCAACGACGCCAACGATTACCAGCTCAGGCGGCTGACGAAGCCGATCGCGTACTTCATCGGTGGGACCAGCGACATCGCCTACCCCAACGCCATGGACGACTGGGGCAAGCTCCCGTCCGGACTGCCCGCGTTCATGGGCAACCTGAACGTCGGACACGGCGGCACCTACGACCAGTACAACGGTGGCGAGTTCGGTCGCGTCATGGTGCTCTACCTGAAGTGGCGCCTGAAGGGTGACCAGAACGCCGGCCGGAACTTCGTCGGGTCGAACTGCGGCCTGTGCGGCACGCAGTGGCAGGTCCAGCAGAAGAACCTCACGCTCTGACGCCACTGCCGGCGTAGCACGGACGCCGCGCCCATCCGCCGTGCCGCCGCCGTTTACCCGGTGGCGGCACGGCGGATTGCCGTGCGCAGACCCCTGGCCAGCAGGGCGAACGCGCCCGACTGAGCTATTCATCGTGAACGCTTGACAGTTATCGTGACGGAGGTGAAGCTTAGTGCACATCAATCGATTATCGAAAGTTTTCGACATCGTAATCTTGCCATACATGGGGGCTGCTGGCCTGACCCGTTAGGGGTCGGCGTAGGCAGGGCAGATTACGGACGGCACATCCAAGGGCACGTTCGGTGGTTCCTCCCACGAGAAACTGTCGATAACCGATCGATGGGCACGACTGCACGGTTCCCGGTGATCGTTCCGTTGCGTTCCAACGGCCGCCACCCCCACCAGGAGGAAGTACGTACATGAGCGACGTCCCCGTCCACCAGCCTCGCGGCAAACGTCGCCGGCTCAGAATGCTGATCGCCGGT